>NZ_CP025624.1:6000000-6300000 GCF_002874965.1 Pseudomonas sp. NC02 | reverse complement strand
CGCCGGCTAGCTCCAGCGCGGGTTCCGCGGCGGGGATGGCGGCCGGGTTTTTCCCGTTGGCGTTGGGTACCCAGACGGCTGGGTCGCTGCTCAAGCCAGCCGCTTATTGCGGGTTGTATGCCTTCAAACCGTCGTTTGGACTGGTCTCGCTAGAAGGCGTGAAACCCCTGGCGCCGAGCCTCGATACCGTGGGTTGGTATGGCCGTTCGGTGCGTGATCTTGAGCGGGTGGCGCGGGTGTTGATCCCTGGGTTTCCGGCTGTTGAGGCGGGGCGTCGGCCCTTGCGGCTTGGTTTCTGCCGTACCTCTCGCTGGTCGGATGTGCAGCCGTTGGTGGCCGAGGCTATTGAACGAGCGGTTGCACGGTTGGGGCCTCTTGTCAGTGAGGTCGTGTTGCCTGAAGCGTTCGACGGGGTATTCGACGATCACCAGTTGATCAACGATTGCGAAGGTGCCCGTTCATTGGCCAAGGAGTTTCAGTCTCATCCCGAACTACTCAGCGACTCGACGTTGGCCATGATCGAGCGCGCCCAGACGACGAGTTGGGAGCAGGAGTCGGCAGCCAAGGCCCGCTTGGTACAACTGGCCCCGCAGCTTGCGCAAATCTGCCAGCCGTTTGATGCGATGTTGAGTGTTTCCTGCGGGATGCTGGCGCCGGTGGGGTTGGCGACCACGGGCCCGTCGGACTTCATCAAGTTCTGGGGCGCGTTTGGCTTGCCGCAGGTGAATGTACCGGTGATGCGTGGGGAAGGGGAGTTGCCGGTGGGGTTGCAGGTAATTGGGGCGTTTAGAGGGGATGCGCCGTTGCTAGGTACGGCGCAAGTCATTGTTAATGCGTTGGTAAGCTGAGAGTCAGTCAAGGCACAAAAACTGACATTAGTTCGCTGGCGAAGCGGCGATAGGCGTAGTCATCATATTCTTCGCATGAGCCCGTTCAGAAATGAGCGGGCTTTTTTCATTGGTGTGTCCTGTGTGTATAAAAGATGCTGCAGGATACCTTCGGTGTGTAAGATACACACTGTGGAGCGGGCGCGATGAGAAGCAGAGAGGTAATTGACTTGCTGATGGCGGATGGATGGTTTGAGGTGGCGGCGAAAGGCAGTCACCATCAATTCAAGCACTCAACCAAGCCCGGCCGGGTGACGGTTCCTCATCCTAAATCAGAGATAGCCAAGGGGACCTTGCACAGCATTTTGAAATCAGCAGGCCTGAAGTGATGACCGTAGGTTATGTGGTGAATGATCCCGCTGCGGCTCATTCAAAGGAGGAAAAATGAAATTTCCAGTGGTGATACACAAAGACGCTGATTCAGATTACAGCGTGACCGTCCCGGACGTGCCAGGTTGCTTTTCTGCGGGCACAACCTTTTCCGAAGCTCTGGATAATGTCCGCGAAGCTTTAGCGCTGCACCTCGAGGGATTGGTTGCTGATGAGGAGCGGCTTCCTCAGGCTAGAGAGGTCGACGTCCATTTGGAGAATCCGGACTTTGCGGGTGGCGTGTGGGCGGTGATCGACTTTGATCTTACTCCTTACCTGGGCAAGTCAGTCAGGTTCAACGCCTCACTGCCTGAGCAACTTTTGAATCGTATCGATGAGCGAGTGCAAAAAGACCATCGCTATGCCTCGCGCTCTGGGTTCCTGGCGACGGCGGCTTTGCGCGAACTTTCCGTTTGATAACGGGCCGGTAGAGCACGCAGTACAAAAAAGGCTTACGCCGCAAAGCGTAAGTCTTTCTTTTATTCGAGGAGGTGTGATCAGCGAGACTACGACCCCTTGCACACCTTCGCAGCGGCAGCATCGTTCGGGATAAATGAATCCGGCGCGCCCGGCTTCAGCACCACGTACCCTCGCCGCCACGGTTGATCGTCCACCAGATTCCAGCGATGCCCGGTGCCGGTGTTGTCTTCGGCGATCAGTACTTCACCCGGATGCAACGTGAACTTCTCACCGCCGCGTGTCACGAACGCCAGGGTGCCGGACAGCGTCATGACGTACTGTGGCTCCGGGTCGTTATGCCAGCTATACGAGGAATGCGCCGCCGTTTGCTTGAAGTGAACGGCGGTCACGTCATTGCGCATGCTCTGGTCGATGGTGCCTTCCAGTACGTGCGAATTGTTGTCGGCGCCGGTGCAGAGCTTGAATGCCTTGATGGAGTCAGTGGCGGCGGGGGCGGCTTGTGCGCCGCTCAAGGTTGCGAGGGTGATTGCGACGGCGGCTGTGGCACGTATGCCCAGGCCGTGGATTGCGTTGCGCGGCGAGCGTTTTTGCTGATGCATGGAACAAGTTTCCCTCGTGCTGAATTGGCGTTGACTGGGAATCATGGTCAGTGCCGTAGCCGTTCGGGACAACTAACTAATGTTTCATTGCTGCACGACTCACGCGCGCCAGAAACGACAAAGCCGCGCAATGCGCGGCTTTCAAGATGGTGGCCCAGTAGGACTCGAACCTACGACCAAGGGATTATGAGTTGCTGGGCGAGCTGATATGCCTAGAGAAATCGTTCGTAGGTGAACGTAGGTTGGCATAGCTGGAGGCCCCGTCGTTACTGGTGTTGAGCGTAATTTTGAGAAGGTTGCTCAAGCTGAGTACTGTACCGTGGTTGTACTGATTTTGCATTTCTCGTTGGAACTCAAGCTTGTAAAAGACCTACTTCAGAACGCGTTGCTTTGGAGTGATGTAGACGCTTTCTAAAAGTGGAGTTGACCGCGAAAGCGGACAATCTGCACCTGCATTAATTGGCCGGTCGGCGTCGCCTGTGCGTTGTGTGTCGACTACCGCCCAATCCAATCAGATTGACTAACAGTGATGCTCGGCATCAGAGCTGAATGGATTAATCAATAACGCTTCATGTGTGCTGAAAAAAACTGTTGAGGCCCCCCCTAAAAGATGGCACTTTGCTTTCAAAGCCATGGAAGCCTTACGCAATGACGATTCTCCAATCTGACCTGAGCAACAGGTATTTTAATCGCTCGCAAAGTGGCCACACCCCCAAACGTCCAGGTCAACCTACCGCTTTCCTTAGTCACAGTCACAAGGATGCAGCGCTTGCGCTGGGCCTTCAGGAAATGCTGAAGCAACAGGGGTGGGACATCTACATTGACTGGCAAGACCAGGCGATGCCCGAGCAGCCTGACGCAGAGACTGCCGCGCGAATCAAAAATGCAATCATCAGCGCAGAATGGTTCTTGTTTCTAGCAACCGAACATTCCATGTCATCACGTTGGTGCCCATGGGAGATTGGATACGCGGACGGCAAAAAGCAGTTGGGCCGCATAGCGATCATCCCTACTACCGACACCCATGGCCGCTATCACGGCAACGAATATTTAAAGCTCTACAACCGCATTGATACCCCGCCGTCCGGTGGCTTGGCGCTGTACGACCCTCAAGGAAATGGCCGCTGGGTACGCACCCTCTGAGTTTCTCAACCTCCAACACAGCGATTACTACATGACGAGGGAACAGTTGCGACTCATTGACGACCTGTCAAAAGAGTTGGCAGAAGGAAATCTTGCTATTTTTGCAGGGGCGGGCTTTTCGCGCGCGGCTGGGTTCGTTGATTGGAAGACGCTGCTTAAGCCAATCGCGGACGACCTGGATCTGGACGTCGAGAAGGAATGGGATTTAGTTACGTTGGCTCAATACCATGCAAACGTAAATTCGACCAATCGAGCGAAGCTCAACCAACTCTTGGTGACGGAGTTTTCTGCGAAGGTGGCCCCTACTGAAAACCACGTCATCCTTGCAAGGCTTCCGATCCAGACCTACTGGACGACTAACTATGATCGTCTGATCGAGACCGCGTTAGAAAACAACGAGAAAATCGCGGATACCAAGTACACAACCAAGCAATTGGCAACGACAAAGCCCAAGCGCGACGCGATAGTCTACAAAATGCACGGCGATGTTGAACATGCGTCCGACGCAGTGTTGATTCGAGACGATTACGAGCGTTATCACGTCAAAATGCAGCCGTTCATCACCGCGCTCAGCGGGGACCTCATTGCCAAAACTTTTCTTTTTCTTGGCTTTAGCTTCACCGCCCCAAACCTTGAGTACATCCTCAGTCGAGTAAGGATTCAGTTTGCCAAGGATCAGCGACAGCACTACTGCCTATTGAGGAAAGCCGCTCAAGCCGTTGATGAAGAGTTAGCGGACTTCGAGTATCGCCAGCGCAAGGAGGAACTTTTTAAAGGCGAATTGTTGCGCGTAGGGATCAAAGTGATTTACGTCGATCAGTTCTCTGATATCACCGAGATCTTGAAGGCTGTCGAGCATCGCCACAAAAAGAAAACCATCTTCATTTCCGGCGCCGCGCATGACTACAGTCCATGGACGGAAAAGGAGTCGGAAAATTTCGTTTACGAACTGAGTAAGGCAATCAGCAAAGCTCAATATCGGGTGATTTCTGGGTTTGGGCTGGGGATAGGTAGTGCCGTCATCACCGGTGTGCTGGAGCAGACCATCATGAATGGTGGACGCCTAGACAGCGATCAATTGATCTTAAGGCCGTTCCCGCAAAACCAGGTCGGTCAACGTCCTTTGAAAGAGGTCTGGTCGGAATATCGCCGCAACATGCTTGCTCACACGGGCATCGCCATCTTCCTGTTTGGCAATAAACTTGAGGGCGGCGACGTGGTGCTTTCAACGGGTATGCGGGAAGAGTTCGATATTGCTGTGACCAACGGCGTCTTTGTGATCCCAGTGGGAATTACAGGTTCCATCTCCAGAGATCTGTGGAACGACGTCATCCAAAGCTACGACGAAGCACAGCACACGCATGGAAAAAAGATTACACCGTTGCTGCATGAGTTGGGCGCCGAGGCCACGACGCTGAAGCGAGCCCAAGAAGTTATCTTGACCCTCATCCCTCTCATTTAAGGACTCAACCCATGGCTAGAAAAGTTTTCTTCAGCTTCAAGTACGATGACGTTGATCGCGCCATGAATGTGCGAAATAGTAATGTAATTCAAGCTGCCGCGAAGTACGGCTTTATCGACAAAGCAGAGTTCGAAGAGGTGCAGCGTAAGGGCGAGGCCGCGATAAAATCCTGGATCGACGGCCAGCTCGTTGGCACCACGGTGACAGTCGTACTGGTAGGTGCGAATACCAACAAGAGCAAATGGGTTAAGTACGAGATTGACCAAAGTATCGCGCGCGGTAATGGCTTGTTGACCATCGACATCAGTCAGATCAGCAACCTGAGGCAACAGACTAGCTCGTGCTGTGGCCTTACCGTCACCGGATACAAACACTATCTATGGAATAAGGATAGTGGACGGGAGAACCTTGGTAAGTGGGTCGAAGATGCTGCCAAGGCCGCCGGCAAGGTCTGAATCATGACGGGCCGCCAAATCACCGCGGCCCGTCTGTCAGGTTTATTGGTATGGAGTATACTTTGATATGACGGATAAAAGGGATACCAATTGTCTCTTCGGTATGGGCCGTCGCTGGAAGTTAGTCTTCCCATATATCTATAACGTGTTCTGGTAAAAATACTACGGTATTGCCAGCTTCTAGGTTACCTTGTTCATCTGAACATGCTGGGGTGTTTTGTAACTCGCCCACGAGGTAGGGACCAGACCTACCTATCACTCCGACCCACATCCTTTCACCAAAAAGTTCGGTGTCTCCATTTTTACCATCTAGGGAAAACTCGAACTGAAGTTTAACGCTATCGCTCACATTAAGGCTATATCGCTCTGATTCTTCGGGAATTCGGAAGGACTGTGGCCAGCGCTCGTTGCTTGCTACCCCACTAAGAAGATGCCATCCGTCAATGTCTAATACGGCTAATCTCTGGTTAGGCCTCGTAGCGATTTCAGGTTCAGGGACTGTACCAAAGGCGGGTCTCGGTCCTATTGAAGGTTGTGTCAGAGCGGGTTCCCTAAATATTGCTCTTAGCAAATCCTCAATTCGCTGATCCAGCTTTCCCTCGTCCCGCATATCAAGTGCATAGACTCCCAAGAACTGCGCGGGTATGGAGCAGTCCGCGCCAGGAGTAAATTCGCCATCTCGAATAATAGGAATGAAGCGCTCCCGGTCCAACCCGGCAGCAATGCGTCCAGTTATTATTTGTTGTTCGTAGCCAACTCCACCGGCACGAGCCAATGACTTTCTGCTGTAGTCCTTCGTGCAAATGATCAGGGCGAAGTCACAATCTTGAGCTTCAACTTCCATGAACTGAGTGAGACTTTGTCCGGGCGTGATATGCCACTGGTCTAGTCGGACGTTCACTCCGTTTTTTGTTAACCTCTCAGCGAGAACTCTTACCCATAGCTTGTGGGCGTCGCTCTCCCAAGAATATGAGATAAATACCTTCGGGGGAACTTCAAGTTCTGCCATTTGCTTTGCCTCTTCTTCTCGTAGGGTGCCGTGATGTGTGTGCTGCCCGGATTTCCTAGGTGGTCATAAGATCGATGTATAAATCCTTTTAGACTCTATCTGTGATCGTTTTGACCTCGTGTGTTTAGTGCTAGCTGCAAGTGCTTAATAAGTTAGATAGAGGCGTGCGCATAACTTTTAATATTTATGCTAATCGTTAGCTGCAATATTTTCTGAGTTCGTTTTCCAGGGCGTTGAGAAGTCCTGTAGGTGGCTCTAATCTCATTTGCGTGCTGCGCTCAATATGGCTAAAAAATAACTGTTCATCGTTTGTGGCTGCACCGGACGAAGTCTCAGGTGGAAGCATTTTCATATTGTAACTGATTATAGGAGTGAATCCGTTTTTCTCAGTGCTAAATATTCTTTCCAGGGTGAAGAGTTTTGCAAGGGTGTGAAGTTGCTTTTCTTGAGTGGCTATATAGCTTATGCATAATTCGTCGGGCGCTTCGGTATACAATCCCTCTGGGACTCTTAGCAAGAACATGTCCCAAGCAGTCGATCGAATATTTTTAAGTGCTGTAGTATACGGCGTGCTTGCTTGAACTCCCAATAAGCGACCAGCAATACCTGAGAAGTAGTGTAGTGCCATATGTGCTTCGCGGCCGAGCATTATTCCGAGTCCATCTTTTAGGAAACTGACCAACTCCCCATGTTTTTGTAGGGGGGTAGCACCTTTGAACTCAATTTTTTCTATGAGTATCATCTTGATTAACGCTATTTGTATTGACTCAATTGCATTGTTTAAGAAGCGTTTGTCAAATTTCTCGGTAAAAGCTATCGTTCTTCCTTCTGCTAATTCAGTTAAGGTTTTATGGGGGGTAGGCTCTAAGTAGAATTCAATCGCGGCTGGGTCTGGAATTATTTCTTGCGTATATAGAAAGTGCTCTTGGTTCATAGAGAAAACTTTTAGATACGATTCGGTCCGTCTTTTCGCGTTTTTTATGAAGTCTTCATTTGAGGATTTTGAGTAATGCTCCATGTAATAAAAAAGTGGGCTGAAATCCCATTTGTTTAGTGTTGCGAAGTGAAGAAAATTTTCTAGCCCGTCAAGCTTTGTGTTTTTTTGTACTCTGTTGTCAATTGCATCCATTATGTTGGAGTCGAGTAGTGCACTCGGGTAGATAGGGAGATTTATTTCTCCAGATGCTAGAAAATTTTCATTGAAGACGGCGGGTCGTTTACCATTTAGTTGATCTACAAGAAATATCGGGTTGATTTCGCCAAATGTTTTTGTTTCTGATAGGAATGGTGATGGGTAGGGTGACTTTTCAATTTCCCAGTAATAGTTTTTATTCACTTTAACTCCTTGATGGTCGTAAAATTTACAAGTAACTTTCTAATTTGTGTTTCTAGAGTATTTTACGCTGGTGCTTTATTCCCCATTAGTAACGCCATTTGCCTTTGGCTAGACGACAGTGCAGGCCAGATCATCTCTACATTTCCTGGCTTCATATGCCTAAGGTCTTCTTGATATTTGCTGCGTTTAAGGTTGATCTTGAAAAAAGAAGGACTGTGATCAATTTTGTTTGCTTTTAAGCGCCAGAGAACGACGAAAGCAAATTTTGGAGAAAGGTACTTGTTGGTTCGGTAATATTTCAGCGCGTTTGACAGCATCGAGTTGTTTTCCGCGACCGCCAGTTTCTCTAGAGCACTAACACATGAATTCAATCGCATCTGTTGCGTTAAGCGCTCAAGTTTTTTCTTGGCATCAGTCGGTGAAAGTCTACGACCTGCCTCGAACACCGAAAGGCCAAACCTAAGGATGCACTGCGATCCAACCCATAGCGTATGTTTAGTCATCGTATTGCGAATTTCGAACTGATATCGAAGCGACTCCTGATCGCACAGCTCACATGTGTCGGTCGGCTGTTCATGATCCCTCACGACCTCTGTGAAAGACCACTCCTCGAAAGCTTCGGGCAAAGTCTCTCCGACGGACCGTGGCAGAATGTTGTCCCTGACGCGCTTCGGATAACTGCTCATTGCTAACTACCTCCATGGTCGTTTCTTGATTACGCAAAGTGACGTACAGCTATGCCCAGCATAGTTTGGGTTGTGCGGCGGGAAAGCTATCAATGTTCTTTGGTTTTAAATCATCGAAATTTTCAGATAGGTTCCAGCTAAATTTTACGACCCAGCCTGCTCTCCACGATGAGTGCACCCGCTTTTGCTCCAAGCTCAAGCGAGGCCAAGTGAAATCTGAACAAGCCTGCTAATGTGCTGGCATTGTACTGAAGCTAGCTGCTGGGGGAAGGGGTATACTGGGACCAGCAGGATGGTGGTTGTAACCCTATTCTTGGGCTAAGCGAGAGTGGCGGCCAGGATAGCTAGAACCAGATTGACTGAAAGGCGAGGGCTTCAAGAAGGCTTATGTTGAGAACGGTGAAGGGGACAGAGGTCCGAGAGCAAGCGGCTATCGCACGGATTTTCACGGCTGCCGTTTTTCACGAGATGGTCAAAAAGGGCCAGTCTCCGATCTTTGCACGATTGATGAAAGAGCTTGCAGTTGAGGTTGATAAGTACACTTGGAGCGTAGGGCGGATACTGGATGAGCTCTTCGACTTACTGAAGCGGAAGAGCTTTAGAAATGAGTATGCCTATAAAACTGCCGTCGCTCAAAAAGTATTGCTTGGTTCGCACTCTTTGAGGACCGCGTCGCTTGTCGATGAGTTTAGAGTTGGTAAGAATAAAGCAGATATAGTTATGTTGAATGGTACGTCCACGGCATATGAAATCAAGTCTGATCGGGATAAGTTGGATAGGCTCTACTCACAGGTCGTGTCGTATAGTGAGGTTTTTGCGAGTGTTACGGTGCTGTGTGCTGAAAGACATCTAGAGGCAGTTGTTTCTATTGTTCCTGACTTTGTAGGCGTTTCTGTGCTCACCGATAGATACCAGATCTCAACATTTCGTAAAAGCTTCTGTGATCCTAGTCGTACTATCTCAAGCTCTATATTCAACGCCATTACACAAAGAGAGGCCATTGAGGTCCTGAAGAATCTAGATGTACGTGTCCCTAGCTTACCAAACACACAAATGCATAGCGCTCTGGATAGAGAGTTCGTGAAAATCCCCTCTGCTATTGTGCATGATGAAATGGTACGAGTTTTAAAAAGTACTAGGAATCTATCGGGGCTGTCTGAGTCGGTCAGAAGCTTGCCAGCTTCAATAAGATTTTTTGCGTTAACCGTTCCTCTAACAGAACGGACTAAGGGGAATCTATTGGATGCAATAGATACTCCACTAATGGAAGCATTGAAGTGGGGATGAATGGAGCATGTACTACCCTTATTTTCGCGGTAAGCAGTATGATCTAATTACTATTCGCGAGTGTGCGGATATTATGTCTGAGCGGGGATTTGTCCCAATTATCGAACCAGTCAAAGAAGCAGTAAACGGTTTGATACGGGCAATTGATGCTGTGAGCGATGCTGGCGGTGATATTTCGCTTATAGTAAATCCTCGCTATGGAGATCTTTCCGCCGACCCGTCTAGATTGATCGAGCTTCTGGATAGTAATTATGAGCACGCTGCGAATGTGTATGCAGGAGTATTGCTCACTGATGAGACTGATGTTCATCAGATTGAAAATATCTTAGAGTCTGTAGGTCAGCGCAAAAAACTATTCATCCATGCTGGTTTTACCGATGCTCGAGGGCTGTTAAATCTTCTACCTCGGGACGATGATTCTGCTCATGTTTTTTTAGATGGTTACAATGGACGTCTATATCAGAGAAATTTTACCGATTTTGAAAAGATTGTCGTTAAGAATGGATTTGAGAAACGTGCGAATAGGCTTCACCCCGCTGTAGAATTTTTCTCGGACTTGCACGTTACCTTCGAAGATGATGGGGCTGAAGGTTTTGGAGATTTTCTAATAGTTGGAGACGAGTACTCTGAAGGTGGAGGGCCTGCTTACGCAGTTGCCATTCATTTAACATTCATCGACGATGAACAGGATGATGGAATGTATATCCATCACTTTAAGTCTGATCGCTTCGAAACGCCGACTGACCCAGCAGGTAAGTTTGCTGAGGCTTTGCGTAAGTTAGTTGATGAAGCCCTGAGACCCGACACGAAAATTTTCCGAACTCGCGCGGTTGATGAGTTTATTGAGTTGCATGAGCGCGGCCACTTTCCCGGATTGGGGTATGTTAAAAAGCTCTCTATGCAGCATCACATTGAAGTGATGGCCGATTATTTTCATGGACGGGAATGAAATTGTACTGCTGCCCAAGCTGTTTTGGTGATATACATCTTCGAAGAAGTTTTTTTGTTCAGTTTTCTCACGAAATAGGGGTTTGTAGTTATTGTCTTTCCCCCGATCAACCACTGTTATCCCCGCGAGAACTTAGAGAGCTATTTGAGTTGTTGACAGGGATCTATGTCAGAGATTCCCAGGGAATTGGACTTATCGAGTTGCTGAAAAGTGACTGGGGAATGTTCAGTCATGAGAGAATGGATATAGCCCATGCTAAAGAGCTTCTTAGCGATGTTCTCGATGATGGTGAATTGGTAAGGCAACGATACAGACCATCTGAGACTGCCGTTTCAGATAACGCACTACAGAGATGGGATGATTTACGTCAGGAACTCATACATAAAAACAGGTATTTTCCTGAAACTGAAATAAATCTTTCCCGCCTCAAAAGGCTTTTTGATTATTTGTTGCTTCCTGCCGCGGAGGTGGCTACAAACTGGTTCCGTGCGCGGATACAAACCGGTGCTTCGACATACACTCCTATAGAAATGAAATCGCCTCCAAAACACCTCGCCTCACATGGTAGAGCCAATCCAGCAGGTATTCCATATCTATACTTGGCGTCCACACCTATAACAGCTGTTTCTGAAATTCGCCCTCATACGGGAGAGGATGCGTGCGTTGCCAGTGTACGTATTCCTGACGGATTAAAAGTTATTGATCTCAGACATCCTAAAAGAAGTGTTTCCCCTTTTATGCTTTCTGATGAGAGCGAAATATCTATGCTTAGAAGTGATGTAGAGTTTCTTGAGAAGCTAGGAGAAGAACTTACTCGGCCCGTTTTGCCAAGATCTGCTGCGTTCGATTACGTACCCAGCCAATATCTATGCGAGTATGTGAAAGTTTGTGGGTTTGATGGTGTTATGTATCGGAGTTCGGTAGGGGATGGCGTTAATTTAGCATTATTTGACCCCGACGTAGCAGAAATAGGAGCGACTGTAACTCAGCGGGTCGGACGAGTAACAGTAAATTTTGCTGAATAAAAATTTGAATGAGTGTGTTTGGTAATATACAGGAAGTTAGATTTTCTAGTCTAAGGAGGTAGCGTTGGAAGTTTAGTCGGCGTCGGCACTCCAACAGCCGTTCACTAATGCATGAGGGGTTGCTCTCTTGCCTACCTTCGAAGGCCCGCGATATGAAAGTATTCGGGCCTTCCTGTTCAAGACAAAATTTGGTCTCCGTCATGCTTATGTCGGGTAAATGTTTATGGCGAGCGGGTTGAATTTTTCTTGAAATGAGTCAAACACTACAGGCGCTATTTATTGGATGTACTCGTTTGGCGATGTCGGAGTGCGGGGCGATCCGTTTTCGAAATACCACTGACGAAAACGGATCATCACCTAAAACTGTAGCTAGTTTCAGCTATAAGCTCGTTTGCCAATGGGTGAGGTACTTTTTCGATAGTCTGGTTCTAACAGATCTGCATCGTAACCTTCACCTGGAGCGGGAATCTTGTCCAAAGTTCTCACAAAGCGCGCTACGTCTAGATTTTGCGAAAAAAGCGTTAAACGTGTTCCGTAACCTGGGTTGTGCATTCCAGGCCATTCCGGAAATCCAACACTGAGCTGATGCTTGTTCGCCCACTCAGTCCGTTTGGCCTTCACTAATGGAGGAGTGGCTTCGCCGAGATAGGGTTCATCTGTGATGACGTGATGTCCACTGATAGGATCTTTCCAAAAGCGAGTGTGATCACCGTTAGGTATCTTGCACTGAAATCCGTGGATGTCCTCAAAAAACGGTAGTGGGTTCCGCGGTGTCAGCGCGGGGACTAAGCCCGTCACAGAGATGAATCGGATCGCTCGTGCTGCAGAGAACACCCTCATTTCTGCGTGTCCCTCTCCCGGTAGGACTTTGGCAAACGATAGTTCTTCAGAACCGTTGATTTCCAAATCGGAAAGCAGCCCGAAAAAATTTTGCGGAGTGACCAATTGATGCAACAGATTGGGGATAGACACTGTTGCAGAGACGCTACCTTTGTTGCCTTCCCAGTCTCTCCACCTAGCAGATATCGTCACCTGGTACTTGTGAGTGTGCGGCATCCCTGATGCAGATGAATTCAGCGAGCTATGGGCGTGGTTGAAGTTATGAAAACCTGACAACTGAGCTGCCAGATTCAATGCTTGGAAATGAGTGATTTTTGAGCCTTTCTTCAATTCTTTGGCAACTTTCTTGATGCCAGCGATGGAGTTAGGCTTACGGGGTGTTGCGATCATGGACAACTCCAAGCTCAGCGGAAACGAAGCTCGCAATCGTTTCTGAGCATGAAGAACCCAGAGATAATGAGGAGTGTTGCAACAGGGCCACGGGGCTGTGGCTTAGCATGGCGAGCACGGGGCAGCTGTCACTACCGATGCTGATGGTAGCGGCTAGTTAAAATCTCTGCAACCGGACGACAGCGCTGCTCCGATACCGTTTCCAACCTCGATGCAGGCACAACGGCTGATGTGCCGATTACGAGTTCTGTTCGACCTTCTGCTCCATTCTGTTGCAAATGCCTTCAGAGGAAGTGACACGTCATTCGATGTCCCAACGCTCAAGGCTAGCGCGAATGGCCTTACTAACCACTTCAGTGTGTTTCTGAATCAACCCGCTTAATGCTGTAATCATCTCGACAGTGACCGGTTCATACTTACCATCATTCAGGCTGCGGGCGATCTGGTTGAGATTTCGTCCTAGAGCCAAAAGCTGATAGTTCGATTCACCTAATGCGTCGATTTCATCCATGCCGAACTGTGGCTCGTGGGTCAAGCCGATGCGGATGGCGTCGACGATCCAACGCCGCATGGAACACCGCTCTATCTGAGCTCGCTCGTTGATAGCTGCTTTTTCCGAAGCAGTCAGTAGGATTTCAAAGCGTTGCTTGGGATCGCTTGTCGTCGTCTCTGCGACTTGCTGGTAAGTCTTTGGGGCCGGGTTCGCTGCTGATTGCGCCAGTTGTTGCTCAATCGCAGCTTTGATTGCTGCTCCAGGAGATTTACCCAAAGCAAGGCAGTAATCCGCCCAGCGGGCTTTTAGGTCTGCGCCCAGGTGAATGTTCAAGGCTCGGCTTGAGCTCTCCATAAATACTCCCCATCAACGGTAACGAAACCTGCAAAGCCATGCCGTGCTAAATGTGTGCGCACATTTAACCGGCGGTAAGCCTATCCTGCACTAGTGCTCCACCGTCTTTCAAATTTGTTCATGAACAAGGAAAAATCGTAGTGGAGGTGGCGTTGTGTAATACAGCTTTCCGGTGAAAGCCTATCCTGCACTAGGTCTCATATCCCCCAAACATTTGTTCATGAACAAGCTTTCCTTGATGCGGTGTGTCGGATAGCTGGGGTAGAGCGAAGGCAGGCGTAGTGGGTGTCACATCCCGGCGGAAGCCTATCCTGCACTAGATCTCCAATTGGCTAAGTTCTTGTTCATGAACAAAGCCCGGACGGATTCAGCTACGGAGCCTGGCGCTATAGATTCAAGAACGTATCACCTGAAAATGTGTGTTCTTCTTCGTAAAGCGAGGTGTAACGCAGCTCAATCGAGACGTCTTTCGTTGTTAGGAAAGTAGCCAGCGCAAGCTCGCAACCAGAGTTGAACAGTTTCGACTTGCCCAGAATTTCGATTTCCATTCCGGGCCTTAAGGCGGCAACCTTGGTTGGCCAGCCAATAGAAAAGCAAAGCGGTTCCAAGCCCATATCGCGCAAGATTTTCGGCCATTGATTCTTGCCTAAGCCTGCATAGACTCTCCCCGATACGGAAACGCTCAGGGAAGTAAGTATCCCGAGCCCGATACCTTCATTGGTGAGATACAGCCCGTTCTTTCCGTTGGCACCTGCGAGGTGAGGCGTGACCATCAAGTAAGGCCTTACGGAAAGCACATTGTGCTGCTTAGCCATATCAAGCTGCCATAACGACACGCATAGGGCGCCAAACGCAACGGCAAGCGCGGAGAGAGAGATCAGGCGTTCCGGGGAGCCATCGATTCGTTTCCAGATTGACGCTGGAGGCTTTAGGCGTGGGCGCTGCATGCTTGCCATCCCCCTTCTCTCAGAGGGCCGGTGAAACCTGTTGTGGGGTAATGCATAGGGGGGCCTTTCTCAGGCATATGCTTCTTGCTTTTTCACCGCTGCGCTGTCAGTCAGCGTGCAGTTGTTGCCTTGTTAGTCCGACAAATGTCGGGCGTGTGGCTCAAAATGTTCAAGCTTCGGTGAACTTACGCTCACTTCGGTCGGGAAGAAGCGTTCTCTTGCTGCGAGATCGACACAAACTCGTCCAGATCAATTTCGCCGCTGATGTAGCGTTCGCCGAGGCGTTTCATACCCTCAGTGACTTCAAATCCAGACAGGTTTACTGAGGCGTTGGCAAAGTCCACGGTTTCCTTTCGTTTGCTCTGTTCGGACTCCGATATCTGGTGTTCCTTGAACTGGTCAATCCCGGCTGAGGGGGCAACGTTGTCTTGCTGTTGAGTGGTTTTATGATTTTCTGAAGTCATGCTGTTTTCCTGACGAGTTTTGAGAAGTCTTGTTCATGAACAAGGAATTCAGATTTGAAGCATTCCTGGTTGCGCGCAAGCATGCCTTGTAAACCGCGAATGTGATGGAGGTACATGGCACATGTGAAATCGTGCATTGATCAAAGTACCAAGGTTTTTGCTGGATGTGGTGTCAAGGGCGGCACCGGAGGCCGCATGCGGAGCGGAGCCGAAGGCGAGCACCGAACGGGTGAGGATGACGGGCGTAGCCGCACCCTTGATACCACAGGAAGCGCTCAGCCTATCGCTAGGGGTAGGTCAAGGGCTCCGCCCGCCGTGCCTGCCCCGCAGCCCGTCCGGCAAGTTCGGACACGGGATGCAACCGAAGGGGTTGCCCAAGCGGAGCGCGGAGTTATCAGAGACTGTATTTCCCTCCTTTAAATTGCGTTGAGCTTCTCTGCGATGACTTCTGTTTAACGGTTTTCAGCCCTTGGTTAGTCAAGTAAGGCAAGCGCTGAAATTGTCTTGTTTTTTGCAATTAGTTGCTAAATTCAATGAGTTAACGATTTTAAAGTTGCCCATCCCCCCGCCCTTCCCGCAAGCGGGAAGGGAGCGAGTCGCCCTCTGTCGTCAAGGGTGCAGGGGAGGCCGGCGGCCTTGATCCCCTACACCCATGCCATGAGCGTTGGGCGCTCCTGCCGCGTCAAGGGGCCGAGTCCTCGTTGCTTCGCTCCTGCGGGCCGCACCAACCCCTTGACCCGTCATCCGCTTGTTGAAGGTACTCAGAAAAAGACCCCGCCGAAGCGAGGTCTGATGAGCCGTGCGTCAGGGGCTACTGATTTACTTTGCCCCCGGTAGCACTCCCCCAGTTTTTGCCCATGTTCTGCATGACGTGCTGTCGGTAGGCTGGGTTCCAGGCTGTGTTACCGGCCGCGAGGTGGTTCAAGCGTCCAGCAGTGACCATTTGCCCCGACTGCATGTCGCGCGGCGCGTGGACTGTCGGTTAAGCCCCTTGGTGATCGGTGAGGCGGCACCGCTTGCGATTCCGCGAAGGGTGAGCCCTGCGCTTGATATTCCCCCTGCGAGACTGCCGGCGACGGCATTGGCTTGTTGCAGCATGTACAGCACAACGACCGTTACCACCAGAAGCTCCAGAAATGTGGATATCGGGTAGTCGCCTGGTGTCGCCAGTATGTCGCTCGTTAGCGATGAGAAAAACTTGATCCCGAAGCTGAGTACCGTGACAACCAGCGCGATTTGCAGGATGTAGGTGATGACCTGGGCGAACCAGCTATCGAACCATTTGGAAGTGAACTGCCCAAACAACAGCATCATGATAAAAATTGGCCCGATGCCGAGCATGATCGACAGCATTCCCTTTGCGACAATGATCATTGCCCCTGCTGGAACCGCGATAATAAGTGTTGCCGCGTATACGATTATGGCTGTCAGCAAATCAAAAAATATCATTCCGACGTCGTACCCAGCACGAAGTCCCATCTTCGTTAGAATATCGGCGCCTATTGCCCAGCCGTCGGACATGGCCTTGTCCACTACCTGAAATACAGACCTTGAGGCCGTTGAGTCGCCAGTAGCTGAAAAGGCAGAAGCAACCCCTGTTTCCAGGCCGTGTAGTGCCTCCACTACCCACGACATATACGTGTCTGCGTTCATTGCCAGCCCGCTGATAAGCAGAAACTTTCCGCAGGTCTTGAGGAAATGGGATGCGGGTTGCTCGATTGTGCCGGTGATCATCATGAAGCCCATTATGGTCAAATAGAGCGTTCCACAAAGCGTTACCGTTAGTGAAAAGTCATCGATGACTTGGCTGGACGTGACGCTTATGAAGGTCTGGAGGGTTTGGTCCATGCTCCCCGCCATCCATTCGAATATTCCCGTCGTGGTCGTCATTCTATTTTCCCTGAGAAGAAAAATTGATTGGTTCGCGGTGTTTGTAACCACGCAGCTCCAACGTTGTTGCATTCGCGGCCGATGACGCGTTGATACAGTTCGCAGAGATCGAAAGCTCTCCAGGGCTAGCCTTGCACCTCTCCAGCACCTTCAAACGCTCAGATGTATTTGCCTTGTACCAATCGACGGTTTGAACAGATTCTTGTCGTTCGCAGCCAGCGAGAATTGACGTTGTGATGAGTAGGAGAGCAGGAATACTTTTCATTTTTTCACCGTGTGATCAGTGTTACCGGTTGAATCAGCGCTCGTCATTTTCACGTTGCGATTGCTCAGGACATTCAGCGCTGAGGCCAGTTCTGCTTGATCAATGATTCGTAGCGCCGCGACCGTACGCAGTGCGCTTTCCCTGGTTCCAGCCCAACTGCCCGCTAGGCGTTCAAAGGTATTGTTGAGAATGCCTATGCAGGCGCACACGCAGCAGACTGAGAGCAGTGCTGCGAAGCCTGGAGGAATGGGGGCTGACTGGCGGGGAAGCGTTATTTCGAACCAGTCGATGGCAGCCATTGAAAACGGCACCATCGCAAGTACTGCGGCCATGAGGTCTCGTTGCAATAACGACGGTGCCCGTCTAGAGATCTCTTTCATGTATCCGAGCCGATCTACGCAAACCCAGTATCGGCGGATGGATATGAGAGCGAACGTGCAAAAGGTGAGAATCGGTAGGTAGAGGTACGAAATCATTGTGTTGCTCCTTTGGTTAAGGGCGAACGCAGAGCTGTCTTTCCAGCCGTCCGGCGACTCTTTTTATCGAGCTACTTTTCCCGCCAGTCAGGGCTTGTTTAAGGCCCGTATCCAGTGCGCTTTCGTGGCGCTCTTGGGATGTGGTCTATACGGCGCGTCTTTCCGCTGCTTGTCCGGTGGCTCTTTCTATCGAGCTACTGTTCCCACCTGTCAGGGACTTTCTTTTCAGTCCCAGAACCCAGTATGCCGAAGCATTCTTAGGGTATTAAATTTACTGCGTTCAATAATAATATTGCTTGATGAGTGTGCTTCTCCGTTACAGCGTAGAGCTTATGACCAGGATGTGCGGTCTATCATTATTTTGTCTGATATGTAGGGGATATTGGCAAGCTCATCCAACGCCATCTCTACAGTTCTGAACCAATATGGATGGTTTTGCTCATCCGTTACCGGGTGTTCGATTGTGCCGTCCGATACAGTCAGGGCGAAGCCTTTTGCATAATGCGCGTGCAAAATGACCTGGATGTTGCCGGAGTGTTCCAGGCTATCGCAGTAGTTTTCAAGTTCCTTGAATTGTAGCTGCATTGTCGTTGCTCCATTGGTCAATTGATTAGCATCTTTCTTTTTAAAGTTGCTATTGCTTCTTGCCCGACCCCGCCGTTCTGCGACCTTTTGTCTGCAATGGCTATTACGCCACTGCTAGGTTGAAGTTTTCCCTGGTGGTAAATTTTTAAAAGCCCGTGGAATAACTGAGTGATGGTTGTCTTTACTTTTTTGGACGCAATCGCAGCCGCCAACTCATCTAGTAATTTTTGCGCGTCTGTATCTGAAACCTGTAGCAGGGCTTCTTCTATTGATGCCTGTGCTGCCCGAGACAGGTCGTGAGGGAAAATCAGGCGGTCTGTTGTTGTATTGTTATTTTTATAGTTATTGTTAGGGTTATAGTTATAGTTACCCGCCCCCCTAGGTATATGGGATAGATAGGGTACTGATACCCTGTTTTCTTGGGCATGGCCTTCTGGCTTCCCTCTCCGGCTACCCTCGGCTTCGGGGTGGATGGCAGCCTTGGTGTTTTCTCCATTGATCTGGGAACTATAGTCATCCACAGGCCTGTCCATGGGCTGGCGATGGGGTATCGATACCCTATCGGTAGCGTCACAGCGGTGGTTTTCTCCCTGATTAGCGCTTTGGCTCGACGCTTGGAATTCCTGGATTAGCATCTCGCGATACTCGTCGGACTCTTGCAGTCTTTCCGCCATGTGATCCAGATAGTCTGATATCCAATGCGCAGGCATTTCTCTGATTTGCTTGATGGACTTCTGACGTAGCGTTGGCGCGAGCGCCATTTTCGGGGAGTTATGCTCCCACCAAATGCGAACCCACACGAAGCTCGTTTCGGCGTCGTATTTTATGAAGTCAGAGTCACAGAGGCGTTTCAGTACTGGCATGAATTGTGACTCTGTGTCCCATCCCATTTCTGCTGCAGCAATCCTTGGGACGATAGAATAACTACCAACAATGTTGCTGGAGGTACATGTTAATAGATAGACGAGAGTTGCTCGGTCCTCTTGAGTGCGCCCAGCCATTTTGGGTGAGTTCCAAAATTTCTTGTCGTTGATCGTCCGTTGCCGACCCATAGTAAATGTCCCTCAGGTCAGTATTATTGAACGTGTGTTTCGTTTTTTGGTGCTTCAAGCTGTAGTACCACATTGACTTGCTGCGTGCGAAAGTAGATGCGGCGGCCGATCCGTATCATGGTGGGTTTAATTTTTCTCGATAGGTCGGTGTCCGAGTAGAGTGAAACTCTTAGCCCGTCTGTCGAGCGTCCAAGTAACTCGGCCAAATCAGACAGTTGCATTAGTGCGCCAAATTTTCCAACTAAATACGCTTCAGTGTTCATCACGGTTTTCACCTGTGTTGATGCAGGTTGAGCAGCGCTCAGTAGTCTGCATGTGTGTGGAGGAGTTAGACGATTATGAGCGTAAGTTAGTTGCTGTCAAACTTGGTGGTGACAGGGGTTGGCCAAGGTAGATAAGTTTGGTATTTGCCGTGTCACCATATAACTACCAGCGTGGTATATCTTGGTTTTTTCGGGCTTGTAAAATTGCTAATAATTCAAGGGATTATAATTAAATTCATATTTTCGGAAAAAAGATGGTTTTTTTGAGGCTCGCCCTGCTGAGAAAGACTCTGAGCAGGGCGTTTCCTGCTTATCGAACGATTTTGTCTAGCTTATCAACCAGCTCTTCAGCCCGAAGGTGGGTGTATCGCTTGAGCATCTGCATCGACCTGTGGCCGCTGATGGCTGAAACCTCTTGGTCAGATAGCCCGCCCTCAACGAGGCGACTCACAGCTTCGTGGCGCAGATCGTGAAATCTGAAGTCGGGTAGATCGAGCTTCTTTTTTAGCTGCCCCCAGATTTTGGTGAATGTGTAGGGCCTGCGTTTCCCGTCCTTTCCAGGCTCACGAAAAAACACCAGGTTGCAGTCGATTGGACGCACCGGGTTGTTCATCGCAGCTTGGAATGCTTCTGTGGCTCGCTTGCTCAAGGGAACGGTTCGGGAAGAGTCGTTCTTTGTGTCTGAGAGGCGTATGACGCGCTTTGTCAGATCTACCTGGGGGCGTCGCAGGGATGAGATCTCAGACGAGCGCATACCCGTTTCCAGGGCGATACGCACAATCCAACCCAGCATAGGGTTGCTGTGTCGATTCACGGCCGCGAGAAAATGGCGTTCTTCGTCCGGCGATAGTCGTCGGTCACGGCCTTCTCCGGGGCTTGGCTTGCGAATGTTCAGCTGCGGGTAGAACGTCTAACCCGATGCCTATTAATCGCCACGGTGTTTAGGTGGCTTGGTAAGCCACAGCTTTCAATCTGTCCTTAGCCCTGCTTCAAAGTACGGCTGTGCTCTGGTGTCAGCACAGTGGGGGAGGTCGCAAACGGTATTCTGAGCAGTGTCCGAGGTGCTATACATTTACTAAAATTTCTCTTCTCTGACGCACGATTTTTTAGTATAGAGTTAAGCTATCAATTCCTAATGGCTGATACGTGATGACCTCTAGTGCCCGTTCGTTTCGCGACCTTGTTCAAGATGCTCATGACGGGAAGTTAAAACTCCCTGCTTTCCAACGGAAATGGCGCTGGAGAGCTGATAAGGTCATTAAACTTTTTGACTCGATACGCCAAGGATATCCGATAGGAGCGCTGCTTTTTTTGAAAGGCGAGAATGCACTTCTCGCACCAAGAATTTTTGAGGGGGCCTGCAACGGTGCTCCAGTTAACGGTGCGGACTTCCTTGTCTTAGACGGCCAGCAGCGGCTTACAGCAGGTATACATCTATTTCACGCAACGGGCCAAAGACAATATTATCTTCGTATTGATAAGCTGTTGGAATTGACGTTATCAAAAAAGCTCGATCTTTCTGATCGTAGTGCTGTCCAAGAATTTGTGCATGATCTAGATGAGACCGATAGTTATCTAGTTGCTCGTCCGAATATTCCTGATCCGCGATCATTGCTAGTAAAAAAACATTTGCTGTGTACTGCCATATTGGCAGATTCTACTGAATTAAATATCGCTATTGCTGATTATCTAAAAGCCTATCCGGAGCGTAGCGACTTAGCCTACAGACTAATACAACCCCATTTCAGCCTCACTAAAACAGATACTGTTCCAGTTATTGAGATTGATGCAGCAACGCAAATTGAGGCAATCAGTCGAATTTTTACGACTTTAAACACAACGGGTCAGATGCTTACGCCTTTTGAGTTGGTTGTTTCGATTTTATATCCGCAAAATATTGACTTGTCACAAGATATAGTTGATCTGCGTGAGTTGGGTAAATACTATCCCAATATGGATAAGACTGGGGAAACCCTTTTGCAAACAATAGCCATGCTGGCTGGCAAGGAACCCAAAAAGGCCAATCTCCCTAAGACTATTCAAGCCCATATCTACCTTGCCCATAAAGAGACTGCTTATAATGCTCTTGAAGCGTTGGGTAAGCTTCTTACTGAAAATCTTGGTGCTGCGCTGGATATGGTAAGTGTGGATATGGTGCCTTACGACGCAATTTTTGCGCCGATGGCGCTAGCGCTAAAGGAAATAGATAGCTGTCAATTGAAAGGAACAGCTCGAATAGCTGCCGAGAAAAAGCTTGCGAGATGGTATGTAGGGGCAGCGCTATCGCAGCGTTACCAAGAGGGCGTGCACAATAAGCAAGTTCGTGATCTCAGCGAGTTTCTGGAGTGGCTCGTCGACGATGAAAAAATTCCATCTTGGCTTGATGAGGTCACCATCCCCCGCCTTCTTCGGCATTCGCCAAACGGTGCTATTGGAAAGCTAATTCGAGGGCTTATTAATTTGTCGACGCCCAAGGATCCTGCTTCGGGTCGAGAAATTGGTTTTTGTTCCGGGGCTTATTCGACAGAGAAGCATCACATTTTTCCTGTTAAGTATTTACCGAATATTCCTGGTTGGCAAAAAGGGGACAAGGGGGATGTCATACTAAACTTGATGTTTTTGGAGGGTGATACGAATAAGCGTTGGATTAACGGTAATCCTGCTGATCATATTGCTGAGGCCGAAAAGCATCAAGGCGAGAAGATAGTGGCGGACTATTATAGGATTCAGTTCATCGAAGAGACCGCCTTTGGGGTCCTCAAAAAGCCAGCCAAAACAATGCAGGATTTTGAAGAGTTTCTATTGCTTCGAGAGAAAACCATGCAGACACATATTTCCTCAAAATTTAAATTTTTGATCGGTGGGACAGAGGAGCTCGAAGACGATAGTGAGGACGATTAACTCGCATTGGTGGATGCTGAAGTTTGATTGTAGAGTATTTCGCAAGCGCTTTTTCTCTACCGCAAGTAGCTGGTGGAGTGCCATGGATTATTAGGGTTGCATGTGTCTGAACACGACGACCTCTCTCCTTCGCGACAGTGATAAGGAGTGTTAGTCGAGCCTGATATCTTCGAGGCGGTGAATGGGTAAGGCGCCTCAACTACCTACAGCGGGCCTTACAAGGCCCGCCTCGTGTCTAAAATTATTCGGCAGTATTTAGCTCATCTTTAACGCATAGCCATCAGAGCTTCCGATCACAAGCGGAAACTGCACCTGACTTATTATTTGTCCGTAAGTTGCGGAGTCTTTGCGTCGCGGTTTATCTTGTCTAACCGCCCTACCAGATCCTCCGCCCGAAGGTGGGTGTATCGCTTGAGCATCTGCATCGACTTGTGGCCGCTGATGGCTGAAACTTCTTGGTCGGATAGCCCTCCCTCGACAAGCCGACTCACCGCTTCATGGCGGAGGTCGTGAAACCTGAAGTCGGGTAGATCGAGCTTTTTCTTAAGCTGTCCCCAGATTTTGGTGAATGTGTACGGCCTACGTTTCCCGTCCTTTCCTGGTTCACCAAAAAACACCAGGTTGCAGTCGATTGGACGCACCGGGTTACTCATCGCAGCTTGGAATGCTTCTGTGGCTCGCTTGCTCAAGGGAACGGTTCGGGAAGCGTCGTTCTTTGTGTCTGAGAGGCGTATGACGCGCTTTGCCAAATCCACCTGAGGTCGCCGCAGGGATGAAATCTCAGACGAGCGCATACCCGTTTCCAGGGCGATACGCACAATCCAACCCAGCATCGGGTTGCTGTGTCGATTCACGGCCGCGAGCAAATGGCGTTCTTCGTCCGGCGATAGTCGTCGGTCACGACCGTCTCCCGGGCTTGGCTTGCGAATGTTCAGCACTGGATTGAACGTCAGTCCCAATCCCCATTCCTGAATAGCGACGGTGTACAGGTGGCTCAACAGAGCCAGCTCAAGACGCACAGTGTTGTTGCTGATATTTCCATCGCGGCCGGGCTCGTTCAGTCGCTTGTCGCGGTAGCCGGCGATGATTTCAGCGGAGAGGGCGACAAGAGAGTATTTGCCCAGGTGCTCGATTAGCTTCTTGGCTTTGGTGATTTCACCGCGCTGGGTGCTGGGCTTCTTGGTGGGGGTGATGTCGCTCAGGTAGCGCTTGAGTGCAGTCTCAAGCGTCATGCGTTCGGAGCCGCTGCGCTGGATGTACACACCTCTTACCATTTCGTCTTCGGTACGTCGAGACCAGTCCTCCGCATCACGCTTGGTACGGAAGGTTTTAGCCACGGTTGGCCAGCCAGTTTTGCGAATCAGGGCCTTCCAGGTGCCGGAAGGAGTTTTGACGAGTGTTGCCATGAGAGGGTGCTCCTAGGCGGCTGGCGAACCAGCACTGTACCTAATTTGTACCCATGGAGCGTAGGACTGTAAAAACAGGGAACCACCCAGAAACACAAAAGCCGCGCAGTGCGCGGCTTTTTGTATGGTGGGCCCAGTAGGACTCGAACCTACGACCAAGGGATTATGAGTCCCCTGCTCTAACCAACTGAGCTATAGGCCCTCAGTAGGCCGCGGATTATAGCGATGGTTTCTTCGCTGTGCCATCCGAAAAGTCCGAAACGCTCATACGAAGGAACGTAGCGGCGAAAAGGTCCGGCGGCAGCGGCAGGCTGACGATATAGCCTTGCATCTGCTCACAACCTTCAGCCGCCAGAAACGCTTGTTGGGCCGGCGTTTCCACACCTTCGGCAATGATGGTGAATTGCATGCTGTGCCCCAGGGCAATAATGGCGCGCACGATCGCCGCATCGTGTGGGTCATCGGGCAGGCCACGGACGAAGGATTGGTCGATCTTCAGGAAGTCCAGCGGCAGGCGTTTCAGGTAGCTTAGGGACGAATAGCCGGTGCCGAAGTCATCAATGGCCAGTTGCACGCCCAGATGCTTGAGCTGGTGCAGCACCTCCAGCGCCTCTTCGGCCTGGCTCATGATGAAGTTTTCGGTGATCTCCAGTTGCAGGCAGCCAGGCTCCAGGCGGTTGTCCCGCAGCAGTTGCTCGATGCGCGCCAGCAGGTTGGGGTGGCGCAGTTGCGCGCCGGCGAGGTTGACGGACAGCGGGCCGAAGTCATCAAAAATTTCTCGCCAGTCGTGCATCTGTCGGCAGGCCTGCTCCAGTACCCAGTCGCCAATCTGCAGGATCATGCCGTTCTCTTCGGCCAGGGCAATGAAGTGCTCGGGCGGCACTTCGCCGAAGGTGGGGTGGCGCCAGCGAATCAGGGCTTCGGCGCCGATCAGTTGTTGGGTGTCGAGGCTGAGTTTCGGCTGGTAATAGAGAGACAATTCGTCGCGCTCGATCGCTCGGCGCAGTTCGTGTTCCAGGGCCACGCGCTCGTTGGCTTGCGCAGTGAGGTCCTGGGTGTAGCTTTCGACGCGGTTGCGGCCTTTGGCCTTGGAGCGGTACATGGCGGCGTCAGCGTTTTTGACCAGGGTGGCGACGTCGTTGCCGTCCCGTGGGTACAGGCTGGTGCCGATGCTGGCGCTGATGAAGAACTCATGCTCGCCCGCCTGGAACGGTGGGGTGAAGCAGGCCAGCAGCTTATTGGCCAGGTGTTCGGCGTCGCTGGCTTGTTGCAGGCCGGGCAGCAGGATGATGAATTCGTCGCCACCCAGGCGCGCGACGGTGTCGACGTCTCGCAGTTGGTCCTTGAGGCGAACGGCGATGTCCTTGAGCAGCAGGTCGCCAATCGGGTGGCCGAGGCTGTCGTTGATGTGTTTGAAGCGGTCGAGGTCGAGGAACAGCACGGCGCCCTGGCTGCCGGTTTCCTGTTGGTTGTTGAGGGCGGCTTGCAGGCGGCTTTCAAACAGGGTGCGGTTGGGCAGGCCCGTCAGCGGGTCGTGGTGGGCCTGGTAATCGAGGCGCGCCTGGGCGTGCTTGAGGCTGGAGATGTCGGCAAACACGGCGACGAAGTGGGTGATCGACTCCTCGCGGTTGCGCACGGCGCTGATGGTCAGCCAGCTGGGGTACAGCTCGCCGCTCTTGCGCCGGTTGGAGATCTCGCCTTGCCAGTGGCCGTTGGCCGTCAGTTGGTGCCACATGGCGGCGTAGAAGGCGCTGTCGTGCAGGCCCGAGGCAAGCAGGCGCGGGGTTTGGCCAAGGGCTTCGGCTTCGCTGTAGCCGGTGATCTCGCTGAAGGCGCGGTTCACGGCGCTGATATTTTGCCGGGTGTCGGTGATCAGTACGCCTTCGGCCGTGCTCTCGAACACGGTGGCGGCCTGTTGCAGTTTTTCCTGCATCAGTTGGCGTTCGGTGATGTCCCGGGCGATGGTCAGCATGCAGTCGTCGTCGCCGATGGGCAGCGGGCGGCTGGAGACTTCACACAGGCGAATTTCGCCGTCGCTGCGGCGGATGTGGCAGACAAAGTCGCGGACAAATCCATCCCGTTGCAGCCGCTCCAGCATGTCTTTGCGTTCGTTCAGGTCGACCCAGATCCCGAGGTCCAGGGTTGACTGGTCCAGCGACATCACGCTGTTGAAGCCGGTAATTCGACTGAATCCTTCGTTGACCTCAATCAGCAAACCGTCGCTTTGGCGGGACAGCAGCAGGCCGTCGGGAGAGGCATGAAAGGCCTTGGCGAATTTCTCTTCGGAGGTCTGCAGTCGCTGCTGGGTTTCTTTCAGCTGGGTGATGTCACGCACCACCACGACCAGGGCTTCGGTGGTATCCAGTTGAAAGGGTTCGGCGGAGATCAGTCCGGTGAAGGCCTGGCCGTTGCTGCGTAGGAAGGGCATTTCCAGGTTGCGGATGCTGGTGGTCTGTACCCGTTGCAGCAGGCCGGGGCCTACGCCCTGGATGCCCCAGATATTCAGTTCAGTGGCGGTTTTTCCTACGACTGCTTCGGCGCTCAGGCCGATCTGGTCTTCGAATGCCTTATTGACCTCCATCAGGCAGCCGTCCGACAGCCGGGCGATGACCAGGATGTCCGGGCATTGCTGGAACACAGAGGCGAATTTCTGTTCCGAAAGCTGCAACGCTTCCTCGGTGCGCTTGGCCTCGCTGATGTCGATCATCAGGCCGCGCAGCACGGGCTCGTGGCCGTGTTCGATCAGGCTGACGATGTCCCGCACCCACAGGCAGCGTCCATCGGCGGTGATCACCCGGTAGTCGACACTGTGGTCGCGGTTGGCCCGGGTTTCGGCGTAGCAATAGGATTCGGTGCGGGTCAGGTCCGCGGGGTGGATGATGTTGCGCCAGAAGCCCGGGATCAGCCAGTGGGCACGGGGGTAACCCAGCAGTTCCTCGGCGTGGGGCGACACGTAGCTGTAGGTGAAATCGCTGATGCTGGCTTCCCAGGCGATCGCGGAAAGGCTCTCCACCAGGCCGCGATAGTGGTATTCGCTGCTGCGCAGTTCCTGTTCGAGGGCGACCCGGCGGGAAATTTCCGAGCTGAGCCGACGATTGATCCGAATAACCACGGCCAGCACGATGCTCAGCAACAGCACGGCAGGCAACCCGTAGAGCAGCACATCCGTCCAGAGCGTGCGGTGGTCGATGACGTTGCCGACCCAGCGCTGCTGGATGGCCTCGGTCTCAGACGGGCTGATGTCGGCCAGGACTTTATCGAGGATGCCCACCAGCATCTTGTCGTCCTTGGGTACGCCCATGGCCAATTGATAGCGGTAAGGCGTTTCGCCGCTGATGTACAGGCCTTCCAGCTTGAGTTGGCGCAGGCTCCACACGCTGGACGCCAGATCGCCCACTACGGCGTCGACCTTGTCGGTGGCCAGGGCCTGCAACGTGGCGCTGACATTGGGCATGGCCACCAGGTTGAGGTCCGGGTGGTGAGTGCGCAGCAGTTCATGGGGCGCGTAGTTTTCCACCACGGCCACCTTCAACCCGTACAGGTCTTTGAGGCTGCGTGGTTGCGGGCCGCCTTCGTGGGCGAGGATGACGATGGGGAAGTCGAGATAAGGCCGGGTAAACGACAGGAAACCCTGGCGTTCCGGTGTGGACATGATGCCCGGCAGCAGGTCGAGCTGGTTGTTGCGGGCCTGTTCCAGCACGGCACTCCAGTTCACCGGCTCGATCAGTTTGATCCTGACGCCAAGGCGATCCTGCATCAGCCGCACATAATCAGCGGCCAGGCCCTGGTAGCGACCATCTTCATCGCGGTATTCAAAGGGTGGCCAAGAGGCGTCGACGCCCAGGCGCAACTCTTGGTGGTCCGCCAGCCAGCCACGCTCTTCATCGGTGAGAGTCAACGCGCCAGCCGTTGCGGTCCAGGTCAGCAGCGACAGCAGTAACACGGTCGGCAATCTGGGCATAACGGTCTCGTTATGGCACGGGGAATGTTTCGAGTGTAGACGGGCATTGCGGGGGAGGGGAGGCAGCGAGGATTTAATCTGTAGAAGCAAAAACCCCGGCCTGGGCCGGGGTTTTTGTGATCACTCGTCGAGGAAGGAGCGCAAATGCTCGCTTCTCGTCGGGTGGCGCAGCTTGCGCAGCGCCTTGGCTTCGATCTGACGAATCCGCTCACGGGTAACGTCGAACTGCTTACCAACCTCCTCAAGGGTGTGGTCGGTATTCATGTCGATGCCGAAGCGCATGCGCAGTACCTTGGCTTCACGGGCAGTGAGGCCGGACAGTACGTCGCGAGTCGCTTCTTTCAGGCTCTCAACGGTAGCAACATCGATTGGCGACTGCATGGTCGAGTCTTCGATGAAGTCACCCAGATGGGAGTCTTCGTCATCACCGATCGGGGTTTCCATGGAGATCGGCTCTTTAGCGATCTTCAATACCTTGCGGATTTTATCCTCAGGCATTTCCATGCGTTCGCCCAACTCTTCCGGGGTCGGTTCGCGACCCATTTCCTGCAACATCTGCCGGGAAATACGGTTGAGCTTGTTGATCGTCTCGATCATGTGCACCGGAATACGGATGGTGCGGGCCTGGTCGGCGATCGAGCGAGTGATCGCCTGACGGATCCACCAGGTGGCATAAGTCGAGAACTTGTAGCCGCGACGGTATTCGAACTTGTCCACCGCTTTCATCAAGCCGATGTTGCCTTCCTGGATCAGATCGAGGAATTGCAGGCCACGGTTGGTGTACTTCTTGGCGATGGAGATCACCAGACGCAAGTTCGCTTCAACCATCTCTTTCTTCGCGCGGCGGGCCTTGGCCTCACCGATCGACATGCGACGGTTGATGTCCTTGATCTCGGCAATCGTCAGACCGGTTTCAGTCTGCAATGCAGTCAGCTTCTGCTGGCAACGAACGATGTCGGCCTGGAAGCGACCAATGGCTTCAGCGTATTTGCTTTTGCCTTTGGCCAGTGCGTCGGTCCAGCTTTCGTCGACTTCGTTGCCCGGGAACTGGCGCAGGAAGTCGGCACGCGGCATGCGCGCATCACGGACACAGAGCTGCATGATCGCACGCTCTTGTGCACGCAGACGCTCAAGGGCGCTACGAACCCGCTCAACCAGGCCTTCGAATTGCTTCGGTACCAGTTTGATCGGCATGAAGAGTTCAGCCAGGGCCAGCAATTCAGCAGTTGCCTGCTTGCTGCCGCGACCGTGCTTCTTCAGGGCCTTGCGAGCCAGTTCCATCTGATCGGAGACCGCGCCAAAGCGCTGCGCTGCGATGATCGGATCCGGACCGCTTTCGACTTCTTCTTCGTCATCAGTGCTGGCTTCAGCTTCGTCGTCGTCGGTGTCGTCGTCTGCTTTCGCAGCCTTGGCATCGATCGGTGGCGGAATTTCAGCCGCAGGTGGCGCAATGCCGTCGTCCGGGTCGATATAACCGCTCAGGACGTCGGACAGGCGGCCACCTTCGGTGGTGACGCGAGTGTACTCGGAGAGAATGTGGTCAACCGTGCCTGGGAAGTGCGCGATTGCGCCCATCACTTCACGGATGCCCTCTTCGATACGCTTGGCGATTTCGATTTCGCCTTCACGTGTCAGCAGCTCTACCGTACCCATTTCGCGCATATACATGCGCACAGGGTCAGTCGTGCGACCGATGTCGGTCTCGACCGCTGCCAACGCGGCGGCTGCTTCTTCAGCGGCTGCCTCGTCGGTATCGGCGTCGGCCAACATAAGGGCGTCCGCATCCGGAGCACTCTCGTGTACGGGGATCCCCATGTCATTAATCATGCGGATGATGTCTTCCACCTGCTCTGGATCTGAAATATCCTCAGGCAGGTGGTCGTTGACCTCTGCGTAAGTCAGATACTTCTGCTCACGACCAAGGGTGATCAACTCTTTGATACGAGACTGCTGTTGCGCTTTTCCGGACATAACACCCTATCCACTGAAGGTCTTGGCGGGCAAAAAACAAGCCGAGGATTATACCCGAGCTATGACCTCACACGCCAGCTGAGGTCGGGTTTGATGCGGAAACATTGCGACTTAAAAGGTCGCGCAGTTGATTTTTCTCTTCGGCGGTCAATTCACTCTGACGCGCTTTTCGAAGAAGTTGTTCCAGGTTTCGCTCGCGTTGACGAGCTACCAAGCTAGTAATGGTGTCGAAAAACTGTTGTTCAAGGTTATCGCCATCAATCAGCCATTCCTTTTCTGCCAATGCCTTCAGCAAACGGCCCTGTTCGGTGCCGTGCCAGCGTGCAATCAGCTGGAATGAGTTTAGCTTAGGATTCTTCTGTACGGCTTCGAGCAGGGCCACCAACAGTTGCGTATTGGTGTGGTCTTCGGCCGCAAAGTGCCCCGCATCCTCGACTTTTTGTGCCAGTTGCGGGTGGTGCAAAAGTGTACGCAGGGCTGCCATGGTGGGCGGCTCTACTGCTGCTGGGACGCGTGGGCCGCGCGGTTCGTCACGGTCACCGCCACGTTTGCCGTTTTTGTCCCAGGGTTTCTTGTCCCATTTCTTGCCGCCGGCGCCGGGTTTCTTCGGTGTCCACTCCTGCTGGGGCGTGTAGGCCTCCTGCGGTTGGTGGAAGTCGGAATAGTCCGGCATGGCGTCGTAATCCATGCCCGGGTCGTAGGCCGGCGGCGCCTCTTGCGGCGCGCTGCGGGCCAGCTGGCTGACGGCCTCGCCACTCAAACCGGTGATTTCCAGCAGGCGCTGGCGCATCAGGGTGCGCAGGTTGGCGCCCGGAACCTTGTCGATCAGCGGTGCCGCGAGGGTGACCATGTGGGCCTTGCCTTCGAGGGAGCGCGGGTCGGACTCTTCGGTCAGTTGCTGGAAAAAGTAATCGGCCAGCGGTTGTGCGTGTTGGTTGATGCGCGCGCGGAACGCGTCGGTGCCTTCGGAGCGGACCAGGGTGTCCGGGTCTTCACCTTCGGGCAGGAACAGGAAGCGTGCGCGCCGCCCGTCCTGGAGGCTCGACAGGGTCGACTCAAGGGCACGCCACGCTGCGTTGCGGCCGGCCTGGTCGCCGTCGAAGCAAAACAGTACGTTGGGCACCACGCGAAACAGGCGCTTCAAGTGCTCTTCGCTGGTCGCGGTGCCCAGGGTCGCCACGGCGTTGCGCAAACCTTGCTGGGCCAGGGCAATCACGTCCATATAGCCTTCAACCACGATGATTTCGTCGAGGTTGCGGTTGTTCTTGCGCGCCTCAAACAGGCCGTAGAGTTCCTGGCCTTTATGAAACACCGGGGTTTCCGGTGAGTTCAGGTATTTGGGCTTGTCGTCCCCCAGCACCCGGCCGCCGAACGCGATGATGCGGCCGCGGCTGTCGCGGATCGGGAACATCACGCGGTCGCGGAAACGGTCATAACGCTTGCCGGTCTCGGCGTTTTCCACCAACAGGCCGGCGTCGATCATGGCTTTTTGCTGCAGGGTGTCGCTGCTCAGGTGCTTGTACAGGTTGTCCCAGCCCGGCGGGGCGAAGCCGAGGCCGAAGTCGCGGGCGATTTCACCGGTCAGGCCGCGGCCCTTGAGGTAATCGACGGCGGCTTTGCGCTGCGGGTGGCTTTTCAGTGCCTGGCGGTAAAAGTCGGCAGCAGCGGTAAGCAGCGGGTACAGCGGCGAATCGGTGGGTTGCCGCGGTTTGTGCGGGCGGCCACTTTCTTCGCGGGGGATTTCCATGCCGGCGGCTTTCGCCAGTTCCTCGACGGCCTGGGGGAAGTCCAGGTTGTCGTGGTCCATGATGAAGCCGAGGGCGTTGCCGCCAGCGCCGCAGCCGAAGCAGTAGTAGAACTGCTTGTCGGGGCTGACGCTGAACGACGGAGTCTTTTCCTTGTGGAACGGGCAGCAGGCGGTGTAGTTCTTGCCGGCCTTTTTCATCTGCAGGCGCGAGCTGACAACATCGACGATGTCGGTGCGGTTCAGAAGGTCGTCAATAAAGCTCTGGGGAATTAGCCCGGCCATGGCGTTCTCGTCATCACTGCGTGTAAAAGAGGGCCCGCAAAGTGCTCAAGGCGCGCGTGTTGTGCGGCTCGATCTACTGTCGTCTGCTTGGTCTGTCAGGAAGTGTATCTGCCGAACATTCACTGACGTTAGTTCCGATCAGTGCCCGGCGTAGAAATGTTGCCCGGGAGTCCGGTCTTGGCCATGTGGGGGCCTCGGAAGCTCATCGGTGGGCGCAGCCGACCTGTTGATCGCCTGTTAAAAAATAAGTGTGCTCGTCAGTAGCCTTGTTAGGCTCGTCAGAAGAGACGTGCACCGCTGGCAAAAGAGCCAGTCCTGACGTGTGAAGCAGTTCGTTTCAGTCGCGTGTGCGGCGTCAACGGTGAAGCATCAAGCGATATCCGCAAATGCCAACAGCCCGGCTGAGGGCCGGGCTTGGCAGAAGCTTGCTACGAACGTCTGTGTATTAGTACAGACGAACGGCGCGGCGCTGCTCGCGCTGAACTTTCTTGGCGTGACGCTTAACAGCGGCTGCTGCTTTACGCTTACGCTCAGAAGTTGGCTTCTCGTAAAATTCGCGGCTACGAACTTCAGCCAGAACACCGGCTTTTTCGCAGGAGCGCTTGAAACGACGCAGAGCTACGTCGAAGGGTTCGTTCTCTTTTACTTTGACGGCTGGCATCCAGAGCTACCTTCTTTCATTACCGGGAATCAACGTTCTCGTCGCAAAAAATTCGCGGCTGAGGTCGTCGGTTTTTAAGGGTTGCGGATGTTAACCCCTCATTGCCCGGAATGCAAAGCCTCTGATCGAAAACCGCTAGTCGGGAGGGGGAGTGGCGACTATTATGCGCGCCTTCGAATTCAGCCTCTACAAGGCGCAAACCCATGCTAGTTCTGGGATTAGAAACCTCGTGCGACGAAACCGGTGTCGCACTTTACGACAGTGAACGCGGGCTTTTGGCCGACGCACTGTTCAGTCAGATCGACCTGCATCGCGCCTATGGCGGCGTGGTGCCGGAGCTGGCCAGCCGTGATCATGTGAAACGCATGCTGCCATTGATTCGCCAGGTGCTGGACGAGGCCGGCTGCGTGCCGACCGAGATCGACGCCATTGCCTATACCGCCGGCCCCGGATTGGTCGGAGCCCTGCTGGTTGGGGCCTCTTGCGCCCAGGCGCTGGCATTTGCCTGGGGCATTCCGGCCCTTGGTGTGCACCACATGGAAGGCCATTTACTGGCACCGATGCTGGAAGAAAACCCGCCAGCGTTCCCGTTCGTCGCTTTGTTGGTTTCAGGCGGCCATACGCAGCTGGTTCAGGTCGACGGAATCGGTCAATACACGCTGCTGGGCGAAAGCCTGGACGACGCTGCCGGTGAAGCTTTCGACAAGACTGCGAAGATGATGGGCCTCAATTATCCGGGCGGCCCGGAAATCGCCCGCTTGGCAGAAAAAGGCGTTCCGGGGCGCTATACCTTCCCGCGCCCGATGTGCGATCGCCCTGGCCTGATGTTCAGCTTCAGCGGCTTGAAAACCTCTGCCCTGAACACCTGGCAGCAGAGCGTCAGCGCCGGAGACGACAGTGAGCAAGCCCGTTGCGACATCTCGCTGGCGTTCCAGCAGGCCGTGGTGGAGACTTTGACCATCAAGTGCAAGCGGGCCCTGAAACAGGCGGGCATGAAGCGCCTGGTGATCGCGGGCGGCGTCAGCGCGAACAAGGCGCTGCGCAGCTCCCTGGAGAAAATGCTCGGCGACATGAAGGGCGACGTGTTTTATGCGCGTCCCGAATTCTGCACCGACAACGGTGCGATGATCGCCTATGCCGGTTGCCAGCGTTTGCAGGCCGGGCAGCATGAAAGCCTGGCAATCAGCGTGCAGGCGCGCTGGCCGATGGAGCAGTTGCCGCCGCTGTAACGGGCGAACGTGAGCCGGGTTCACCGGGCGTATTTAAAAATGCCGTTCGCGCCCGGCAAACAGGTCGCGTAAATTGCCCCGGTGGCGCCAGACGATCAGCAGCGTGAGCACGCTCATCGGCACCAGCGCCTCCGGTTCCTGCCACGCCAGCAACGGCAGGGTCAGGGGCGTGGCGATGAGGGCGGCTAGCGAGCTGGTGCGTGTCAGGTAGAACGTCAGCAGCCAGGCCAGGATGGCCAGCAGCGCCGCCGGTGGGTAGATCCCCAGCAGCATGCCGGCCGCCGTCGCGACGCCTTTGCCGCCGCGAAAGCGAAAGTACAGCGGGAACAGGTGGCCGAGCACCGCGCAGACGCCGATCCAGGCTTGCTGTTGCAGCGAGAGCCCGGCGAGATCGGCGATCAGCACCGGCAGCAGGCCCTTGCAGACGTCGCCGAACAGCGTGAGTACGGCGAGTTTCTTGCCGGCCAGGCGCAACATATTGGTGGCGCCGGCATTGCCTGAGCCACTCATTCGCGGGTCGGGATTTCCCGTCAGGCGGCTGAGCAAAATGGCGAAGGACAGCGAGCCGAGCAGGTAGGCGAGAGTCGCCAGTAACCAAAACATGCTAACTATTCCGGGCGAGGACGCCCTGATTCTAACGGGGCATCGCGCCCTTGTCGTGCAGCGGAGAAGAGTGCTTGGACAGAGTGTTTATCGAAGGCCTGGAAGTCGACACCGTGATCGGGGCCTACGACTGGGAGCGCGGTATCCGGCAATGCCTGCGTCTGGACCTGAGCTTCGCCTGGGATAACCGCCCGGCCGCTGCCGGTGATGACCTGACCCTGGCGCTGGATTACGCGAGCGTGTCCGCGCGGATCCAGGCCTTTGCCGAGCAGGCGCAATTCCAGCTGGTGGAAACCTTCGCCGAGCGCCTGGCTGAAGTGTTGATGAGTGAGTTCCAGATTCCCTGGCTGCACCTCAAACTGACCAAGCCCGGCGCCGTACCGGCCGCCAAGGGTGTGGGCGTGGAGATCGAGCGCGGATGTCGCTAACTCAGGTTTACCTTGGTCTTGGCAGTAACATCGAGCGTGAGGCCCATTTGCACGCTGGCCTTGATGCGCTGGCGGGTTTCCTGACGCAGATGCGCTGTTCGCCGGTGTTTGAAAGCCAGCCTGTGGGCATAAAGAGCGGGCCATTCTTCAATCTGGTGGTGTCGGCGTATACCGACCTGCCGTTGATGGAACTGGACCGCCGGCTGAAATTCATCGAGGCCGACAATGGCCGCTACGCCCCGGATCGCAAGGGCTTGCCGCTGGACATCGACGTGCTGCTGTATGGCGAGCTGGTGGGTAACTTCGATGGCCTGATCCTGCCCCGGGCCGAAATCCTGAAGAACGCGTTTGTGCTGTGGCCGCTGTCGTTGATGGCGCCGCAGCGTGTGCATCCTGAGGTGGGCAAGTCATTTGCCGCGCTGTGGGAGGATGCACACATTGACCAGGTACTGGCGCCGGTCGCGTTCGAATGGCGGGATCAGCCGTTGACGCCGGACTCGCTCTTGTAGGCTTTTAGCGCCTTGAGCCGTTCGCGTTTCAGCGCTTCGCCCAGTTCGGGACCTTTGTAGCCTTGTTCCAGTAGCGGTGCGACGGCCACACCTCTGGCCGCCAGCGCCGCACCGCGCAAATAATCGGCTTGTGGATAACTTCTCTGCTCAAGGCCCTTGCGCCCGCGGGCGTCCATCTCGCATGCCACCACAAACTCTTCAAAGCGTTGCGGGCGACGGTAAACGTCGAAGCTTTGCAGCAACTCCAGCAATGTCGAGGGCCTCAGCTCCAGTGCGCGGTGGCCATGGGTGTGATATTCGCCCACCAGCAACGCCAACTCCTGGCAATCCCTTGGCACCTTGAAGCGTTCGTTCATCGCCTTGATCAGCTTCACGCCGCGTTGCTCATGAGCGATGTGCTGCGGCAACTTATCCACAGGCGTGAGCCCCTTGCCCAGATCGTGCAGCAGGCAGGCCCAGCGGACGGTCAACGGTTGGGCATGGATGGCCGCCTGTTCCAGCACGCTCAATGTGTGCACGCCGGTATCGATTTCGGGGTGATGGGCCTCGGGTTGCGGCACGCCAAACAGTGCGTCGATTTCCGGCATCAGGGTTTTCAGGGCGCCGCAATCGCGTAGCACCTGGATAAACACCTGTGGCTGGTTTTCCATCAATGCGCGGGAAATCTCCTTCCAGCTGCGTTCGGGCGTCAAGGCTTCCAGTTCGCCCGACGCGCTGAGTTCGCGCATCAGTTCCAGGGTTTCGGGCGCTACCGTAAAGCCGAGGCCGGCATAGCGCGCGGCAAAGCGGGCAACGCGCAGGACACGCAGTGGATCTTCGGCAAACGCCGGGGAAACGTGACGCAGAATGCGTGCGTCCAGATCCTGCTGGCCGTGATAAGGGTCGGTCAGGTGGCCCGCGTCATCCTCGGCCATGGCGTTGATGGTCAGGTCGCGGCGGATCAGGTCTTCTTCCAGGGTAACTTCGGGGCTGGCGTGAAACACAAAGCCGCCATAACCCCGGCCGCTCTTGCGCTCCGTGCGGGCGAGGGCGTACTCGTCACCATTTTTCGGGTCAAGAAATACCGGGAAGTCCGAACCCACAGGCTTGTAGCCCAGGGCGAGCATTTCTTCAGTGGTAGCGCCGACTACGACACGGTCGATATCGGTAACGGGGATGCCCAGCAGGCGATCACGTACCGCACCACCGACTTTGTAGATTTGCATGAAAAAGCCTCCATTAGCGGCACAGGATAACGCCTGCGGCCCGCCAATGGAGGCTTTGCCGTTTCACAGATGCACGACTGCCAGGTCCAGGCGGCCGTAATCGTTGTCGCTGTGCTCGTTACGCGGCGGAACGTGGTGGGTTTTCATCACCTGGTCGCCTTGCAGCGTCTCCAGGTGGATATCGAACCCCCACAGCCGGTGCAGGTGCTTGAGAACCTCCTCAGTGGACTCTCCCAGCGGTTTGCGGTCGTGCTGCTGGTGGCGCAGGGTCAGCGAGCGATCGCCGCGTACGTCGATGCTGTAGATCTGCACATTGGGTTCGCGGTTGCCCAGGTTGTACTGCGCCGCGAGGGTTTCGCGGATGGTGCGATAGCCCGGCTCGTCATGAATGGCGGGCACCAGCAAATCGTCCTTGAGGTCGTCGTCCATGATGCTGAACAGCTTGAGGTCTCGAATCACCTGGGGGGACAGGTACTGCAGGATGAAGCTCTCATCCTTGAAGCTGCTCATGGCGAACTTGATGGTCGACAACCAATCGCTGCCGGCAATCTCCGGGAACCAGCGGCGGTCTTCTTCGGTGGGGTGCTCGCACATGCGCCGGATATCGCGGTACATCGCAAAGCCCAATGCATACGGGTTGATACCGCTGTAGTAGGGGCTGTCGAAGCCCGGCTGGAAGACCACGCTGGTGTGGGACGTCAGGAACTCCATCATGAAACCGTCGGTGACCAGGCCTTCGTCATACAGGTCGTTCATCAGGGTGTAGTGCCAGAACGTGGCCCAGCCTTCGTTCATCACCTGGGTCTGGCGTTGTGGGTAGAAATACTGGGCGATCTTGCGCACGATCCGCACGATTTCCCGCTGCCAGGGCTCCAGCAATGGCGCGTGCTTTTCGATGAAATACAGGATGTTTTCCTGAGGTTCGGCGGGGAAGCGCGCATTGTCCTTGTCGTTGTTCTTGCCGGCGCGTTTGGGAATGGTGCGCCACAGGTCGTTGATCTGCTTTTGCAGATGCTCTTCACGGTCCTTCTGGCGCAGCCGTTCTTCTTCGGCGGAAATCGGATACGGGCGTTTGTAGCGGTCGACGCCGTAGTTCATCAGGGCATGGCAGGAGTCCAGCAGGTCTTCCACCGCATCGATGCCGTGGCGCTCCTCGCACTGCATGATGTACTGCTTGGCGAATACCAGGTAATCGATGATCGAGCTGGCATCGGTCCAGGTGCGGAACAGGTAGTTACCCTTGAAGAAGCTGTTATGCCCGTAGCACGCGTGGGCCACCACCAGCGCCTGCATGCAGATGGTGTTTTCTTCCATCAGGTAGGCGATGCACGGGTCGGAGTTGATGACGATTTCGTAGGCCAGGCCCATCTGGCCGCGGGTGTAGGACTTTTCAGTGCTGAGGAAGTGTTTGCCGTAGGACCAGTGGTGATAGCCCAGGGGCATGCCCACGGACGCATAGGCATCCATCATCTGTTCGGCGGTGATCACTTCGATCTGGTTGGGGTAGGTATCCAGGGCATAACCCGCCGCGATGCGGCTGATTTCCCGGTCATAGGCCTGGATGAGTTCGAAGGTCCATTCGGACCCCGTGGATATGGGTTGGCGCTTATGCTCTTTGGCGGTCATGTCACTAACCTGCGCTGGAAGAGTTCACGGAAGACCGGATAGATATCGCCGGCCGAGACCAATTGTTGCTGGGCGAAGGTGTCAGCGAAGGCTTCGCTGATGCGCTCGTATTCGAACCACAGGGCCTGATGCTCGCGCGGGGTGATTTCGACGTAGGTGTAGTACTGCACGAACGGCATGATCTGGTTGATCAGGATGTCGCGGCAGATCGGCGAGTCGTCGTTCCAGTTGTCGCCGTCGGAAGCCTGGGCGGCGTAGATGTTCCACTCGTTGGCCGGATAGCGTTCGGCCATGATTTCCTGCATCAGCTTCAAGGCGCTGGAAACGATGGTGCCGCCGGTTTCCCGCGAGTAGAAGAATTCCTCCTCGTCGACTTCCCTGGCGCTGGTGTGATGGCGGATGAACACCACATCGATCTTGTCGTAGTTACGCTTGAGAAACAGGTACAGCAGGATGAAGAAGCGCTTGGCGATGTCCTTGGTCGCCTGGGTCATGGAGCCGGACACGTCCATCAGGCAGAACATCACAGCCTTGGAACTGGGATTGGGTTGCTTGACCAGCAGGTTGTACTTCAGGTCGAAGGTGTCGAGAAACGGCACGCGATGGATTCGCGCGCTGAGTTTGGCGATTTCGGCTTCAATTTCCTGGATATCGCCGAAGTTGTCCGGCTCTTCGCGTTTCAGGCGTTCCAGTTCCGCCTTGGCATCCCGCAGTTTTGCCCGGCTGCTGCCAGACAAGGCGATACGTCGCGCATGGGCCGAGCGCAGGGTGCGGATGATGTTGATCCGCGACGGATTGCCTTCGTTGCTGATCCCGGCGCGCACGGTCTTGAAAGTGTCGGTACCGGTCAGGTTGCGTTTGACCAGGTTGGGCAGTTCCAGGTCTTCGAACATGAACTCCAGGAACTCTTCCTGGGTGATCTGGAACACGAACTCATCCATGCCTTCGCCGGAGTTACCGGCCTTGCCCGGGCCTTTGCCGCCCGCGCCGCCCTGGGGCCGCTGGATATGTTCGCCGCTGGTGAATTCCTTGTTGCCGGGATGCACGACGGTCTGTTTGCCGCCCCGGCCGTGGTGCAGCACCGGTTCATCGATGTCGCGTCCGGGGATGCTGATCTGTTCGCCATGCTCCATATCGGTGATGGAACGGCGGCTGACGGCCTCTTCGACGGCCTTTTTGATGTGGTCACGGTAACGCCGCAGGAACCGCTGGCGGTTTACCGTGCTCTTGTTCTTGCCATTGAGACGTCGGTCGATCACATAGCTCATGCAGGAGCCCTCCGGGCAGCTTCAAGTTACAAGCTTCAAGCGGCAAGCTGGAAGCTTAAAGACAAGCGGTCGATTGCCAGGCTGTCCGGCGTACCGGGAGCCTGGCATTGCACGCTTGTCGCTGCCTTACTGCGATTTGCGGACCCGCAGGTACCACTCGGAGAGCAGTCGTACCTGTTTGTCGGTGTAGCCACGCTCGACCATGCGAGTGACGAAGTCGTTGTGTTTTTGCTGATCCTCCTTGCTGGCCTTGGCGTTGAAGCTGATGACCGGCAGCAGATCCTCGGTGTTGGAGAACATTTTCTTCTCGATGACCACCCGCAGCTTCTCGTAGCTGAGCCAGGTAGGGTTCTTGCCGTTGTTGTTGGCCCGGGCGCGCAGCACGAAGTTGACGATTTCGTTGCGGAAATCCTTCGGATTGCTGATGCCGGCGGGTTTTTCGATCTTTTCCAGTTCCTCGTTGAGGGCTACGCGGTTGAGAATCTCGCCGGTTTCCGGGTCGCGGTATTCCTGGTCCTGGATCCAGAAGTCTGCGTACAGCACATAGCGGTCGAAGATGTTCTGGCCGTATTCGCTGTAGGACTCCAGGTACGCGGTCTGGATTTCCTTGCCGATGAACTCGATGTAGCGCGGTGCCAGGTATTCCTTGAGGAAGCGCAGATAGCGCTCGCGGGTTTCAGCCTGGAATTGTTCCTGTTCGATCTGCTGTTCCAGCACGTAGAGCAGGTGCACCGGGTTGGCGGCGATTTCGTGCGGGTCGAAGTTGAAGACCTTTGACAGGATCTTGAACGCAAAACGTGTCGACAGGCCGTTCATGCCCTCATCCACGCCGGCGGTGTCGCGGTATTCCTGGATCGACTTGGCCTTCGGATCGGTGTCCTTGAGGTTTTCGCCGTCATACACCCGCATCTTCGAGTAGATGTTGGAGTTTTCCGGCTCCTTGAGGCGCGACAACACGGTGAACTGGGCCAGCATCTTCAGGGTGTCAGGCGCGCAATGGGCCTTGGCCAGGGAGCTGTTGAACAGCAGCTTGTCGTAAATCTTGATTTCATCGCTGACCCGCAGGCAGTAAGGCACCTTGACGATGTAGATCCGGTCGATGAAGGCTTCGTTGTTCTTGTTGTTGCGGAAGGTGTGCCATTCCGATTCGTTGGAGTGGGCCAGCAGGATCCCGGTAAACGGAATCGCCCCCAGGCCTTCGGTACTGTTGTAGTTACCTTCCTGTGTCGCGGTGAGCAGTGGGTGCAGCACCTTGATCGGTGCCTTGAACATCTCCACGAACTCCATCAGACCCTGGTTGGCCCGGCACAGTGCGCCCGAGTAGCTGTAGGCATCGGCGTCGTTCTGCGGGAATTCTTCGAGTTTGCGGATATCGACCTTGCCCACCAGTGCCGAGATGTCCTGGTTGTTCTCGTCACCCGGTTCGGTCTTGGCCACGGCAATCTGGTTGAGGATCGAGGGATAGAGCTTCACCACCCGGAACTGGCTGATGTCGCCGCCGAACTCGGCCAGGCGCTTGGTCGCCCAGGGCGACATGATGGTATTGAGATAGCGCCGTGGAATGCCGAAGTCTTCTTCGAGGATCGCGCCATCTTCCGTGGCATTGAACAGCCCCAGGGGCGACTCGAACACCGGTGAGCCCTTGATGGCGTAGAACGGCACCTTCTCGATCAGTTGTTTGAGCTTCTCGGCCAGGGACGACTTACCGCCGCCGACGGGGCCGAGCAGGTAGAGGATCTGTTTCTTCTCTTCCAGGCCTTGGGCGGCATGGCGGAAATACGAGACGATCTGGTCAATGCATTCTTCCATACCGTGGAAGTCTTCAAAGGCCGGGTAGCGACGGATCACCTTGTTCGAGAAAATCCGCGACAAGCGCGAATTGGCTGCGGTGTCCACCAGCTCCGGCTCGCCGATCGCCAACAGCAGGCGTTCAGCGGCAGACGCGTAGGCGCTGCGGTCCTTTTTGCACAGTTCGAGATACTCCTGAAGCGAGAGCTCTTCCTGGCGGGTGGACTCGAAGCGTTGTTGGAAGTGGCTAAAAATACTCATGACGTCGTCACCTCGCTCGATACGTGGAGCCGACGCCGGATCAATCAGTCGATGCTGGCAGCCATTGGTGGACACCAATGGCCGTTTTCCCCCCAGAACACCCTGAAACGCTACCGATGACCCGCACGCCGGTGTACCGGCTCTCCCCTGTTTTGGATGGCCTGCGCTTAAGGATAGTTCGGAATCCGGGAGGTCAAGGCGCGATACGAAATTAGTTTGGCCGCGCCGTTCGTCAGAAACGGCGCGAGGCCAAGCGTCACGCGGGATAGCGGGGTTTGAAAAAAATTATTGCGCGTCGCCTGCGGCAATTTCTGCAGGATAGGTCGCACGCCATAGCTCAAAGCCACCGTCGAGGCTATAGACGTCGGAGAAGCCCTGGCTCACCAGGTAGGCGGCGGCGCTTTGGCTGGAGTTGCCGTGGTAGCACGCGACGATGACCGGCGCGTCGAGGTCGGCGGCGCGGATGAAGTCGGCGATGTTGTGGTTGTCCAGGTGCCGGGCACCACTGATGTGGGCAGCGTTGTAGGTCGGCTGGTCGCGGATGTCGACAACCACCGCGCCTTGCTCGCGCAGGGCCTGGGCTTGCTCGGGAGGGATACGTTTGAATTCAGTCATGGCGGGCTCCTTTGGCCTGTGTGAAAGCGCGGCTCAGCGCTTTGCCGCGGCCTGCAGTTGTTCGGGAACGGGGGAGTCGCACTGGCAGCTTGAGCGCTCGCCGGTGTCGATGTTCATCAGGGTCATGGCGCCGCCCCATACGCAGCCGGTGTCGAGGGCGAACACGCCAGGTTCATCACACTTGCCTTCCAGGGCTGCCCAGTGGCCGAAGATGATCTTCGTTTCACGGGTCTTGCGCTCCTTGTGGGCGAACCAGGGCTTGTAGCCGGGCAGCGCAGTGTCGGCGCCTTCCTTGCTCTTGAGGTCCAGCTTGCCTTCGGCGGTGCAGAAACGCATGCGGGTGAAGTAGTTGGTGATCACCCGCAGGCGCGCGACGCCGGTCAGTTCGTTGTCCCACTTAACGGGTTCGTTGCCGTACATGCCATCCAGGTAAGCGGTGTACAGGTTGTCATCGGCCAGGGCTGCTTCGACTTCACTCGCGCACTTGAGGGCTTTCTTCAGCGTCCACTGGGGTGGAATGCCGGCATGCACCAAGGCGGTGTCGCGGCTCTCGTCGTAGTGCATGAGTTTTTGCCGGCGCAGCCAGTCAAGCAGCTCGGTGCGATCCGGCGCTTCGAGGATTTCCCGCAGGGTATCGCCCTTTTTCAGGCGCTCGATGTTATTGCCGGCGGCCAGCAAGTGCAGGTCATGGTTGCCCAGTACGCACACCAGGGAGTCGCGCATGCCATAAAGGAAGCGCAGGGTTTCCAGGGATTGCGGGCCACGGTTGACCAGGTCGCCCACCAGCCACAGGCGATCCTTGGCCGGGTCGAAGGCCACACGCTCGAGCAGGCACTTGAGCGGTTCCAGGCAGCCTTGCAGGTCGCCGACGGCATACGTCGCCATCAGTGCAGGGCTCCAGGCACCGCGAGGCGGAACGGGGCGATGATGGCGTCGAAGTGTTTGCCGTCGTCGGCGAGCATCTGGTAGCTGCCTTGCATGTTGCCGACGCGGGAGGTCATCACAGTGCCGCTGCTGTAGGTGTGGCTCTTGCCTGGGGCGATCAGCGGTTGTTGGCCGACCACGCCGGCGCCGCGTACTTCCTCGACCTGGCCGTCACCGTCGGTGATGACCCAGTGGCGCGACAGCAGCTTGGCAGGCAGCTCGCCGTTGTTTTGTACGGTAATGGTGTAGGCGAACGCAAAGCGGTTCTGCTCGGGTTGCGATTGTTCCGCCAGAAAGCGGGTGACGACGCTGACGTCGATCTGATAACGAGGATCGGACATGCAAGAGGCCTTAAAAGCAAAAGCGGGGGAACAGCGGATGCCGGTCAGTCTAGGCCCGTAGGCGCTGGCTTGCCAGCGATGGCGATCGTGAGTGCGCCATCGCCGGCAAGCCGGCTCCTACTATTTATTCAGCCACTGGCGCAGGCTGAATGGCGAGCTGGTCAGCCAGGCGCACGAAGGCGGCCAGGTCCAGCTGCTCGGGGCGCAGGCTGCCGTCGACGCCGGCGGCCTCGATTTCAGCGTTGCTGAGCAAGGCCTTCAGCGTATTGCGCAAGGTCTTGCGGCGCTGGTTGAAGGCTTCGCGCACCACGCGCTCCAGCAACTTGTGATCTTTGGCCGGGTGTGGCAACACCGCGTGAGGCACCAGGCGCACGATGGCGGAGTCGACTTTCGGCGGGGGGTTGAACGCGCCAGGTCCGACGTTGAACAGGTGCTCTACGCGGCAATGGTACTGAACCATGATCGACAGGCGACCCCAGTCACCGCCTCCAGGACCCGCTGCCAGACGCTCGACCACTTCCTTTTGCAGCATGAAGTGCATGTCGCGGATGATGCCGGCGTTGTTCAGCAGGTGAAAAATCAGCGGGGTGGAGATGTTGTACGGCAGGTTGCCGACCACCCGCAGGCTGTTGGGCGCTGCATTGAGGCTGGTGAAGTCGAACTTCAGCGCATCACCCTGGTGCAGGTTGAAATTGGGCATGCCGGCGAACTGCTGGTTGAGGATCGGGATCAGGTCCTTGTCCAACTCAACCACGTCCAGCTGGCCGCCGCTTTTCAGCAGGCCTTGGGTCAGGGCGCCCTGGCCCGGGCCGATTTCCAGCAGGCGGTCTTCGGGCTTGGCATGGATGGAACGCAGGATGCGATCGATCACGCCAGCGTCGTGCAGGAAGTTTTGCCCGAAACGCTTGCGCGCCCGGTGTTGGTAATGCTCGGTCATATACGGGTCTCGGCCATCTGATAGGCGGTTTCCAGGGCCACGTGCAGGCTGCCGGTATCGATCTTGCCGCTGCCTGCGAGGTCCAGGGCGGTGCCATGGTCGACGGAGGTGCGGATGATCGGCAGGCCCAGTGTCACGTTGACCGCGGCGCCAAAGCCTTTGTACTTCAGCACGGGCAGGCCCTGGTCATGGTACATCGCCAGCACTGCGTCGCAGTGCTCCAGATATTTGGGGGTAAACAGAGTGTCGGCAGGCAATGGGCCGCGCAGGTCCATGCCTTCAAGGCGCAGACGCTCCAGGGTTGGTTCGATGATGTCGATTTCTTCATGGCCCAGGTGGCCACCTTCACCGGCGTGGGGGTTGAGCCCACAGACCAGGATGCGTGGTTGGGCGATGCCGAACTTCTGTTGCAGGTCGGCGTGCAGGATGCGTGTCACACGCTCCAGTCGCTCGGGGGTAATGGCGTCGGCAATCTCGCGCAGGGGCAGGTGAGTGGTCACCAGCGCCACCCGCAGGTCGCCCGTTGCCAGCATCATCACCACTTGTTCGGTATGGGTCAGCTCAGCGAGGAATTCGGTATGACCGGAAAAGGCGATGCCTGATTCGTTGATCACACCCTTGTGTACCGGGGCGGTGATCATCCCGGCAAAATCCCCGTCGATGCAGCCCTGGCCGGCACGGGTCAGGGTTTCCAGGACGAAGGCAGCGTTGGCCTTGTCCAGTTGCCCGGCCACGACCTTGGTCGCCAGCGGGGTATCCCATACGTACAGGCTGTTGGCCGGTGCCGGCAGATCAGGCCAGTTGCCCGGGCCCACCGGCAGCAGATCGACAACCACACCCAGCTGCGCGGCCCGCTCAATGAGCAGGTCGCGGCTGGTAATGGCAATCAGGGGGTGTGGCTGGGGGTGCGAGGCGAGCAGCAGGCACAGGTCAGGACCAATGCCGGCCGGCTCGCCGGGTGTCAGTGCGAAACGCTTGGGTGTCACTGGGCTGCCTGGTCGGTGCCTGTTTGGTCGGCACCAGGAAGCTTGTTCTCTACGTAGGCTTCGTCACGGATCTGACGCAACCAGGTTTGCAGCTCTTCGTCGTATTTGCGGTTACGCAGTACGGTCAGGGCTTGCTGCTCGCGGGCCTGGGTGGTGTTGTCAGTGGCGCGACGGCCAAGGACTTCCAGCACATGCCAGCCGTATTGGGTCTTGAACGGCTTGGACAGAACGCCTTGCGGGGTCTTGGCCATGACGTCCTGGAACTCTGGAACCAGTGCCTTCGGATCGATCCAGTTCAGATCGCCGCCGTTAAGCGCCGAACCCGGGTCTTCGGAATAGCTCTTCGCCAATTCGCCGAAGTCTTCGCCCGCTTCGATGCGGTCATAGAGCTTCTGGGCCAGTTCCTTGGTTTGGGCTTCGGTACGGATCTCGCTTGGCTTGACCAGGATGTGACGAACGTGAACTTCGTCCTTCATCTGCGCTTCTTCGCCACCGCGCTTGCCGAGCAACTTGAGGATGATGAAACCGCCAGGCGTACGGGCAGGCTGGGTGATGCCACCGACTTCCATGGCACTCAGCTCGCGGTCGAACGGTGGTGGCAGTTGCGCGGCTTTACGCCAGCCCATGTCACCGCCTTCGAGGGCGTTGTCGCTGCCGGACTGGGCAATGGCCATCTGGGCAAAGTCGGCACCTTGCTTGAGACGGTCATAGATAGCCTGGGTTTTCGCTGCAGCAGCATTGAGCTGTTCAGCGTTGGCGCTGTCTGGCGTAGGCACCAGGATGTTCGCCAGGTGCAGTTCTTCGGAAAGCTGCATCTTGCCAAGGTCGGAGGCGAGGAAGTTCTTCACTTCCTGCTCGGACACCTGAATCCGTTCGGCCACGCGACGCTGACGTACACGGCTGATGATCATTTCCCGGCGAATCTGGTCACGGGCGTCCTCATAGGACAGGCCGTCGTGAGCCAGGGCTGCGCGGAACTGATCAACACTCATGTTGTTGCGCTGGGCGATGGTGCCGACAGCCTGGTTCAATTCTTCGTCGCTGATACGGATACCGGAGCGATCGCCGATCTGCAGTTGCAGGTTTTCAACGATCAGGCGTTCAAGCACCTGCTGGTCCAGCACGCTGGTCGGTGGTACGCCGCCGCCACGCTTGGCGATGGTTTGCTGAACTTCCTTGACCCGTTGGTCCAGTTGGCTCTGCATGATCACGTCGTTATCGACGATGGCCACTACCTTGTCCAGCGGTTGAACCGCAGCGTGAGCTGCGGCGGTACCCAGGAACAGCGCGCCCAGCATCAGCGGGCGCAGACAATCAGAAAGCTTGGTCTTCACGTTCACGATAACCTTCAATGCCTTTGTCGAGGAAGCTCTCTACCTTGGCGCCGGTCAGGCCGCCGAGTCCTTTGAGGACAACTTGGAAGAAGAGCCCGTGGTCACCCTTTTCGTTCAGCGGGGCGATCTGGCTGTATTCGTCGTTGGAAACCCAGTAACGGTTGATGACGCGCAGTTTCCAGCAGCAGTTGTCGTACTCGAAACCACCGAAGGCTTCCAGGGTACGGTTGCGGGCATAGTCATACTGCCAGCGGGTGATCAGGTTCCACTGCGGAACGATCGGCCACATCATCGAGAAGTCGTGTTGCTGGATTTTGTAGTAATCCTTCACGAAGTTCGGGTCGCCTGGCTGCCCGTAGTCGCCACCAAACTGCCATTTGCCGGTCAGCTGGTTGTACACCACCTGGTCGTTGCGATAGCGGTAGCCGACGTTGATAACCTTGTTCGGGTTGTCTTCCGGCTGATAGTGGAACATCGCGCTGCCGGAACGTGGGCTGTGGCTTTCCGGGTCCCAGTTGTAATCGGCAGTGGCGCGCCAGTCACGGTTGAAGCGGAACTCGTAGTCCAGGGCGATTGGCGAAACATCAGACTGTGCGTCCGCACGGTCCGCGGCCAGGATGCCCGGCAGTTGAACTTCGCGGTTCTTGAAGTACACGGCCTCGCCGATGCTGACGCGTTGGCGTTCGAAGCCGTTTTCTTCGATCCAGCGGCTGGTCACGCCCAGGGACAGTTTGTTCTCGTCGCCGATGCGGTCAGTACCGCTGAAGCGGTTGTCACGGAACAGCGACGCGTAGCTGAACGAGTACTCACCGCTGTCGAATACCGGGATATCGCCCTGGTCCTTGTTCGGTACATACAGGTAGTACGCACGAGGCTCCAGAGTTTGACGGTAGTCTTTGCCGAACAAGTTGGTGTTGCGGTCGAAGTACAGGCCGCTGTCGATGCTGGCAATCGGAATTGCACGGTCTTGCGAGCTTTTGAAGGTGCCACCGGCATAAGGGTTGGCTGCAGTTGACGCGGCTTGCGCTGCGATAATCTGGTTTTTGCCGATGCTGTCCAAATCAAGATCGTACTTGGTATAGACGTACTTCAACTTTGGCGTAATAAAACCGTAGGTCCAGTTCATCGGGTAGTCGACTGCCGGCGCAACGTTCAGGCGAGTACCGTTTGCACGGGTCAGGCCGGTTACGTAGGTGTCGAGCCGCGGCGATACGAGCCCGTTTTCATCCGTGAAGCTTCCGTTCTCCAAGTCCCGATCAAAGCGTACGGCTTCGGTCTCGTAGGTGAAGTTCACCCCGCCTGGATGGTACGGCAGCGTGCCGTTGAAGGTGATCTGTGGCAAGCGGTCATACGGCGTGATCTGGGAGATCGTTGCCAGCTGGTACGCCTGCAGGTTCAGCTTCGCCTGGAAGGTATCACCGCGGTAGGTCACCGAACCTTGCTGGTTCACGTAGTCCTGGCTCTTGATCCCTTCCTGATAGGACTTCAGATCCTGGAAGTAATAAGGGTCGCTGATGTTGGTGTAGTCGACCTGGGTCAGTACACGCGAGTCCAGCCCGCCCTTGTGCTGCCAGTTGATCATGTAGCGATCTTTTTCGTAGTCGGTCTGGCCTTTACGCTCGCTGCTGTCGTCGTTCAGGTACGCGCCGCCGAACTGGCCTTCGCTGGACTTGGTGAGGTAGCGGAATTCGCCTTCCATCAACAGGCCGCGCTTGGTCATGTATTGCGGGTACAACGTGGCGTCGTAGTTTGGCGCCAGGTTGAAGTAGTACGGCGTAACCAACGTGAAGCCAGTCTCGCCACCGGTGCTGAAGCTCGGCGGCAGGAAGCCGGATTGACGACGGTTGTCGATCGGGAAATAGATATACGGGGTGTAAAGGATCGGAATGTCCTTGACCCGCAACGTCACGTTGGTCGCGGTACCGAAACCGGTGGCCGGGTTGAGCGTGATGTTGTTGCCCTTGAGCTGCCAGGCGTTGCTGTTCGGCTCGCAGGTGGTGTACGTACCGTCCTTGAGACGGATGATCGCGTTCTCGGCACGCTTGGCGTACAGGGCGTTACCGCGGATGCGCGATTTGTGCATCACGTATTCGGCGTTGTCGACCTTGGCGGCGCCGGTGTCCAGCTGGACTTCAGCGTGGTCGCCCACCAGCAGGGCACCGTTGTCGCGCAGACGGACGTTGCCGTTCAGCTCGCCACGGTTCTCGGCCTGGTACAGGTTGGCCTCGTCGGCCTCGACCTGCATGCTGCCCTGGCGCATGACGACGTCACCGGCCAGGGAAGCAACTTGTTGTTCCTGCTCGTAACGAGAGACCTTGGCGCCGATGAAGGTCGGCGCGTCGCTCTTGTTCGTCTTGTCGTTCATGCCAGGACGGACCGGCTCGATGTACGCGCCGGAGCAGTACGGGCCGGTTTCGGCCAGTTGTGCGGCGGTGAGCTTCTCGCGAGGGACCCAGTCCAGGTGGCTGTAGTCGGCGCTGCGCGAACGCAGGCCGCGGCCCTTGGCTTCGGTGACCAGAGCGGTCTGCGGCACGGCCTCGGCGGCGCCGCCGGACTCGCCTTGCGGCGTGCCACTGGCAGAGCTGACGGCACTGCCGTCATGCACCGGGCGCGGTGGCAGCGGGGCTGCGGCCGTTTTCGGCGCGCAATCCCAGGCACCCGAAGCAGAGACTGAGCAGTCATACTGTTCCGCGGCGACCACGAATGAGGTGGCGAAAGGTTGCATGGCCAGCAGACTGCCGGTTACCAGCAACGGAAATTTTCTACGAAACGCGGGGGATTTCAATGCCATCTTATTAGTCCGGGCTTCCTGCGTGCCATCTGCCCGCGGTGTGGGCCGCACGCCTCTCGATGGTCTGAAAAAGATGCGTGATAATAAAGCATGACCCGCTTGACGGCTAGCGCCGTCGGAGACCCTTGTAATGCCCGACCAAGATCTACGTTTGCAACAGCTGAAAGTCTGGCTTGATGAGCAATTGCCAGGCCTCTTTACCACCCAGGGCTGGGGTGTCGTACCCCCGGCCACGTTGACTGCGGCCAGCAGTGACGCGAGTTTCAGGCGTTACTTCCGGTGGGAGGGAGGAGGTCGCAGTTTTGTCGTGATGGACGCTCCACCCCCCCAGGAAAACTGCAAACCTTTCGTCGATATCGCTCATTTACTCGGTCAATCGGGAATAAATGTTCCGAAAATTTATGCGCAAGATCTGCTTCGCGGCTTTCTTTTGCTGAACGACCTGGGGAAAAAAACCTATCTGGACGTGATTACGGCTGAAAATGCCGATCAATTGTTCGCCGATGCCATCGACGCATTGCTGGCTTTCCAGCAATTGCCGATGGAAGCCCCGTTGCCCAGTTATGACGTCGCGCTGTTGCGTCGGGAGCTGGAATTGTTTCCTGAATGGTACGTTCGCCGGGAGCTGGGCATCGAGTTTGACGCCCGGCAGCTTGGCCTGTGGCAACGCGTCAGCGAACACCTGATTGACAGCGCCCTGGCCCAGCCCAAGGTCCTGGTGCATCGCGACTATATGCCACGCAACCTGATGATCAGCGAGCCGAACCCCGGCGTGCTGGACTTCCAGGACGCAGTCTACGGCCCGGTGACCTACGACATCACGTGCCTGTTCAAGGACGCCTTCCTCAGTTGGCCGCTGGCCCGCGTGCGGGAATGGCAGCGCGGTTACTGGCAACGCGCCGGCGCGCTGGGTATCCCGGTGCAGGCGGACTTCGAGGAGTTCCTGCGGGCCAGCGACCTGATGGGCGTGCAGCGTCACCTCAAGGTGATCGGCATCTTTGCGCGCATCTGCCACCGCGATGGCAAGCCGCGCTACCTGGCGGACGTGCCGCGCTTCTTCGCTTATATAGAGGCGGTGCTCGCGGACCGGCCAGAGTTGAGCGAACTGGGTGAATTGCTGGCGAGCCTGCGCGTCGAGGCGGTGGTATGAAGGCCATGATCCTGGCCGCCGGCAAAGGTGAGCGGATGCGCCCGCTCACCTTGCACACGCCCAAGCCGCTGATCCAGGCCGGCGGCAAGCGCCTGATCGAGTACCACCTCGAGGCGCTGGCGAAAGCGGGCTTTACCGAGATCGTCATCAACCATGCGTGGCTCGGCCAGCAGATCGAAGGCTATCTGGGCGATGGCTCGCAGTACGGCGTACGCATCCAGTACTCGGCCGAAGGCGAGCCGCTGGAAACCGGCGGCGGGATCTTCAAGGCCTTGCCGCTGCTGGGGGACGAACCGTTCCTGGTGGTCAATGGCGACATCTGGACCGACTACGACTTCGCCAGCCTCCACCAGCCACTGGATGGGCTGGCTCACCTGGTGATGGTCGACAATCCGCCGCACCATCCGTCCGGCGGTGATTTCTACCTGAAGGACGGCGCGCTTCATGATGCCGCCGCCGGTGCCGATAACCTGACCTTCAGTGGCATTTCCGTACTCCACCCCCAGCTGTTCGCGGGTTGCAGTGCGGGTGCCTTCAAGCTGGCGCCGCTGTTGCGTGACGCCATGGCGAAAGGGTTGGTGACGGGGGAACACATGAGCGGACGCTGGATCGATGTCGGGACGCTGGAGCGTCTGGCGCAAGTCGAAACCCTGCTGACAGCGGGGCACTAGGATGTTGTGGCCAGGGACTCTGATCGGAGCCGGGGCGGGCTTTGCCATTGCCAGCATTCCGGGGGCCATGTTGGGCGCACTGCTGGGCCAGGCGCTGGACCGGCGCCTGGAACTGCAAAGCTGGGCCCAGTTACGCGAGCGCCTTGGCGGCCGGCCGGCGTTGCGCAATGACGAACTGCTGTTCGTGTTGCTCGGTCGCCTGGCCAAGAGCAACGGCCGGGTGGTGGACGGGCATATCCAGCAGGCGCGCCAGGAAATGCGCTCGCTGGACATGGCCGAGCCGGCCCAGCGCCGTGCGATTGCCGCGTTCAATCGCGGCAAGTCCGGCTCGGACCGGGTACGCAGTTACCTGGGCGTGCTCAAGGCCCAGCCCCATGCGGCGGAAGGTGTGCTGCGTGCCTGTTGGCGCATGGCCTGGGCGGACGGCAAGGCCAGTACGGCCGAGCGCGAGTTGATTGAACAATGGGGCAAATGGCTGGGTTGGACGGTCCAGCAGATCCAGGCGCTGGCGGCTGACTATGAGCCGGAGCGCAAGCCGTTGGCCAATCGTGGCGGGGCTTATCAGGAGGCGTTGCGGATTCTGGGGGTGACGTCGACCACCGAACCTTCGGTGATCAAGCGCGCTTACCGGCGCCTGCTGAGCCGGCACCACCCGGACAAGATTGCCGGCAGTGGCGCCAGTCCAGCCCAGGTGCGGGAGGCGACCGAACGTACCCGCGAGCTGCACAACGCCTACGCGCTGATTCGCGAAAGGCGAGACTTTCGCTAACAGAATTATCAGGCGCTGCTTTTTTATGGCGTAAACCGGATCAACTGTGGGAGTGGCGGTGCGACGATTCGACTTGCTCGCGAATGCGGTGGATCAGTAACAGATGCAGTGACTGACTCACCGCATTCGCGAGCAAGCCCGCTCCCACATTTTGTTCTCCAGTGTTTTTGAGATTTACGATCAGTCTCCGGGATTTTGCGGGCTCAGCCACCCGCGAATCCGCCGGTACAGCTGCTCTTGCCCTGCCTGGCTGTTATCGGGGAGGGCCTTCAACGACACCTGCTTGTAGCTGTCATTCTTCAAACGCTTGCTGGCCTGGGAACGTTCCTGGGCCGCTTTGCGTGCCTGGGCGTTGTCCTGGTAGAAAAAGTCTGCCGTGGCCAGCTTCAGTTTCGGTGCCAGTTGTTGCAGGTCCGGGGCACGGCCCGCCGGGGTCTGCGCGGCCACCATGACAAATTTCTGCACCTGCGCCGGTTGTTTTTCACTCAGGTAACGCGCGGCCCACCAGGCGCCGGTGCCGTGGCCGAGCAATACGACGCTGCGGGCATTTTGGGTCTGGGCGAAGGCGAGGGCGGCGTCAATGCGCGCGAAGATTCGCGTGGCGTCGGTCTTGTCTTGTTCATCGGTGCCGGGAACCACGGCCGGGTCAGTGCCTTCCGCTTCGGCGCTGGCGGCTTGCTCCACGGGTTTGGCGACGGTGCTGGCGTCTTTGCTGCTGGTCTCCACGGTCGCCTTGGGCGATTCGATGACGCGGGGTGGCAAGGTGTCCAGGGTCAGGTCCGGCAGCGACAAGCTCAGGGTGCCCCAGGAGGCGTCCGGCAATTTCTTGCGCAACGGCGCGATTGCTTGAGGCCAGTCAGCACTTTCGCCGTTGCCCGGGACGATAATCACCACGCCTTCAGGCTCACCGCTGTTGGCCGGCTTCCACAAAGCCAGGAAAGAATCGCTGCCCGCCTGCAACTGTTGTTGTTCCTGCTGCGGGATTTGTCGTTCCAGGGCGTTGGCTTCTTCCTGGCTGCGCTCCGGCAAGGGCTGGCGCACCACCGGTTTTTCCGGGGCGGGAGCGGGAGTGTCGGCGGCCTCGACACAAAAGGCGCTGGTAAACAGCAGCGACAGGCACAATGCTGGCAGTGCCGAGCGGTGGGAAAGTGGCATCGTTGATTTCCGGCCAGAAGTGATTCCGGCAGCCTAATGGGTTGGTCAGTATTTGTCAGTGATATGAGACGTGGATCATGGGTTTTCGCTACCTGCTGGTTATCGGCTGTATATGCTTTCCCTTGATCGCGGGCGCCGTGCCTGCGCCTGCCACTCACCAGGCGCAGCTCGATGCCGGCCAGCGCGAATGGCTCGAACAGCATCCCGACCTGCGGGTCGGGCTGGTGTTACAGGCGCCTTATGCCCAATACGATCGGCGCTTGCAGCGGCTGTCCGGGGCCAATGTCGAATTGATGCATTGGTTGGCCAAGGCGCTGAATATCGAACTGACCTGGCGCAACTTTCCCAATCAGGAGCAACTGGAGGCGGCGGTGCGTGACGGCGAGGTCGACCTCGCCCCCGGCCTGCTGCAAACCCCGGCCGGCCTGCGCCTGTGGTTATTCTCCGATCCGTATATGCGGGTGCCCCAGCACATCGTCGGGGTTCGCGATGGCAGCACCGCAGTCGACCTGGAGAAACTCGACGACCAATCCCGCGTCGCCGTGCGCATGCCCAGCGCAGTGGCGGATTACCTGCGCAGCACCTACCCGAGTCTCAACCTGCAAGGCGTGCCCATGGAGCGCCAGGCCCTGCAATTGCTGGTGAGCCAGCAGGCGCGGTATGCGGTGGTGGATGAGGCGCAATTGAGCCGGTTGTCGGGCGAAACCGAGTTCGCCGGCCTTGCCGTGGTCGGCGATATCGGCCTGCCGCAATTGCTGCGGGTGGCCACGCGGCGCGACTGGCCCGAGCTGGCCGATATCATGCAAAGCGCCTTGCGCGCGATTCCCGCTCGTGATCTGGACCAGTTGCACAGCCGCTGGCTGCAGCCCAAATACCCACGGGTGACCGAGTCCCCCGGCTTCTGGCAAAACCTCACGTTGCTGCTGGGCCTGCTATTGCTCGCCAGCCTGGCCGTGGTGTTCTGGCAGCGCCGCCAGCAACGCGGCCTGGAGCATAATCTGCTGGCCGCCCGCGAAGAAAGCGCCGCCCGCGCCGCCGGTGCCGAAGCCTTGCGCCTGACCCAGTTCTCCATCGACCAAAGCACCGTCGGTATCCTCTGGGTCAATTGGGACAGCCATGTGCGCTACGCCAATCAGGCGGCGGAAACCATGCTCGGCTACGCCCCCGGCGCCCTGATCGAACGCCCGCTGATCGAGTTCGACCCGACGCTGACCATGGACCGCTGGCTCAACCTGTGGAAGCGTGCCCGGGCCAGCGAAGACGGGCCACAGAGCTTTGCCACCAATTGCCTGCGCGCCGATGGCAGCGTATTGCCAGCCGATGTGTCCCTGAGTTTCCTGCGCTTTGCCGACGGCGAATACCTGGTGGTCTACCTCAACGATGTCACCGAGCGTCGCCGGGCCCTCGCGGCCTTGCAGGAAAGTGAGGCGCGGCTGCAAGGGATCGCCGCCAATGTGCCGGGGCTGGTGTTTCGCCTGGAGCGCTTGCCGCGCAGCGAGGCGATCGAGTTTGCCTACATCAGCCAGGGCAGCGAGGGCCTGGTGGGTTACGCGCCGGAAGTGCTCAGCCATCCGGCCATGGGCATTCGCAGCCTGGTGCATCCCGACGACCGCGCCAGTTATCACCGCACCCAGGACCAGGCCATCGAGACGGAGAGCAACTGGGCCTGGCAGGGCCGCATCCTGACCCGCCTGGGCGAGCAGCGCTGGGCCGATATCAAGGCCGTGACCCGACGCCTGGAAGACGGGGCCGTGGTTTGGGACGGAATTGTCTGGGACATCAGCGAGAGCAAGCGCATCGAGCTGGAGCTGGACGCCTCCCGCGCGCAATTGCGGGAATTGTCGGCCCACCTGGAAACCGTGCGCGAGGAAGAGAAGGCCCGCATCGCCCGGGAAGTGCACGACGAGTTGGGGCAGATGCTCACCGTGCTCAAGCTGGAGACCTCGATGTGCGAGCTGACCTACGCCCAACTGGATCCCGGCCTGCACGAGCGGCTGAACAGCATGAAGCGCCTGATCGCCCAACTGTTCCAACTGGTACGCGATGTGGCCACCGCCTTGCGTCCGCCGATTCTCGATGCCGGGATTGCCTCGGCGATCGAATGGCAGGCCCGGCGTTTCGAGGCCCGGACGCAGATTCCGTGCCTGGTGCAGGTGCCGGATAATCTGCCGGCGCTGAGCGACGCCAAGGCCATCGGCCTGTTCCGCATCCTGCAGGAGGCACTGACCAATGTGATGCGCCATGCCCAGGCGCATACTGTCGAGCTGACGCTGGTGGTGGAGGGCGCGCACTTGCGCCTGACCATCAGCGACGACGGCGCAGGTTTCGTCCAGGCCCCCGGGCGCCCGGTATCGTTTGGCCTGGTGGGCATGCGCGAGCGGGTGCTGATCATGGGCGGGCAGTTGAGCCTGGACAGCGCATTGGGCGAAGGCACCACCCTGAGTGTGACGGTGCCGCTGGATTGATAACCAAAAGAAGAGGACATCCACAGTGATCCGTGTACTGGTAGCTGAAGACCACACCATCGTTCGCGAAGGCATCAAGCAACTGATCGGCCTGGCCAAGGACCTGCTGGTGGTGGGCGAGGCGAGCAATGGCGAGCAGTTGCTGGAGACTCTGCGCCACGTGCCTTGCGAGGTGGTGTTGCTGGACATCTCGATGCCTGGCGTCAACGGCCTGGAAGCCATCCCGCGGATCCGTGCGCTGAACAATCCCCCGGCGATCCTGGTGCTGTCGATGCACGACGAAGCGCAAATGGCCGCCCGTGCGCTGAAGGTCGGTGCCGCCGGCTATGCCACCAAGGACAGCGACCCGGCGCTGCTGCTGACCGCGATCCGCAAGGTCGCGGCGGGCGGACGGTACATCGACCCGGACCTGGCCGACCGCATGGTCTTCGAAGTCGGCCTCACCGATTCCCGCCCATTGCACTCGTTGTTGTCGGAGCGCGAGTTCTCGGTATTCGAGCGCCTGGCCCAGGGCGCCAACGTCAACGACATCGCCCAGCAGTTGGCGTTGAGCAGCAAAACCATCAGTACCCACAAGGCGCGCCTGATGCAAAAGCTCAATATCACCTCCCTGGCGGAACTGGTGAAGTACGCCATGGAGCACAAACTCCTATAGCGGCATACCTGTTTGCGACTGCCTGCCGAGCGCCGCGCTGCCCGGTCTTGCTGCTTGTAGCGTGGGGTTTGTAACTGCTCTGTTCTATCCCCGTCATCCGTGTAGGGCAATCCCTACCCCAAACCTTCCATCCTGCTGATGCCAATCTCTCCGGGCCCCCGATTTGCGCGGCCTTGCCCTGGGACTACGCTTGTTCCACGGCAGTCCAAAACAAAAAGGTGCGGGTATGAGCGAGGTGGATTCAAATGATGTGCTGGTCAGCTTTCGTGGCGTGCAGAAGAGCTACGACGGCGAGAACCTGATCGTCAAAGACCTCAACCTGGAGATTCGCAAGGGCGAGTTCCTGACCCTGCTCGGGCCGTCCGGGTCGGGCAAGACCACCAGCCTGATGATGCTCGCCGGTTTCGAAACCCCCACCGCCGGCGAGATCCAGCTGGCCGGCCGCTCCATCAACAACGTGCCGCCCCACAAGCGCGACATCGGCATGGTGTTCCAGAACTACGCGCTGTTCCCGCACATGACCGTCTCCGAGAACCTGGCGTTTCCGCTCTCTGTACGCGGCCTGAGCAAGACCGACATCAGCGAGCGGGTCAAGCGTGTACTGAGCATGGTCCAGCTCGATGCCTTCGCCCAGCGCTACCCGGCGCAACTCTCCGGTGGCCAGCAGCAGCGGGTGGCCCTGGCCCGGGCGCTGGTGTTCGAGCCACAGCTGGTGCTGATGGACGAACCCCTCGGCGCCCTCGACAAGCAACTGCGCGAACACATGCAGATGGAGATCAAGCACCTGCACCAGCGCCTCGGCGTGACGGTGGTGTACGTGACCCACGACCAGGGCGAAGCACTGACCATGTCCGACCGGGTGGCGGTGTTCCACCAGGGCGAGATCCAGCAGATCGCTGCCCCGCGCACCTTGTACGAAGAACCGAAAAACACCTTCGTCGCCAACTTCATCGGCGAGAACAACCGCCTCAATGGCCGCCTGCACAGCCACACCGGCGACCGCTGCGTGGTCGAACTGGCGCGCGGCGAAAAGGTCGAGGCGCTGGCGGTGAACGTCGGCCAGGTCGGCGGCCCGGTGACCCTGTCGGTGCGCCCCGAGCGCGTCAGCCTGAATGGCTCCAGCGAAAGCTGCGTCAACCGTTTCTCCGGGCGCGTGGCCGAGTTCATCTACCTGGGCGACCACGTGCGGGTGCGCCTGGAAGTCTGCGGCAAGACCGATTTTTTTGTGAAACAACCGATCGCCGAGCTGGACACAGCCCTGGCGGTCGGCGACGTGGTACCGATTGGCTGGCAAGTCGAGCACGTTCGCGCACTCGACCCACTTCTAGAGGCGAATTGATCGCCCCCTTGCTTCACCAACCTCGCACGTGGAGAGAACAACAATGTTGAGATCCCTGAAATATTCCGCCCTGGCTCTGAGCTTGATGGGCGCGACACAGGCCATGGCAGGCCCTGATTTGACGGTGGTGTCCTTTGGTGGCGCGAACAAGGCGGCGCAGGTCAAGGCCTTCTATGCACCGTGGGAAAGCGCGGGCAACGGCAAGATCGTCGCCGGCGAATACAACGGTGAAATGGCCAAGGTCAAGGCCATGGTCGACACCAAGAGCGTGTCCTGGGACCTGGTGGAAGTGGAGTCGCCGGAACTGTCCCGTGGCTGTGACGAAGACATGTTCGAGCCCCTGGACCCGAAACTGTTCGGCAACCCGGGCGACTACGTGAAGGGCGCGATCCAGCCGTGCGGCGTGGGTTTCTTCGTGTGGTCCACGGTGCTGGCCTACAACGCCGACAAACTGAAAGCACCGCCAGGCGGCTGGGCCGATTTCTGGGACACCAAGAAATTCCCGGGCAAACGCGGCCTGCGCAAGGGCGCCAAGTACACCCTGGAATTCGCCTTGATGGCTGACGGTGTGGCGCCGAAGGATGTGTACAAGGTGCTGGCCGGCAAAGATGGCCAGGACCGTGCGTTCAAGAAGCTCGATGAGCTCAAGCCGTATATCCAGTGGTGGGAAGCGGGCGCCCAACCGCCGCAGTACCTCGCTTCTGGCGATGTGGTGATGAGTTCTGCCTACAACGGCCGGATCGCTGCCGTGCAGAAAGAAAGCAATTTGAAAGTGGTGTGGAACGGCGGGATCTACGATTTCGACGCCTGGGCCATTCCAAAAGGCCTGGCCAAGGACCGTGCTGACGCGGCGAAGAAGTTCATCGCCTTCTCGGTGCAGCCGCAGCAGCAGAAGACCTATTCGGAAAACATCGCCTACGGCCCGGCCAATACCCAGGCGGTACCGTTGCTGGCGAAGGACATCCTGAAGGATATGCCGACTACCCCGGAAAACATCGCCAACCAGGTGCAGATCGACGTGAGCTTCTGGGCGGATAACGGTGAGCAACTGGAGCAGCGCTTCAATTCCTGGGCTGCCAAGTAACCACCGCACCCAGGGTGGATGGGCTTTTTGTGGCGAGGGGGCTTGTCCCCCGTTGGGCTGCGAAGCGGCCCCAAAACCAGCCACCGCGGTCAGTCTAATAAACCACAGTGGCTTTACTGGGGCTGCTGCGCAGCCCAACGGGGGACAAGCCCCCTCGCCACAGGTGTGGGCCTTCACAGGTCTGCATTCTTTTTTACGATCCGGAGTTCGCCATGGCCCTCGCCATTCCCAGCCCCACCCTGAAACAGCGCCTGGCGCGTGCCGAGCGGCTCAACCGCTGGAAGGCCCAGGCCCTGATCGCGCCATTGGTGGTGTTTTTGCTGCTGGTGTTCCTGGTACCGATTGTGGCGCTGCTCTACAAAAGCGTCGGCAACCCGGAAGTGGTGGGCGGCCTGCCGCGCACGGTGGTGGCGGTGACGGCCTGGGACGGTCGTGGCTTGCCGGGCGAGCCGGTGTATCAAGCCATCAGCGAGGACCTGGGCGAAGCCCGGAAAAACTCGACCCTGGGCGACCTCTCCAAACGCTTGAACATGGAGCTGGCGGGCTATCGCAGCCTGCTGACGAAAACCGCGCGGGCGCTGCCGTTCACCGAAGCGCCTGCCTCCTATAAAGAAGCGCTGGAAAACCTCGACGAACGCTGGGGCGACCCGGCGTACTGGCAGGCGATCCGGCGCAACACCAGCAGCCTCACGCCATACTACTTGCTGGCCGCCGTCGATCACCGCATCGACGACCTCGGCGAAATCGCCCCGGCCACCCCGGACCAGGCGATCTACCTCGATATCTTCGCCCGTACGTTCTGGATGGGCCTGGTCATCACCGTGTGCTGCCTGCTGCTGGCCTATCCGTTGGCTTACCTGCTGGCCAACTTGCCGGCGCGGCAAAGCAATTTGCTGATGATCCTGGTGCTGCTGCCGTTCTGGACCTCGGTGCTGGTGCGCGTGGCGGCCTGGATCGTGTTGCTGCAGTCCGGCGGCTTGATCAACAGCGCGCTGATGGGCATGGGGCTGATCGATAAACCCGTCGAGTTGGTGTTCAACCGGCTGGGGGTCTACATCTCCATGGTGCACATTCTGCTGCCCTTCATGATTTTGCCGATCTACAGCGTGATGAAAGGCATCTCGCCCACCTACATGCGGGCGGCAATCTCCCTGGGCTGCCACCCATTCGCCAGCTTCTGGCGCGTGTACTTCCCGCAGACCTACGCAGGCGTTGGTGCCGGCTGCTTGTTGGTGTTCATTTTGGCGATTGGCTACTACATCACCCCGGCCTTGCTGGGCAGCCCGAACGACCAGATGGTCAGCTACTTCGTGGCCTTCTACACCAACACCAGCATCAACTGGGGCATGGCCACGGCCTTGGGCGGCTTGCTGCTGCTGGCCACCGTGGTTCTGTATTTGATCTACAACTGGCTGGTGGGCGCCAGCCGCCTGCGCCTGAGCTAAGGAGACCGTTGCGATGCTGAGCCCTTATATGTCGCCCGTGGAACGGGTCTGGTTCTACAGCTTGCGGATCCTCTGCGGCCTGATCCTGTTGTTCCTGATCTTGCCGGTGCTGGTGATCATCCCGCTGTCGTTCAACAGTGGAAGTTTCCTGGTCTACCCGCTGCAAGGTTTCTCGCTGCACTGGTACCAGGATTTCTTCGGTTCGGCGGAATGGATGCGCGCCCTGAAGAACAGCATCATCGTGGCTCCGGCGGCTACAGTGCTGGCGATGGTGTTCGGCACGCTGGCGGCGATTGGCCTGACCCGGGGGCACTTTCCCGGCAAGGCGCTGGTGATGGCCCTGGTGATTTCGCCGATGGTAGTGCCCGTGGTGATTATCGGTGTGGCCAGTTACCTGTTCTTCGCGCCGCTGGGCCTGGGCAACAGCTTCTTCTCGCTGATCGTGGTGCACGCGGTGCTGGGCGTGCCGTTTGTGATCATCACCGTGTCGGCGACCTTGCAGGGGTTCAACCATAACCTGGTGCGGGCGGCGGCCAGCCTGGGCGCGTCACCGCTGACGGCGTTTCGTCGGGTGACCTTGCCGTTGATTGCCCCGGGGGTGATCTCCGGGGCGCTGTTCGCCTTTGCCACCTCGTTCGATGAAGTGGTAGTGACGCTGTTCCTCGCCGGGCCCGAGCAGGCAACCTTGCCCCGGCAGATGTTCAGCGGCATCCGTGAAAACCTCAGCCCTACCATTGCCGCCGCAGCGACCTTGTTGATCGCGTTCTCGGTGGTGCTGTTGCTGACCCTGGAATGGCTGCGCGGGCGTAGCGAGAAACTGCGTACGGCCCAGGTCTAAAGCCAAACAGAGATCAAAATGTGGGAGCGGGCTTGCTCGCGAAGGCGGTATGTCAGTCAACAGAGATATCGACTGGCCTACCGCCTTCGCGAGCAAGCCCGCTCCCACATTGGGTTTGTGTCTATTCAGTAGCTGAATGCAAGACAACCAGCCCAAGTCAGCTAGTCTTGTGCCAGCCCATAACTGATAAGAGGCCGCGCACATGAGTACTTCCTCATTCAAGATCGCCCACAAACTGCTCACCGGCCCAGGCGCCATCGAGCAACTGGCCGCCGAGTTGACGCGGCTGGATGTCGACAACCCGCTGATTGTCACCGATGCGGCACTGGTCAAATCCGGCACCGTGGCGCTGGCGCTGGAACACCTGGGCGAACGGACCTACGAGATTTTCGACCGCGTGCTGCCCGACCCGGAAATCGCCATCGTCGAGGACTGCATGCGCGTCTACCGCGAAGGCGGGCATGACGGCCTGATCGGCGTCGGCGGCGGCAGTGCCATCGATATCGCCAAGAGCGTGGCGGCCTACGCCGGTTACCATGGCGCCCTGGCCGACCTGTTCGGCGTGGACCAGGTGCCGCGCAAAGGCCCGCCGCTGATCGCGATTCCCACCACCGCCGGCACCGGTTCGGAGGTGACCAACGTGGCGATTCTGTCGGACAAGGTCGCGCAACTGAAAAAAGGCATCGTCAGTGATTACCTGCTGCCGGACGTGGCCCTGATCAGCCCGCAGATGACCCTGACTTGCCCGCGCAGCGTCACCGCCGCCAGTGGGGTGGACGCATTGGTGCACGCCATCGAATCCTACCTGTCGCTGAATGCCTCGCCGATCACCGATGCACTGGCCATCGGGGCGATCAAACTGATTGCCAAGGCGTTGCCCAAGGCCTACGCCAACCCCGCCAACCTTGAGGCCCGGGACGACATGGCCACCGCCAGCCTGATGGCCGGGATGGCGTTCGGGAATGCCGGCGTGGGCGCGGTGCATGCGTTGGCCTACCCGTTGGGCGGGCGTTTCAACATCGCTCACGGCGTAAGCAATGCCTTGCTGCTGCCCTACGTGATGCACTGGAACAAGCTGGCGTGTGTGGAGCGCATGCAGGAGATTGCCGAGGCCATGGGCGTGAATATCACGGGGTTGAGTGCGGTGGATGCCGCCGACCAGGCCGTCGATGCGATGACGCGACTGTGTGCCGCAGTCGAGATTCCGTCCGGCCTGCGCAGCTTCGGTGTGCCTGAAGACGCGATCCCGGCCATGGCGGTAGAGGCGGCGGGGATCGAGCGCCTGATGCGCAACAATCCGCGCAAGCTCAGCGCCGCTGATATCGAGAAAATCTACCGGGCAGCTTATTAACCATTGAGCGAGGTCACGGTGCGCGCGGCAAAGCATGAGGTATACAATGCGCGCCATCGTGATTTAGCTCAAAAAGGTGCGTCATGCAGCCCTTCGTCATTGCTCCATCGATTCTCTCCGCCGACTTCGCCCGCCTGGGCGAGGAAGTGGACAAGGTGTTGGCCGCCGGTGCCGACTTCGTTCACTTCGATGTCATGGACAACCACTATGTGCCGAACCTGACCATTGGTCCGATGGTCTGTGCCGCCCTGCGTAAATACGGCGTGACCGCGCCTATCGATGCGCACTTGATGGTCAGCCCGGTGGACCGCATCGTCGGTGACTTCATCGAAGCCGGCGCGACCTACATCACCTTCCACCCGGAAGCCACGTTGCACGTGGACCGCACCCTGCAACTGATCCGCGAGGGCGGTTGCAAGGCGGGCCTGGTGTTCAACCCGGCCACTCCGCTGAGCGTGCTTGAGTACGTGATGGACAAAGTCGACATGGTGCTGCTGATGAGCGTCAACCCGGGCTTCGGCGGGCAGAAGTTCATCCCCGGCACCCTCAACAAGCTGCGTGAAGCGCGGGCGCTGATCGATGCGTCGGGCCGTGATATCCGCCTGGAGATCGACGGTGGCGTCAACGTCAACAACATCCGCGAAATCGCCGCGGCCGGTGCTGACACCTTTGTGGCCGGTTCGGCAATCTTCAATGCCCCGGACTATCAGGAAGTGATCGCCAAGATGCGTGCAGAACTGGCGCTGGCGCGTCCATGAGTGGCTTTGAGCAACTGTTCCCCGGCAAACTGCCACGGCTGGTGATGTTCGATCTGGACGGTACGTTGATCGATTCAGTGCCGGACCTGGCCGCGGCGGTGGACCAGATGCTGCTCAAGCTGGGGCGCAAGCCGGCGGGTATCGAGTCGGTGCGCGAGTGGGTCGGCAATGGCGCGCAGATGCTGGTGCGTCGGGCCTTGGCCAACAACATCGAGGCCGAGGGTGTCGATGATGTGGAAGCCGAGCATGCGCTTGAGCTGTTCAACGTGGCCTACGAAAACGGCCACGAACTGACCGTGGTTTATCCCGGCGTGCGCGACACCCTGAAATGGCTGCACAAGCAGGGCGTGGAAATGGCCCTGATCACCAACAAGCCGGAGCGTTTCGTCGCACCGCTGTTGGACCAGATGAAGATCGGCCGGTATTTCCGCTGGATCATCGGCGGCGATACCTTGCCGCAGAAGAAGCCCGACCCGGCCGCGCTGTTCTTCGTGATGAAAATGGCCAATATCCCGGCGTCCCAATCGCTGTTTGTCGGCGATTCGCGCAGTGATGTGCTGGCGGCGAAAGCGGCGGGGGTCAAGTGCGTGGCCTTGAGTTACGGCTACAACCATGGCCGGCCGATTGCCGAAGAATCCCCGGCGCTGGTGATTGATGACCTGCGCCTGTTAATCCCCGGTTGCTTGGGAACGGGCGCTGAGATAACGTTGCCCGACGCTGTTCCATCCCCTTCTGGAAATCCCATCGTGGTGGTCACTCGCAAACTCTGGATGAAAGTCATCAAGGCCCTGGCCCGCTGGCGTTGGCGCGCCTGACTGATCCTCGCCGCGCTGCGGCACGTTTGCACACCTGACCGTTAGACCCTCAAGCCACGAGGCACCTCATGATCCGCGAAGAATTCCTGCGTTTGGCCGCTGCCGGCTACAACCGTATCCCCATGGCCTGCGAAACCCTGGCCGACTTCGACACCCCGCTGTCGATCTACCTGAAACTGGCCGACGAGCCCAACTCCTATCTGCTGGAGTCGGTGCAGGGCGGTGAGAAATGGGGCCGTTATTCGATCATCGGCCTGCCGTGCCGCACGGTGCTGCGGGTACATGATCACCATGTGAGCATCACCCTGGACGGCGTCGAGATCGAAAGCCATGACGTGGAAGACCCGCTGGCCTTCGTCGAGGAATTCAAGGCGCGCTACAACGTGCCGACCATCGCCGGCCTGCCGCGCTTCAACGGCGGCCTGGTGGGTTACTTCGGCTACGACTGCGTGCGCTACGTGGAAAAACGCCTGGGCAAATCCCCGAACCCCGATCCGTTGGGTGTGCCGGACATTCTGCTGATGGTTTCCGACGCGGTGGTGGTGTTCGACAACCTCGCGGGCAAGATGCACGCTATCGTGTTGGCGGATCCTTCCCAGGCCGATGCGTTCGAGCAAGGCCAGGCGAGCCTGGAAGCGCTGCTGGAAAAACTGCGCCAGCCGATCACCCCGCGTCGCGGCCTGGACCTCAGCCGTCCACCGGCGGCTGACCCGGTGTTCCGCTCCAGCTTTACCCAGGATGACTACGAGCGTGCGGTCGATACCATCAAGGAATATATCCTTGCCGGTGACTGCATGCAGGTGGTGCCGTCGCAACGCATGTCCATCGACTTCAAGGCCGCGCCGATTGATTTGTACCGGGCGCTGCGCTGTTTCAACCCGACGCCGTACATGTACTTCTTCAACTTTGGCGACTTCCACGTCGTGGGCAGTTCGCCGGAAGTGCTGGTGCGGGTCGAAGACAACCTGATCACCGTACGCCCGATTGCCGGCACCCGCCCTCGCGGTGCGACCGAAGAGGCGGACCTGGCGCTGGAACAGGACCTGTTGAGCGACGACAAGGAAATCGCCGAGCACTTGATGCTGATCGACCTGGGCCGCAATGACACCGGGCGTGTCTCGGAAATCGGTTCGGTGAAGCTCACCGAGAAGATGGTGATCGAGCGTTACTCCAACGTGATGCACATCGTGTCCAACGTCACCGGCGAGCTGAAGGCCGGGTTGACGGCGATGGATGCACTGCGGGCGATCCTGCCGGCGGGCACCTTGTCGGGCGCACCGAAGATTCGCGCGATGGAAATCATCGACGAGCTGGAGCCGGTGAAGCGTGGTGTGTATGGCGGCGCGGTGGGGTATTTCGCCTGGAACGGCAATATGGACACTGCGATCGCGATCCGTACGGCGGTGATCAAGGACGGCGAACTGCACGTGCAGGCGGGCGGCGGGATCGTGGCCGACTCGGTACCGGCCCTGGAATGGGAAGAGACGCTGAACAAGCGCCGGGCGATGTTCCGCGCGGTGGCGTTGGCTGAGCAGACCCCGCAGGACTGAAGTCAGACGTAGATCAAAAATGTGGGAGCGGGCTTGCTCGCGAAGGCGGTGTATCAGTCGATATATAAGGTGACTGTCGCACCGCTTTCGCGAGCAAGCCCGCTCCCACATTTGGTATTTGTCAGTTTCAAGTCCGAGTCAGAAATCCAGACTCACCCCGACACTCAGCCCTTGCTGGGTAAAGTTGTCATCCTTTCTCACGTTATAGGCCGCGTTCAGCGCCAGGTCCTTGGTCACCTTGTGGGTAATCCCCAGGTTCAAGCGATCCGAATTGCTGCGTGGCGTGTAGCCGTCCAGTTTGAAATCAATCCCCGGCACGCTGTTGAGGGACATGCCCACTCGCTGCGTATCGTTTTCAAACTCGTGCTCGTGGGCCACTTCGCCAAACACCAGGGTTTGCGGGGTGAAGCGGTAGTTGGCTTGTAATCCGATTCCCAAACGCTTGGAGTCGCGCTGTTGGTCATCAAAGGTCAGCGCGGTGGACCGGGCATCTTTCTCCGAATAACCATTCACCTCGACCCGCGAATAGTCAGCGCTGATAAAGGGTGAGAAGTGCCACTCGCTGTTCGGCTCGGCGATGTCATACCCAACCCGTGCGCTCAATGCCCATAGCCAGCCGTCGGTGTCGCCTTTCTCGGTGCCTTCGCTGATGCCCAGGGCGAACTTGCGCTTGAGGTTATCGAAGTCCAGTTTGCCGCCGGTCAATGCGGCGTCGGCCCACCAGTGATCTTCCTGATATTGGGCGAACGCGGTGCCCAGGTAGCTGTTGAGCTTGTAGTCCGAATCGCTGGCGCCGGCCTCAAGACTCTGGCGATAGAAGCCTGCTGCCACACCCACGCGCCACTCGTCATTGAGCCTGTAGCTGCCACCGATGTTCAGGTTATAGCCGCTGCCGTCACCGCTGGCCGAGCTGTTCTGATCATCGAAGTCCAGGTGCTGGCCGCCAGCGTCGACGATCGCCCGCCATTGGCCCACGGCCTGCCAGCTACGGGAGTCGGCTTGCCATTGGTTGCGCAATGAATCCTGATGGGCGCGCAAGGTGCCTTGGGCCATTTCCGGAAGCAGGGTGATTTCCCAGGGGGCTGCCAGCAGCGAATACGCGTAGTCGGCGATCAGTGCCTGGCCGGCCTCGGTCGGGTGCACGGTGTCGTTGTAAATCAGCTTGGTCGGGTCCGGATTGGTGCCGCCGACGCCATACACCGGATTCCTGCAGGTGGTGCCACTGAAGCACGTCTGGTTGAGGTTCTGGTCGGTGGCAAAACCAAAACGCCCGGGATCGGCAAAGGTTTCCTTGAGCAGCAACGGAATGTTCAGCGGGATGATCTGCGCATCGATTTGCGACAGGCGCTGTACCAGGGTCTGGTTGAACGCGCCGGCCAGGGTGCTGACGGCCCCTTGGAGAGGGGTGCCATTGACGGCAGGTGTCAGGCCCAGGTCCGGCAGCATCCATACCATTACATAACGGGCGCCAGCCTGTTGCAGCGCCTGGGCGCTGTCGGCCAGGCGCCCGGCTGCGGCCGAGGCCTGGTCGGGGCTGAGGACCAGGCCGTCGAGGAAGTCATTGCCGCCGCCGGAGAGAAAGTACAACGCGTTGGGGTCGGCTCGGCCCCCCGTTGATGCCAGGTATCCGGGACGTGTACGCAATACCTGCCCGGTGTCGCTGTCGGTGACGGTGGAGTTACCGGTGATGGCATCGTAGATCTGTTGGGTGGTGTAGCCGCCGACGGCCCAGTTATTGCCGTCTGGCTGGCCCAGCGCGGCGCGCTCCGGCGAGGTCGAGGCATTCAGGTCGCCCGGGGCAACCCCCAGCTTGCCGCCCAATAACGTCGAGGAGATCAGCGATGTGCTTTCGCCGCTGCCGTCGAAGTATTGCGGGCCGGTGCGGTTGGTGAAGCGATAGGTTGAGCCCGGTGCGCCAGGGTCGGCAAATGTACCGGCGTCGGCCAGGCTGTCACCGAAAACGACCATCGTCGAATAAGGCGAGGGCGCGGCGAAGGCTTGCGAGCATGCCAGCGCCAAGAGGCAGCCGACGATGGGGGTGAAATAGGGCATCTTGGTCATGAGTCCGTCCATGATTTTGTTTTTTTGTCAGCACTGTGACTGTAGCGCCCTTGGAAGGGTTCTGAAAAGTTTGACGCCAATTATCAGTCGGGCAGTTTCCCCCGTATTTGCGGCTCGATATTGCACCGTTGGCGAGGCTACGTTACTGTGCCTGAACGTATGAATGAGACCCTCTCCGTGTTGATCATCAGCAAACTCTTGATGCGAGTAGTCAAGGCACACGCCCGTTGGCGTTGGCGCGCCTAACTTTTCTCTACCGGCCCCGCCGGACCTGTACCGATTTGCCTTCTTCACCCTCTGTTAAACGCCCCTTGCCGGCCAACCCCGGCAACCGGAAAGTGCGTCTGGCAGCGGGTCACTCCCTTGGAAGGCCGTCATTAGAAGTCAGTGAATTCAAGAGGTTTTAACCCACATGTTGCTGATGATTGATAACTACGACTCCTTTACCTACAACGTTGTGCAGTACCTGGGCGAACTCGGCGCCGAGGTCAAGGTGGTGCGCAACGACGAATTGACCGTGGCCCAGATCGCCGCGTTGAACCCTGAACGCATCGTCGTCTCCCCAGGCCCGTGCACGCCGACCGAAGCGGGCATCTCCCTCGAAGCCATCCAATACTTTGCCGGCAAGCTGCCGATCCTGGGCGTGTGCCTGGGCCATCAGTCCATCGGCCAGGCCTTCGGTGGCGACGTCGTCCGCGCCCGCCAGGTAATGCACGGCAAGACCAGCCCGGTATTTCACAAGGACCAGGGCGTATTCCAGGGTTTGAACCTGCCGGTAACGGTAACCCGCTACCACTCGCTGGTGGTCAAGCGTGAAACCCTGCCCGAGTGCCTTGAGCTGACGGCCTGGACCCAACTGGAGGATGGCTCGGTCGACGAGATCATGGGCCTGCGTCACAAGACACTGAACGTCGAAGGGGTGCAATTTCACCCGGAATCGATTTTGACCGAGCAGGGCTTCGAGCTGTTCGCTAACTTTCTCAAGCAGAGCGGCGGCACGCGCTAAGGACTTTTCATGGATATCAAGACTGCCCTGAGCCGTATCGTCGGCCATCTGGACCTGAGCACCGCTGAAATGAGCGATGTGATGCGCGAGATCATGACCGGTCAATGCACCGACGCGCAGATCGGCGCGTTCATGATGGCCATGCGCATGAAGAGCGAGAGCATCGACGAAATCGTCGGCGCTGTGTCGGTCATGCGTGAGCTGGCCGACAAGGTTGAACTCAAGACCCTCGACGGCGTGGTCGACGTGGTCGGCACCGGCGGCGACGGTGCGAACATTTTCAACGTGTCGACGGCTTCTTCCTTTGTGGTGGCCGCTGCCGGCTGCACCGTGGCCAAGCATGGTAACCGCGCGGTGTCGGGTAAAAGCGGCAGCGCCGATTTGCTGGAAGCTGCAGGCATCTACCTGAACCTGACCCCGGTACAAGTGGCGCGCTGCATCGATCATGTCGGTATCGGCTTCATGTTTGCCCAGTCCCATCACGGCGCGATGAAACACGCCGCCGGCCCGCGCAAGGACTTGGGCTTGCGTACCCTGTTCAACATGCTCGGCCCGCTTACGAATCCGGCCGGTGTGAAGCATCAGGTAGTGGGCGTGTTCAGCCAGGCGCTGTGCCGGCCATTGGCTGAAGTCCTGCAGCGCCTGGGCAGCAAGCACGTGCTGGTGGTGCATTCCAAGGATGGCCTCGACGAGTTCAGCCTGGCGGCACCGACCTTCGTGGCGGAGTTGAAGAACGACCAGGTCACCGAGTATTGGGTCGAGCCAGAAGACCTCGGCATGAAAAGCCAGAGCCTGCACGGCCTGGCAGTAGAAAGCCCGGCCGCCTCCCTTGAACTGATTCGCGATGCCCTGGGACGCCGCAAGACCGAAAACGGCCAGAAAGCCGCAGAAATGATTGTGCTCAACGCCGGTGCGGCGCTGTACGCCGCGGATCACGCCTACAGTCTTAAAGAGGGTGTTGCCCTCGCTCATGATGCATTGCATACCGGGCTGGCGCGCGAAAAGCTCGAAGAACTGGGTGCGTTTACTGCGGTGTTCAAAGTGGAGAATGAAGGATGAGTGTTCCGACCGTTCTGGAAAAAATCCTGGCCCGCAAGGCAGAAGAAGTCGCCGAGCGCCGTGCCCGGGTCAGCCTGGCTGAGCTGGAAGGCCTGGCGAAAACCGCTGATGCACCGCGTGGGTTCGCCAATGCGCTGATCAAGCAGGCCAAGGAAAAACAGCCGGCCGTTATCGCTGAAATCAAGAAGGCTTCGCCGAGTAAGGGCGTGATTCGCGAGATCTTCATCCCTGAAGACATCGCCAAAAGCTACGAGAAGGGCGGCGCGACGTGCCTCTCGGTGTTGACCGATATCGACTATTTCCAGGGTGCCGACCTGTACCTGCAGCAAGCGCGTGCGGCGTGTTCGCTGCCGGTGATCCGCAAGGACTTCATGGTCGACCCCTACCAGATCGTCGAAGCCCGTGCCTTGGGCGCCGATTGCGTGCTGTTGATCGTCTCCGCACTGGATGACGTGAAAATGGCTGAACTGGCGGCCGTGGCCAAGAGCGTCGGCCTCGACGTGCTGGTGGAAGTGCACGACGGTGATGAACTGGAACGCGCGTTGAAAACCCTCGACACACCGTTGGTGGGCGTCAACAACCGCAACCTGCACACCTTCGAAGTCAGCCTGGAAAACACCCTCGACCTGTTGCCGCGCATCCCGCGCGACCGGTTGGTGATCACCGAAAGCGGCATCGTCAATCGCGCCGATGTGGAACTGATGGAAATCAGCGGCGTGTACTCGTTCCTCGTCGGCGAAACCTTCATGCGTGCCGAGAACCCGGGGGCTGAATTGCAGCGCCTGTTCTTCCCGGAGCGTGGCGTTGCCGTCAGTGGCTCGACCCTGGATTGATGATGACCCAGCCGGTGGCGATGACGGTCGAGGCAGGCCTTAAGGCCGAGCAGGATTTGCTCGCCGCGGTCTGTGCCGGCGAGCAACCGTTCGGCCTGCTGTTCTGGCAGCCCAGCGATCAAGCGTTGGTGATGCCTCGTCGTTTGAGCCGCCTTCCGGCATTCGAGACCGCCAGCCAGGTGTCGGCAGACGCCGGTTGGCCGGTGCTGCTGCGGGAAACGGGCGGTGAGCCTGTTCCGCAATCGGCAGCCACGGTCAATATCGCGTTAGTCTACGCGCCACCACGCAGTGAAGGTGACCAGGGCCGTATCGAAACCGGCTACCAGCGTCTGTGCCAGCCGATTTGCGACCTGCTGATCGAGTTGGGTGGCAACGCGTCGGTGGGCGAGATCGACGGTGCGTTTTGCGACGGTCGCTACAACGTCAACCTTGATGGTCGCAAAATGGTCGGTACCGCCCAGCGCTGGCGCCAGAGTGGCGGGCGCCCGGTGGGGTTGGTGCATGGTGCGTTGCTGCTGGATGACGATCGCGTCGAGTTGATCGCCGCGGTCAATCGCTTCAATGAAGCATGCGGCCTGGAACAACGGGTGCGCGCCGAAAGCCACATCGCCCTGCACGAAGCCTTTGCGGCGCCAGATGCGATTGCCCGGCTTGATACGTTGTACCGTCAGATGCTTGCGAGTTTCCTGCCGGTTTAACGCGTACCGAAGACCACCATGGTCTTGCCTTTGACATGCACCAGGTTGCGTTCCTCCAGGTCCTTGAGCACGCGGCCAACCATTTCCCTTGAGCAACCGACGATCCGCCCGATTTCCTGGCGGGTGATCTTGATCTGCATCCCGTCGGGATGGGTCATGGCGTCCGGTTGCTTGCACAACTCCAGCAGGCAGCGGGCAACCCGGCCGGTGACGTCGAAGAACGCCAGGTCGCCGACTTTGCGCGTGGTGTCTCTCAGGCGCTGTGCGATCTGGCCGCTCAGGGCGTACAGAATGTCGGGATCCTGCTGGGCCAGTTCGCGAAATTTCGTATAGCTGATCTCGGCGACTTCGCATTCGACCTTGGCCCGCACCCAGGCACTGCGTTGCTGTTCCTTGCCGGCTTGTTCGAAAAGCCCGAGTTCACCGAAGAAATCACCGGTATTGAGGTAGGCGATGATCATTTCGCGACCATCGTCATCCTCGATCAGGATAGTGACCGAGCCTTTGATAATGAAGAACAGGGATTCCGAGCGCTCGCCCGCGCAGATGATGTTGTGCTTGGCTGGATGACGCCGGCGCTGACAATGCATGAGCAGTTTGTCGAGGTTCTTGATTTTGGGTGTGGGAGTAATAGCAACCATGGTTGTATCCCGAAAAGACTGCACGGTGTTGGTGAGCTTGTTTTTTTATCCAGCGCGATCAACGGCTAAGCTACATCATCCAATGGATGGCAATGCGCCATTGATTTGGCGCCAGCTTAACAGACACATTCTGACTTCATTAGGGAATTTACCCAGCAAACCCTGCTGTTGATCGCTTTCATGGGAAACGCTGCCGGCCCAAAGTGCTGTGCTAAGCTGGCGACCCTTTTTTAGCAGTGGAGTCTGGGCGATGAAGGCACGCATCCAATGGGCGGGCGAAGCCATGTTCCTCGGTGAGTCGGGCAGTGGCCACGTGGTGGTCATGGACGGCCCGCCGGAAGCCGGTGGCCGCAACCTGGGCGTACGCCCGATGGAAATGCTCCTGCTCGGTGTAGGCGGTTGCAGCAATTTCGATGTGGTGAGCATCCTGAAGAAGTCCCGCCAGGCGGTGGAAAGCTGCGAAGCATTCCTGGAAGCCGAGCGTGCCACCGAAGACCCGAAGGTGTTTACCAGGATCCACATGCACTTTGTCGTCAAGGGCCGGGCGTTGAAAGAAGCCCAGGTCAAGCGGGCCATCGAGTTGTCGGCGGAGAAGTACTGCTCGGCCTCGATCATGCTGGGCGCTGCGGGCGTTGCCATCACTCATGATTACGAGATCATTGAGTTGGGCTGATTCTTCAATCGGCAGGCAAAAAGAAAGGGCGCTTGATAGCGCCCTTTTTTGTTTTCTGCTGAAACTAGATGCGGTACGTGCTTTTGGTCATGACCTTGGCCAGCAGGCTCATGCCAAATTTCACCGGTGCCGGGAAGCGGAAGCCGCCCGCGTCCAGCGCGCTTTCGGCGTGATGTTCTTCATCAATGCGCATCTGCTCAAGAATCGCCCGGGACTTTTCGTCTTCAGCCGGCAGTTGCTCGAGGTGTTCATTGAGGTGTTTGCACACCTGATGCTCGGTGGCGGCCACAAAACCCAGGCTGACTTTGTCGCTGATCAGTCCGGCCACCGCACCAATGCCAAACGATAAGCCGTAGAACAGCGGGTTCAGCACGCTCGGATGGCTGTTCAACTGGCGAATGCGTTGTTCGCACCAGGCCAGGTGATCGATTTCTTCTTCGGCGGCATGTTCCATCGCGGCGCGCACTTGCGGCAGCTTGGCGGTCAGGGCCTGGCCCTGGTACAGCGCCTGGGCACAGACCTCACCGGTATGGTTGATACGCATCAGGCCGGCGACGTGGCGGGTGTCGGTCTCGCTCATCTGCGCTTCGGGCCGCACGATGGCGGGCGACGGGCGGTGCGGTTGGCCGCTGAATGGCAGCAGCGTGCGCATGGCCGTATCGGCTTGCAGCAACAGACGATCAATCGGCGAGTAGTGACGTTGGGTAGTCATGCTGACCTCCGGGAAGAATCTCGGCGGCCAGTTTACCGCAAGAGAGGGGGAAGCGTTTGCGCTGGGTCAAATTGCTTGTGTGGCGAGGGAGCTTGCTCCCGCTGGAGTGCGCAGCGCTCTCGTTTTTGGGGCTGCTACGCAGCCCAGCGGGAGCAAGCTCCCTCGCCACAGCAAGCTCCCTTGCCACAGGTAGTGCTCAGCCCGGCGGCCAGTTCATCTGGCGTTGACCCAGAACATGCATGTGGATGTGATAAACGGTCTGTCCGCCATCTTCGTTGCAGTTCATCACCACACGGAAGCCCTTTTCGCAGCCTTGCTCAACCGCCAGGCGCTGGGCGGTGAACAGGATATGCCCGGCCAGCGCCTTGTCTTCCTCGGTGAGGTCGTTGAGGGTGCGGATCGGCTTTTTCGGAATCACCAGGAAATGCACGGGTGCCATTGGCGCGATGTCGTGGAAGGCCAGGACCTGGTCATCCTCGTAGATGATCTTCGCGGGTATTTCTCTGTTGATGATCTTGGTGAACAGAGTATCCACAGCTGTTTCTCCATTGTGAAAGTGCAGGGTGAGTGTACTCAGGCGATCAGCGCGGGCAATAGGCCTTGTTGATCGCGCCGGCAATCTTGCGGGTCAGCCAGCGCGGGCTCAGGCGCGGGCTGAACGCCAGCCAGCGATTACGCCGGCCGGGAATGATGATGGCTTTGTTCCTGGCCAGCGCACGCACGGTGTAGAGCGCGACTTCTTCCGGGCTCATCAACTGTTGGCTGCGATCCAGCTTGGCGGTGTCCATTTGGGCGGTGCCGAAGAATGCGGTGCGGGTCGGGCCGGGGCAAAGAACGGAAACCTTGATGCCGCAGGTCTTCAGTTCCTCGCGCAAGCCTTCGGAAAAGTGCAGCACGTAGGCCTTGCTGGCGTAGTAAGTGCTCATCCACGGGCCGGGTTGGAACGCGGCAACCGACGCGACGTTGAGAATCTGCCCGCCGCCGTGCAGGGCCATGGCGTTGCCGAGGGCGTGGCACATGCGGGTCAGGGCGAGGATGTTGACCTCCATCAGGTCCTGCTCGGTCATCCAGTCCTGCGCCAGGAACGGGCCGCTGGTACCGATGCCGGCGCAGTTGACCAGCAGGTCGATCTGCCGCTCGCCTTCTTCCAGTTCCAGCAGGAACCCGGAGAGCCGCAGGGGCTCGCCCAGGTCACAGGCGCGGAACAGCACCTCGACGCCGAAGCGCTGAGTCAATTCGATTGCAATGCTTTCCAACTGATCACGCTGGCGGGCCACCAGAATCAAGCTGCGGCCGCGACGGGCCAGTGCTTCGGCCAAGGCCAGGCCGATGCCGCTGGAGGCACCGGTGATCAGAGCGTAACGGGTCATGCGTTTCTCCATCGCAACGCTACCGGGCCTGTGACAGAGGCGTCACAGGCGTCGGGCGTTTTTCACTGTTGCGTAGAGTCTACAGGTTCGGCTGTGTCGTCAGCACTTTGCACATCGACTTCATCGACGGTGGTGGCCTGGTCGCTGTCGTCATCGGAGTTGATGGAGCTGCTTTCGTAGCTGCCGCCTACATCGCTTTCCAGTTGATCCAGGTAGCCGCTCATGCCCACCAACACCGCGCCGGCAAATACCAGCGGAATGAATGCGAGCCACAATGCGGAGAGGATTTTCACCGCAGTGGAGTTACGCGGTGGTGGCGGGCCGTACTGGTTTGCGCCCGTGTTACCGGGGAGGACCATCAGCAGGATCGGGAAGATGCTGCCAACGAAGGGCACCAGGTGCAGGAACCACAGCCAGCCGGACCAGCCCAGGTCATGCAGGCGCTGCACGGTGATCTGTACGCTGACCCACACAGCGGCCACGAGTATGGCAATCCCCACCAGGAAGCCAATGACCATGGCAATCGTCGGAGAGACCGCAGCGATACCAAGTCCGACGGTGAAGAACACGCTTGAGACGAGGAGGATCACCACGCTCAGCACCAGCGTCCACGCCAGGAAGCGCAGGCGTCCGATCCGGCCGTTGACGGTGAATACCTTAAGGGTGGAAAACTCCGGCAGGTTCTCGCCAACCGCGGCCCGGGGCGGGGCGTAAGGCGATGCGGCGGGGCGGGTGTAGTCAGTCGCGCTGCCGGAGTCCGTTTCATGGGTTTCGGCAAGGCTGAAGGCGACCGGCTGCTCTTCTTCTATCCGCGCATCCACCCCGGCGTTTTTCAGCGCTTGCAGATAGGTCTCGGCATCGGCGCGGGAAAGGTCGCGTTTCAGCGCGACCGGGCGGCCGGTGAAAAGCTTTTCGATCGCGTCGACATCACTTTTGAACAACTCGGCGAGGTTCAGCTTGGCGGTGGTGCTTTCGACACCCGGGAGCAATGCGCCATCAAACACAATCTTGAAACGGTTGTCGCTCATGCGGGCATCCTTGTCACTTGAATAGGGGAGGCCTGCCTTGATCAGCAGGCTTTGGATCGCGGATCAGCGTGGCCAGCGTTCAGGCAATTGTGCCGCATGCTCGAGCGCCTTGCGGTATTCGGCATCCAGGCGGGCCACGAGTTCATCGACGCTGGGCAAATCATCAATCTCTCCGACGCCCTGGCCGGCGGACCACACGGTCTTCCAGGCTTTGGCTTCGTCGTTGAGTGGCTTGAGCTTGGAGCCAAAATTGACTTCACCCTTGCCTTGCAGCGCGGCGAGGTCGAAACCGGCATTTTCCAGGCTCTGGCGCATGAAGCTTGCGGGAACACCGGAGACGGCTGGAGTGTGCACGATGTCGGCGGCGCGCGATGTGAGCAGCATCTCTTTATAGGCATCCGGGGCATGGCTTTCGGTGGTGCCGATAAAACGCGTGCCGAAATAGGCCAGGTCGGCGCCGAGCAGTTGCGCGGCGAGGATTTCGTGGCCGTGGTTCAGGCAGCCGGCGAGCAGCAGGGTTTTGTCGAAGAACTGACGGATTTCTGCGATCAGCGAGAACGGGCTCCAGGTGCCGGCGTGGCCACCGGCGCCCGCCGCAACGGCGATCAGGCCATCGACGCCGGCTTCAGCGGCTTTTTCGGCGTGGCGCCGGGTGGTGACATCGTGGAATACCAGGCCGCCGTAGCTATGCACCGCGTCTACCAATTCTTTCACCGCGCCCAGGCTGGTGATGACGATCGGCACCTTGTGCTCGACGCAGATCGCCAGGTCAGCTTCCACCCGCGGGTTACTGTTGTGCACGATCAGGTTGACCGCATAGGGCGCCGGGTTATCCAGCAGCGCCAGGCCCGCTTCGATTTCTTCCAGCCACGCCTTGAAGCCGCTGCTTTCCCGCTGGTTGAGGGCAGGGAAGCTGCCGACGATCCCGTTGCGGCAGCAGGCCAGCACCAGTTGCGGGTTGGAGATCAGAAACATCGGCGCAGCCACGACGGGCAGGCGCAGATTTTGTTCGAGCGAAGCGGGCAGCGACATTGGAAGTACCCCGAGTAATAGAGATTAGAACGGTTTGACCACGACCAAAATTACGATAGCCAGCAATATCAGAACTGGCACTTCATTGAACCAGCGATAAAAGACATGGCTGCGGGTGTTTTCGCCACGGGCGAAACGTTTTACCTGCGCGCCGCACATATGGTGGTAGCCGATGAGCAGTACTACCAGAGTCAACTTGGCGTGGATCCACCCGCCGGATTGAAAGATGGCCGGGTTGAGGTAGATCAGCCAGCCGCCGAACACCAGGCTGGCGATCATCGCCGGGCCCATGATGCCGCGGTACAGCTTGCGCTCCATCACGCTGAAGCGTTCCTTGCTGATGGTGTCCTCGCTTTGGGCGTGGTAGACGAACAGGCGCGGAAGGTAGAACAGCGCGGCAAACCAGCAGACGATGCTGACGATATGAAAGGCTTTGACCCATAGATAAAGCATTTTTAGTTATTCCCAGGTTCACGGTAGCTGAAGATAGTAGTGGCTCTTGCGTCTACACGTCATGTTGAAGGTTGTCGCAGGACGATACGAACCCTATTATCGACGGCTTTCCAGTGGGTTCGTTGAGGGCAGGTTTATGGTCAAGGTCGGTATCGTCGGCGGCACGGGTTACACCGGTGTCGAATTGCTGCGTCTGTTGGCTCAGCATCCGCAAGCTGAGGTGGTGGTGATCACTTCCCGATCCGAGGCCGGCCTGGCTGTGGCCGATATGTACCCGAACCTGCGAGGCCACTATGACGGCCTGGCGTTCAGCGTTCCGGATATCAAGACCCTGGGCGCGTGTGATGTGGTGTTCTTTGCCACGCCTCACGGTGTGGCCCATGCCCTGGCGGGCGAGTTGCTGGCCGCCGGCACCAAGGTGATCGACTTGTCGGCAGACTTCCGCCTGCAGGACGCCGATGAGTGGGCCAAGTGGTACGGCCAGCCTCACGGTGCACCGCAGTTGCTGGAAGAGGCGGTGTACGGCCTGCCGGAAGTCAATCGTGAGCAGATCAAGCAAGCACGCCTGATCGCTGTGCCGGGTTGCTATCCGACGGCTACGCAGTTGGGTTTCCTGCCATTGCTGGAAGCCGGGCTGGCGGATGCATCGCGGCTGATTGCTGACTGCAAGTCGGGCGTCAGTGGTGCTGGTCGTGGGGCCGCTGTAGGTTCGCTTTACTCCGAGACGTCGGAAAGCATGAAAGCCTATGCAGTCAAAGGCCATCGTCACTTGCCGGAAATTCGCCAGGGGCTGCGTCGTGCTGCGGGCAAGGATGTCGGCCTGACGTTTGTTCCGCACCTGACACCGATGATCCGCGGGATCCACTCCACACTGTATGCGACAGTCGTTGATCGCTCGGTAGACCTGCAGGCGCTGTTTGAAAAGCGCTATGCCAATGAGCCGTTCGTCGATGTGATGCCGGCGGGCAGCCACCCGGAGACCCGCAGCGTGCGCGGTGCCAACGTGTGCCGTATCGCAGTGCATCGTCCACAGGATGGTGACCTGGTGGTGGTATTGTCGGTCATCGACAACCTGGTCAAGGGCGCTTCGGGCCAGGCTGTGCAGAACATGAACATCCTGTTTGGCCTGGATGAGAAGCTGGGCCTGTCCCACGCGGGCATGCTGCCGTAAATTTTCTGCTGTTGCGCAAAGGCCCGTTGATCGGGCCTTTCGTGTTTTTAATGGCCGCTGCGCAGATTGATATACCGTAACAATAGTTGACCGCTTTTCTAGGAGAAGCGGATAATGCCCGCCATCACGCATATGGCGGCGCTACGCCGGGAGATTATCAGCATGAGCGTTGAATCCTTCACCCCCACGGCTTTGCAATTCACCCACGGTGCTGCGCACAAGGTGAAGAGCCTGGTCGATGAAGAGGGTAATGATCGCTTGAAGCTGCGCGTATTTGTTACGGGCGGCGGTTGTTCAGGGTTTCAGTACGGTTTTACCTTCGATGAAGACGTGGCCGATGACGACACCATCGTTGAGCGCGAGGGCGTCAGCCTGGTTGTCGATCCGATGAGCTTCCAGTACCTGGCAGGAGCCGAGGTGGACTATCAGGAAGGTCTGGAAGGTTCGCGCTTCGTGATCAAGAACCCGAATGCCACCACCACTTGTGGTTGCGGGTCTTCGTTCTCGATCTGATCGACAGCGGATATAAAAACGCCGCTTGGCCTTGATAGGGCCAAGCGGCGTTTTGCTGTGTGGGATTCAGGCGGGGTAGATCGCGCCGAGTACACGAAGGCCGCGGGCGCCGGTGACGCTGGGGCGGTTGGCGGCGATGCCTTCCAGGCAGCAATGGGCCAGCCAGGCGAACGCCATGGCTTCGACCCAGTCAGGGTCTACGCCGCAGGTGGCGGTGCTGCTGACCTGGGTCGCCGGCAGCAGGGCGCTCAGGCGGCTCATCAGGGTTGCGTTGTGGGCGCCGCCGCCGCAGACCAGCAGGGTTTCGGTCTGTGGTTGGGCGGTTTGCAGGGATTCGACGATGGTCAGGGCAGTCAGCTCGAGCAATGTGGCTTGCACGTCCTGGGCTGCGAATGGCGGCAATCGTCCCAGGTGATGCTCAAGCCATCCCAGGTTGAAGACCTCGCGACCGGTGCTTTTTGGCCCCTTGGTCACAAAGAACGGATCGCTGAGCAATGCCTTGAGTAGCTGGGGTTCAATTTTTCCGCTGGCAGCCCACTGGCCATCGCGGTCGAAGTTCTCGCCGCGTTGCTGGTGAATCCAGGCATCCAGCAGGACATTCCCCGGGCCGCAGTCGAAGCCCGCGACCGGTTTGCCGGTCTCGATCAGGCTGAGGTTGCTGAAGCCGCCCACATTCAGCACGGCGCGGTTGCCCGTGCGCTCGCCAAACAATGCCTCATGAAATGCAGGCACCAGCGGGGCGCCTTGGCCTCCGGCGGCGACATCGCGGCTACGGAAATCACTGACGACGGTGATTCCGGTCAATTCGGTGAGCAGTGCCGGGTTGCCGATCTGCACGGTAAAACCCCGTGCAGGTTCGTGACGAATGGTTTGGCCGTGGCTGCCAATCGCTCGAATGTCCTGGGGCTTGAGGTTCTGCTGATCGAGTAGGGCGTGAATACCTTGGGCGGCAAGCGTCACCCAGTTCTGCTGCGCGAGCGCCGAACGGGCAATCTCGTCCGGGCCGCTGGCGCACAGGCCAAGCAGCTCGGAACGCAGGGATTCAGGCATGGGGATGTAGTGGGTGGCGATCAGCTTGATCGCCGGGCCTTGCTCGGTCAGCGCAATGTCCAGGCCATCAAGGCTGGTCCCGGACATCACACCTATATAGAGCGACATGGCTTAGCGCTTCGCCGAAGCCAGGAGAGTAGAGCGCTCCTGGTCCATGCGGGCCATCAATGGCTGGCTCTGCTGCAGGAAGCGAGCGCGCTCGGCCTTGGCGATCGGGTCGGCCATTGGCAGCTTCTGGCCCAGTGGGTCGACGTGCACGCCGTTGACCTGGAACTCGTAGTGCAAGTGCGGGCCGGTGGACAGCCCGGTAGTGCCGATGTAACCGATCACCTGGCCCTGCTTGACGTTGCCGCCGGTCTGGATGCCCTTGGCGAAACCTTGCATGTGGCCATACAGCGTGCGGTAGGTGGCCCCGTGCTGGATGATCACGGTGTTGCCGTAGCCGCCACGGCGACCAGCCAGCAAGACCTTGCCGTCACCGGCAGCCTTGATCGGCGTGCCACGCGGGGCGGCGTAGTCGACGCCTTTGTGAGCGCGAATTTTGTTCAGAATTGGATGCTTGCGACCCATCGAGAAACGCGAGCTAATACGGGCGAAGTCAACCGGGGTACGGATGAACGCCTTGCGCATGCTGTTGCCGTCGGCGGTGTAGTAGCTGCTGTTGCCTTGTTTGTTGGTGTAGCGCACGGCGGTGTAGGTCTTGCCACGGTTGGTAAACCGCGCAGAAAGGATGTTACCGGTGCCGACGACCTTGCCGTTGGCGACCTTCTGTTCGTAGATCACGTCGAATTCGTCGCCCTGGCGAATGTCCTGGGCGAAGTCGATGTCGTAGCCAAACACGCTGGCCATGTCCATGGTCATGCTGTGGGACAGGCCGGCGCGGGCGGCGGACTGCGACAGCGAGCTGTTGATCACGCCGTGTACATAGGCGGAGCGCATGACCGGCTTGGTGGTGATGCGGTTGAACGCAAAGCCCTTGGCGCCTTTGGTCAGGGTGATGCTTTCCAGGTCGCTGACGTTGCTGTGCAGGTTGGTCAACTGGCCGTCGGGCGCCAGTTCGAATTCAAGCTTCTGGCCATGCTTGAGTTGGGTGAATTGCTTGGCCTGCTTGTCGCTTGCCAGTACATCGTTGACCGTCGCGGCGGGGAGGCCGACCTTTTCGAACAGGGTCGAAAGGGTGTCGCCCTTGGCAACAATGACTTCCCGGTGCAGCGGGTTCTTGGGTGCCTCTACTACCGCAGGTTCGGCCTGCGCGGTTTCCTTGGTGTCTTCGGCGCTGCTTTCGATCTGGGCAAACGGCGATTCGGCTGCGCCATTTGTGGCTTGAAGTGCGTCGGAAGCGTCTTGATCTTGTGTCAGTTGCTCAACCGGACTTTCAAGGTCAAGGCTTAGGGTCGTTCGTTTGGCTTCTACGTCGCTGGAAGGAAATATCAGGAGTGCCAGGCTCAGAAGGGCGGCGATCCCACTTGCGGCGAGCAGGTGGGTCTTCGGGTAAAGCGGCGGCGCTTTAGACGGTTCTGTGGTCATAAGTAATTTTGACTTTGAAAAGATGAATTGGAAAAGATGAATGACATGATGAAGATGAAATAACTGTATAAAATATAACCAAATCATCTGTGGTGCAAGCTTGCGAACGCTGGGCTTGCTGAACGGTGTCCGTGCGCAGGGCAAAACTTGTAATTAGTCCCTGATCTTGTATGGTTGGTTCCCTTTTGAATCTGAGCCTTGCGGGTCTGTTATGAAGTCGGTTGAAGAGCAGCTAGCGCTGATCAAACGTGGTGCGGAAGAACTGTTGGTCGAAGCTGAGCTGATCGAAAAGCTCAAGCGTGGCCAGCCCCTGCGTATTAAGGCCGGCTTTGATCCGACGGCGCCGGATCTGCACCTTGGGCATACGGTGCTTATTAATAAGCTGCGCCAGTTCCAGGAACTGGGGCATCAGGTGATCTTCCTTATAGGTGACTTCACCGGGATGATCGGCGATCCGAGCGGCAAGAGCGCTACGCGTCCGCCGCTGACCCGTGAGCAGGTTCTCGATAACGCCGAGACCTACAAGACCCAGGTCTTCAAGATTCTTGATCCGGCCAAGACCGAGGTTGCCTTCAACTCCACCTGGATGGATCAGATGGGGCCGGCGGATTTCATTCGTCTTACGTCCCAGTACACCGTTGCTCGCATGCTCGAGCGCGATGACTTCGATAAGCGATACTCCACTAATCAGCCGATCGCTATCCATGAGTTCCTGTACCCATTGGTTCAAGGGTATGACTCGGTGGCGTTGCGTGCCGATGTCGAGCTGGGCGGTACTGATCAGAAGTTCAACCTGCTGATGGGGCGTGAGCTGCAGCGTGCGTATGGGCAAGAGGCTCAGTGCATTCTGACGATGCCGTTGCTGGAAGGGCTGGATGGCGTCAAGAAGATGTCCAAGTCCCTGGGTAACTATGTCGGTATCCAGGAGGCGCCGGGTGTGATGTACGGTAAGCTGGTTTCGATTCCGGATGCGCTGATGTGGCGTTACTTCGAACTGTTGAGTTTCCGCTCGATGGATGAGATCAATGCATTGCGTGCTGAAGTGGAAGCTGGGGCTAACCCGCGGGATGTGAAGATCAAGCTGGCTGAAGAGATTGTTGCGCGCTTCCATGGTGAAGAGGCTGCGGCCAGTGCTCACCGTGCTGCGGGTAACCGTATGAAGGATGGCGAGCTGCCGGATGATCTGCCTGAGATTGAATTGACTGCTGGCGAGGCAATGCCGATCGCTGCCGTCCTTAATAAGGCGGGCCTGGTGAAGAACTCGGCGGTGGCGCGCGACCTTCTGGGGTCTGGCGGTGTGCGTATAGATGGTGAGGTTGTCGATCGCACCTTTATATACGAGCTGGGCGCGACCCACGTTTGCCAGGCCGGCAAGAAGGCATTTGCGCGTATTACGCTTAAATCCGAATAAACCTGAAATTAACTGTTGACGGCGTTTTATATCTGTCTATAATTCGCCCCACTTCCGGCGCAGTCGAAACGGAAAACTCCTTGGTAAACAAAGAGTTATGTAGGTTTCGACAGCGAGTAGCTTCAGATCATCGAAGCCCAGAAGGAGTTAGTAAGGCAGTGTTGTTTGGCCCTATTAACGTTTCGATCCTCTCGGTCGAAAGCGGAGAAAAAGAGGTGTTGACAGCAGCGTGTAACGCTGTAGAATTCGCCTCCCGCTAACGAGAGATCGGAAGCGCAAGTGGTTGAAGTTACAAAGGAAACTTTGAAAACTTCTGAAAATAATCACTTGACAGCAAATGAGGCTGCTGTAGAATGCGCGCCTCGGTTGAGACGAAAGATCTTAACCAACCGCTCTTTAACAACTGAATCAAGCAATTCGTGTGGGTGCTTGTGGAGTCAGACTGATAGTCAACAAGATTATCAGCATCACAAGTTACTCCGCGAGAAATCAAAGATGTAACCAACGATTGCTGAGCCAAGTTTAGGGTTTCTTAAAAACCCAAAGATGTTTGAACTGAAGAGTTTGATCATGGCTCAGATTGAACGCTGGCGGCAGGCCTAACACATGCAAGTCGAGCGGTAGAGAGAAGCTTGCTTCTCTTGAGAGCGGCGGACGGGTGAGTAATGCCTAGGAATCTGCCTGGTAGTGGGGGATAACGTCCGGAAACGGACGCTAATACCGCATACGTCCTACGGGGGAAAGCAGGGGACCTTCGGGCCTTGCGCTATCAGATGAGCCTAGGTCGGATTAGCTAGTTGGTGGGGTAATGGCTCACCAAGGCGACGATCCGTAACTGGTCTGAGAGGATGATCAGTCACACTGGAACTGAGACACGGTCCAGACTCCTACGGGAGGCAGCAGTGGGGAATATTGGACAATGGGCGAAAGCCTGATCCAGCCATGCCGCGTGTGTGAAGAAGGTCTTCGGATTGTAAAGCACTTTAAGTTGGGAGGAAGGGCAGTAAATTAATACTTTGCTGTTTTGACGTTACCGACAGAATAAGCACCGGCTAACTCTGTGCCAGCAGCCGCGGTAATACAGAGGGTGCAAGCGTTAATCGGAATTACTGGGCGTAAAGCGCGCGTAGGTGGTTCGTTAAGTTGGATGTGAAATCCCCGGGCTCAACCTGGGAACTGCATTCAAAACTGACGAGCTAGAGTATGGTAGAGGGTGGTGGAATTTCCTGTGTAGCGGTGAAATGCGTAGATATAGGAAGGAACACCAGTGGCGAAGGCGACCACCTGGACTGATACTGACACTGAGGTGCGAAAGCGTGGGGAGCAAACAGGATTAGATACCCTGGTAGTCCACGCCGTAAACGATGTCAACTAGCCGTTGGGAGCCTTGAGCTCTTAGTGGCGCAGCTAACGCATTAAGTTGACCGCCTGGGGAGTACGGCCGCAAGGTTAAAACTCAAATGAATTGACGGGGGCCCGCACAAGCGGTGGAGCATGTGGTTTAATTCGAAGCAACGCGAAGAACCTTACCAGGCCTTGACATCCAATGAACTTTCTAGAGATAGATTGGTGCCTTCGGGAACATTGAGACAGGTGCTGCATGGCTGTCGTCAGCTCGTGTCGTGAGATGTTGGGTTAAGTCCCGTAACGAGCGCAACCCTTGTCCTTAGTTACCAGCACGTAATGGTGGGCACTCTAAGGAGACTGCCGGTGACAAACCGGAGGAAGGTGGGGATGACGTCAAGTCATCATGGCCCTTACGGCCTGGGCTACACACGTGCTACAATGGTCGGTACAGAGGGTTGCCAAGCCGCGAGGTGGAGCTAATCCCAGAAAACCGATCGTAGTCCGGATCGCAGTCTGCAACTCGACTGCGTGAAGTCGGAATCGCTAGTAATCGCGAATCAGAATGTCGCGGTGAATACGTTCCCGGGCCTTGTACACACCGCCCGTCACACCATGGGAGTGGGTTGCACCAGAAGTAGCTAGTCTAACCTTCGGGGGACGGTTACCACGGTGTGATTCATGACTGGGGTGAAGTCGTAACAAGGTAGCCGTAGGGGAACCTGCGGCTGGATCACCTCCTTAATCGACGACATCAGCTGCTCCATAAGTTCCCACACGAATTGCTTGATTCATTGAAGAAGACGATAGAAGCAGCTTTAAGCTCCAAGCTGATAGCTCTTAGCTAATCAGTTACGCGCTCGAAATTGGGTCTGTAGCTCAGTTGGTTAGAGCGCACCCCTGATAAGGGTGAGGTCGGCAGTTCGAATCTGCCCAGACCCACCAATTTTGTTATGGGGCCATAGCTCAGCTGGGAGAGCGCCTGCCTTGCACGCAGGAGGTCAACGGTTCGATCCCGTTTGGCTCCACCATTAACTGTTTCTACTGTTAGAGTTTAGAAATGAATATTCGCCAATGAATATTGATTTCTAGTCTTTGATTAGATCGTTCTTTAAAAATTTGGGTATGTGATAGAAAGATAGACTGAACGTTACTTTCACTGGTAACGGATCAGGCTAAGGTAAAATTTGTAAGTAATTGCGAATTTTCGGCGAATGTCGTCTTCACAGTATAACCAGATTGCTTGGGGTTATATGGTCAAGTGAAGAAGCGCATACGGTGGATGCCTTGGCAGTCAGAGGCGATGAAAGACGTGGTAGCCTGCGAAAAGCTTCGGGGAGTCGGCAAACAGACTTTGATCCGGAGATGTCTGAATGGGGGAACCCAGCCATCATAAGATGGTTACCTTACACTGAATACATAGGTGTATGGAGCGAACCAGGGGAACTGAAACATCTAAGTACCCTGAGGAAAAGAAATCAACCGAGATTCCCTTAGTAGTGGCGAGCGAACGGGGACTAGCCCTTAAGTGGCTTTGAGATTAGCGGAACGCTCTGGAAAGTGCGGCCATAGTGGGTGATAGCCCTGTACGCGAAAATCTCTTAGTCATGAAATCGAGTAGGACGGAGCACGAGAAACTTTGTCTGAATATGGGGGGACCATCCTCCAAGGCTAAATACTACTGACTGACCGATAGTGAACTAGTACCGTGAGGGAAAGGCGAAAAGAACCCCGGAGAGGGGAGTGAAATAGATCCTGAAACCGTATGCGTACAAGCAGTGGGAGCAGACTTTGTTCTGTGACTGCGTACCTTTTGTATAATGGGTCAGCGACTTATTTTCAGTGGCGAGCTTAACCGAATAGGGGAGGCGTAGCGAAAGCGAGTCTTAATAGGGCGTCTAGTCGCTGGGAATAGACCCGAAACCGGGCGATCTATCCATGGGCAGGTTGAAGGTTGGGTAACACTAACTGGAGGACCGAACCGACTACCGTTGAAAAGTTAGCGGATGACCTGTGGATCGGAGTGAAAGGCTAATCAAGCTCGGAGATAGCTGGTTCTCCTCGAAAGCTATTTAGGTAGCGCCTCATGTATCACTGTAGGGGGTAGAGCACTGTTTCGGCTAGGGGGTCATCCCGACTTACCAAACCGATGCAAACTCCGAATACCTACAAGTGCCGAGCATGGGAGACACACGGCGGGTGCTAACGTCCGTCGTGAAAAGGGAAACAACCCAGACCGTCAGCTAAGGTCCCAAAGTTATGGTTAAGTGGGAAACGATGTGGGAAGGCTTAGACAGCTAGGAGGTTGGCTTAGAAGCAGCCACCCTTTAAAGAAAGCGTAATAGCTCACTAGTCGAGTCGGCCTGCGCGGAAGATGTAACGGGGCTCAAACCATACACCGAAGCTACGGGTATCACCTTCGGGTGATGCGGTAGAGGAGCGTTCTGTAAGCCTGTGAAGGTGAGTTGAGAAGCTTGCTGGAGGTATCAGAAGTGCGAATGCTGACATGAGTAACGATAATGGGTGTGAAAAACACCCACGCCGAAAGACCAAGGTTTCCTGCGCAACGTTAATCGACGCAGGGTTAGTCGGTCCCTAAGGCGAGGCTGAAAAGCGTAGTCGATGGAAAACAGGTTAATATTCCTGTACTTCTGGTTATTGCGATGGAGGGACGGAGAAGGCTAGGCCAGCTTGGCGTTGGTTGTCCAAGTTTAAGGTGGTAGGCTGGAATCTTAGGTAAATCCGGGATTCTAAGGCCGAGAGCTGATGACGAGTCATCTTTTAGATGACGAAGTGGTTGATGCCATGCTTCCAAGAAAAGCTTCTAAGCTTCAGGTAACCAGGAACCGTACCCCAAACCGACACAGGTGGTTGGGTAGAGAATACCAAGGCGCTTGAGAGAACTCGGGTGAAGGAACTAGGCAAAATGGCACCGTAACTTCGGGAGAAGGTGCGCCGGTGAGGGTGAAGGACTTGCTCCGTAAGCTCATGCCGGTCGAAGATACCAGGCCGCTGCGACTGTTTATTAAAAACACAGCACTCTGCAAACACGAAAGTGGACGTATAGGGTGTGACGCCTGCCCGGTGCCGGAAGGTTAATTGATGGGGTTAGCTAACGCGAAGCTCTTGATCGAAGCCCCGGTAAACGGCGGCCGTAACTATAACGGTCCTAAGGTAGCGAAATTCCTTGTCGGGTAAGTTCCGACCTGCACGAATGGCGTAACGATGGCGGCGCTGTCTCCACCCGAGACTCAGTGAAATTGAAATCGCTGTGAAGATGCAGTGTATCCGCGGCTAGACGGAAAGACCCCGTGAACCTTTACTATAGCTTTGCACTGGACTTTGAATTTGCTTGTGTAGGATAGGTGGGAGGCTTTGAAGCGTGGACGCCAGTTCGCGTGGAGCCAACCTTGAAATACCACCCTGGCAACTTTGAGGTTCTAACTCAGGTCCGTTATCCGGATCGAGGACAGTGTATGGTGGGTAGTTTGACTGGGGCGGTCTCCTCCTAAAGAGTAACGGAGGAGTACGAAGGTGCGCTCAGACCGGTCGGAAATCGGTCGTAGAGTATAAAGGCAAAAGCGCGCTTGACTGCGAGACAGACACGTCGAGCAGGTACGAAAGTAGGTCTTAGTGATCCGGTGGTTCTGTATGGAAGGGCCATCGCTCAACGGATAAAAGGTACTCCGGGGATAACAGGCTGATACCGCCCAAGAGTTCATATCGACGGCGGTGTTTGGCACCTCGATGTCGGCTCATCACATCCTGGGGCTGAAGCCGGTCCCAAGGGTATGGCTGTTCGCCATTTAAAGTGGTACGCGAGCTGGGTTTAGAACGTCGTGAGACAGTTCGGTCCCTATCTGCCGTGGACGTTTGAGATTTGAGAGGGGCTGCTCCTAGTACGAGAGGACCGGAGTGGACGAACCTCTGGTGTTCCGGTTGTCACGCCAGTGGCATTGCCGGGTAGCTATGTTCGGAATAGATAACCGCTGAAAGCATCTAAGCGGGAAACTAGCCTCAAGATGAGATCTCACTGGAACCTTGAGTTCCCTGAAGGGCCGTCGAAGACTACGACGTTGATAGGTTGGGTGTGTAAGCGCTGTGAGGCGTTGAGCTAACCAATACTAATTGCCCGTGAGGCTTGACCATATAACACCCAAGCAATTTGCGTCGAAGAGACCAAATTGCGGTGTGTGAAGACGAAACGAACCGAAAGTTCGAGATCTTGCAAAACACCGAAAGCTATCACATACCCAATTTGCTGAAGCGAGGCCAAATGGCCACGACTCAGTACCCGAATTTCTTGACGACCATAGAGCATTGGAACCACCTGATCCCATCCCGAACTCAGCAGTGAAACGATGCATCGCCGATGGTAGTGTGGGGTTTCCCCATGTGAGAGTAGGTCATCGTCAAGATTAAATTCCAGAACCCCTGATTGCTTATGCAGTCAGGGGTTTTGTTTTGGGCGGTCGGAAAATTTGGGCGGTCGAATTTCAAGCATCTTCAATGCTAACGTCCTGCCTTTCTATGCAATGGCCTAATGCATGGCTATCATGCGTGCCTCATTGTGAGGCGAGACCTGCATGCTGACGTTGTTGAAACTTCTAAAAGATGGTCGATTCCACTCCGGGGAGGCGCTCGGTGCTGCCTTGGGTGTCAGTCGCAGTGCTGTATGGAAGCAGCTTCAGCATCTCGAGGCGGAATTGGGTCTACCTATCCATAAAGTGCGCGGCAGGGGGTATCAGTTGGCTGCGCCCCTGATACTGTTAAGTGCCGATGAAATAGCTCGGCATGTACCTGTTCCTGCATGGCCTGTTCATATCTCTGACTCCATTGACTCTACCAATGCCGAGGCATTGCGGCTGATTGAATCGGGTCGCACTGCGCCATTTCTTGTGCTTTCAGAGCAGCAAACTGCAGGCAGGGGAAGGCGCGGACGAAAGTGGGTCAGTCCTTTCGCTCAAAACGTCTACTACAGCCTTGTGATGCGGATCGAAGGCGGCATGCGTCAGTTGGAAGGGCTAAGCCTGGTGGTCGGACTTGCAGTTATGCAGGCGCTGCGCGACGCGGGTGTTCGTGGTGCAGGGTTGAAGTGGCCAAATGACGTTTTGGTCGGGCAGAAAAAGATCGCCGGAATTCTCCTGGAACTGGTCGGGGATCCCGCTGACGTCTGTCACGTCGTTATTGGTATCGGCATCAACGTGAACATGCAGAAGGCGGATGAGGTCGATCAGCAATGGAGCTCCGTACAGTTGGAGAGCGGCAGTGCTGTTGATCGCAACTACCTGGTAGCGCGTCTTGGAGTGCAGCTGCAGGCTTATCTTGAGCGTCACCAGGCATCTGGCTTTTCGGCAATTCAGGGTGAGTGGGAGCAAAGCCATTTATGGCAGGGCCGGCCTGTATCGCTCATCGCGGGCGTGAACCAGATTGACGGCGTGGTGCTGGGGGTCGATGGGCAAGGCGCATTGCGGTTGAGCGTGGATGGTGTTGAGAAAGTATATAGCGGTGGTGAGCTAAGCCTGAGGTTGCGTGATGATTCTTGAGCTCGACTGTGGGAATAGCTTTATCAAATGGCGGGTACTTGAGTCGGATAAGGCTCGTATCTTTGCCGAAGGTGTCGTTGGGTCGGATGCCTCGCTGATCGACAGCCTGTTCGCGCTCCCGGGGCTCGCGTTAAAAGACTGCCGGCTGGTGAGTGTTCGCGCTTCGGATGAGACAAGTCAACTGGTCGCTACCCTGGTCGAGGCATTTGGCGTCAAGGTGCTGTGTGCTGCTTCGGCGAGGCAGATGGGTGGGGTGCGGAACGGGTACGAAGATTTCGAGCGCCTGGGACTGGATCGTTGGCTCGCGATGCTGGGTGGGTTTCAGCTGGCGTCGGGCGCGTGCCTGGTGCTCGATTTTGGCACCGCCGCAACAGCGGACTTCATTTCCGCAGACGGTGAGCATCTCGGCGGTTTCATTTGTCCGGGGATGCCGCTGATGCGTAATCAGCTTCGAACACATACCCGCAAAATACGCTATGACGATATCGCCGCTGAACGGGCTCTTGAGGCGCTGTCTCCAGGGCGCACAACTGTGGAGGCGGTAGAGCGCGGCTGTACGCTCATGCTGAGGGGTTTTGTGTTGACCCAGCTGGAGTTGGCTCGAAGCTATTGGGGGAGCGATTTTACCGTCTTCCTTACCGGTGGGGACGCTGAGCTCGTGGCTGACGCTGTGCCTCACGGTAGGCTTGTCCCTGATCTGGTTTTTGTTGGCTTGGCGATGGCGTGCCCTTTGTCCTGAGGTTTTTATGCGTTGGCTGTTTCTGCTTTTGCTGGTCCTCAATGTCTTCTATTACATCTGGCATCAGCAGGAGGCCCCTCTGCGCGCTAAAGATGTCACGCCTTTGGCTCTCTATCGTGGTTCTCAGCAAGATATCCGCCTGTTGAGCGAATCGGCTGATGCGATGGTTCGGCGAGACAGGGCAAAAGCGCCTGATGCGCAGGCGACGTGCTTGTATATCGGCGGTTTGCCTGATCAGAAAGAGGCTCAGTCCGTTGAGCAGCGCCTCACCAGCCTGGATATCAAGGTCAGGCTGCTGTCTCTGAACCTGCCTGATGCGTCGGGATACTGGCTGCGAGTGGCCCCTGAAAGCAGGCGTCTGGCCGATGATCTGCCCTTTGAAAACCTTGCTAATGAATTCAATGAGTTAAAACATAAAATAATGCCGTGCGAAGGCATTGCAACCTTCGAATAGTTTGCATAGAATGGCGCCCGCTTCGCAGTGAAGACCTTCTAGGTCGACAGGGTGAAGCGAAGGTCAATGCAGCTAACCTCATATTTTTTAATGAGAAAATGCTTGACAGAAGGCTGGCATGATGTAGAATGCCGGCTCGCTTAGGAGGGGTTCCCGAGCGGCCAAAGGGATCAGACTGTAAATCTGACGTCTACGACTTCGAAGGTTCGAATCCTTCCCCCTCCACCATTTTAGCGTGAGCTGCAAGCTCCGCGGGTATAGTTTAGTGGTAGAACCTCAGCCTTCCAAGCTGATGATGCGGGTTCGATTCCCGCTACCCGCTCCAAGTTTGCAGGTTGTGCAAGTTGTTTCGCTCTTGTAGCTCAGTTGGTAGAGCACACCCTTGGTAAGGGTGAGGTCAGCGGTTCAAATCCGCTCAAGAGCTCCATATAACAAGGCAGATATGAAAATATCTGCCTTTGTTTTAACAGCTACCTCCGGTTGAATATGCCCTCTCTCGCTGTTTTGTTTGGGTGGGTTTCAGGTCTGCAGGGGTTTGTTGTTGTAAAGTCTTTTTCAGATCGGCATAATTGTCGGCCTGATTTTGTTTTAGGTCAGTAGCTCAATTGGCAGAGCGACGGTCTCCAAAACCGTAGGTTGGGGGTTCGATTCCCTCCTGACCTGCCAGATTCACTTGGTGTGTCTGGCTTTCTTTTCACAGGATCTTCATAGATGACTCCTAAGGCTGAAGCTCAAGGCTCTCGCTTCGATCTGCTCAAGTGGCTTGTAGTAGTCGCTGTTGTGGTTGTAGGCGTTGTTGGCAACCAGTACTACTCTGGGTCGCCAATCCTGTACCGTGTCCTCGCATTGCTCGCCCTTGCTGCTGTTGCTGCCTTTGTTGGCCTGCAGACTGCAAAAGGCAAGTCGTTTGCGGTCCTGGTGAAGGAAGCTCGTACCGAGATCCGTAAAGTCGTTTGGCCGACTCGCCAAGAAACCACGCAGACCACGTTGATCGTGGTAGCTGTTGTTCTGGTTATGGCGTTGCTGTTGTGGGGGCTTGATTCCCTGCTCGGCTGGCTTGTTTCCTTGATTGTTGGCTAAGGGTGTCCCGTGGCTAAGCGTTGGTACGTTGTGCATGCTTACTCGGGTTACGAGAAGCATGTCATGCGCTCTTTGCTAGAGCGCGTAAAGCTGGCAGGCATGGAAGATGGCTTCGGCGAAATTCTGGTTCCCACTGAAGAAGTGGTTGAAATGCGTAATGGCCAGAAACGCAAAAGCGAACGTAAGTTCTTCCCTGGCTACGTGCTGGTTCAAATGGACATGAATGAGGGTACTTGGCACTTGGTCAAGGACACTCCTCGCGTCATGGGTTTCATCGGCGGTACCGCTGATAAGCCTGCTCCGATCACTGACAAAGAAGCAGAAGCAATTCTGCGTCGCGTTGCTGATGGTAGCGACAAGCCCAAGCCGAAGACGTTGTTCGAGCCGGGTGAGGTTGTTCGTGTCACAGATGGTCCGTTCGCTGATTTTAACGGCACCGTCGAAGAAGTTAACTACGAAAAGAGCCGGATCCAAGTGGCAGTGCTCATTTTCGGTCGCTCTACTCCGGTAGAGCTAGAGTTCAGCCAGGTCGAAAAAGTCTAGCTGAGCAAGCATCCCAACCCCGCAGCCTTAGGCTGTGGGGTTTTGTCGTCACTGGGATAAACGCGCAAGTAACCGGGGAGCCTTTCGAGGCGTTCGAACCCGTAATTGGAGTGCCTCATGGCCAAGAAGATTACCGCTTACATCAAGCTGCAAGTGAAGGCCGCTCAGGCCAACCCAAGCCCACCTGTTGGTCCAGCTCTGGGTCAGCACGGCGTGAACATCATGGAATTCTGCAAGGCCTTCAACGCCCGTACTCAGGGTATTGAGCCAGGTCTGCCGACTCCAGTGATCATCACTGTATACAGCGACCGTAGCTTCACCTTCGAAACCAAGTCGACCCCGGCTTCGGTTCTGTTGAAGAAAGCTGCTGGTCTGACTAGCGGTTCCGCTCGTCCTAACACCGTTAAGGTTGGCACCGTGACCCGTGCTCAGCTGGAAGAAATCGCGAAAACCAAAAACGCGGATCTGACTGCAGCTGATATGGATGCAGCCGTGCGTACCATCGCCGGTTCTGCTCGTAGCATGGGCCTTAACGTGGAGGGTGTGTAATGGCTAAGCTGACCAAGCGCCAAAAGGCTATCGCCGGCAAAATCGAAGCGGGCAAGTCCTACAATTTTGTAGACGCTGCTGCTCTGCTGACCGAGCTGTCGACTGTCAAGTTCAGCGAGTCTGTTGACGTTGCTGTAAACCTGGGCGTTGACCCACGTAAATCCGACCAGGTCGTTCGTAGCGCTACTGTGCTGCCACACGGTACTGGCAAGACCGTACGTGTAGCTGTCTTCACCCAAGGCCCAGCAGCTGAAGCTGCTCTGGCCGCCGGCGCCGATCGCGTTGGCATGGACGACCTGGCTGCCGAAATGAAAGGCGGCGACCTGAACTATGACGTCGTAATTGCTTCCCCGGATGCAATGCGCGTTGTAGGTCAGCTGGGTCAGATCCTTGGTCCACGTGGTCTGATGCCTAACCCTAAAGTCGGCACCGTGACTCCAGACGTAGCTACCGCGGTTAAAAACGCCAAGGCTGGTCAGGTTCGTTATCGCACCGACAAAAACGGCATCATTCACACCTCCGTTGGCAAAGTCGGCTTTGATGCCGTCAAGCTGAAGGAAAACGTTGAAGCCCTGATCGCTGATCTGAAGCGTATCAAGCCAGCTTCCTCGAAAGGTATCTACGTCAAGCGCGTTACCCTGAGCACCACTATGGGCCCAGGTCTGGTCATCGACCAAGGCTCGCTGGACGTATAAGACACAAATTGGCGCAAGTAATTGCGCCAATTGAAAGATTGGGGTCCCTGCCTGGCGGGGGCTATCCAAGACCGTAGGCGACGCAAGTCTTAAACCACAAGCCTACGCAGATGGTGCTCCCGGTTCCTTACCGAATCAGACACCAAAACGACATCCGGCCCAGGCCAGATGAAACGGTAACAAGCAGGAGTTAAACCCGTGGCAATTAATCTCGAAGACAAGAAGGCCATCGTCGCTGAAGTCAACGAGGCTGCCAAAGCTGCTCTGTCCGCTGTCGTGGCTGATGCCCGTGGTGTGACAGTAAGCTCTATGACCGGACTCCGTAAAGAGGCTCGTGAAGCTGGCGTATACGTACGTGTTGTACGTAACACCCTGCTCAAGCGCGCTGTTGCTGACACTGAATACAGTGTCCTCAACGACGTGTTCACCGGCCCGACCCTGATTGCGTTCTCCAAGGAACATCCTGGCGCTGCTGCCCGTTTGTTCAAGGAATTCGCCAAGGGTCAGGATAAGTTCGAGATCAAGGCAGCTGCGTTCGAGGGCAAGTTCCTCGCAGCTAACCAAATCGACGTACTGGCAACACTGCCGACCCGTAACGAAGCTATTTCTCAGCTGATGAGCGTGATTCAAGGCGCTACCAGCAAGTTGGCTCGTACTCTGGCCGCAGTTCGCGAGCAAAAAGAAGCTGCCGCAGCCTAAGGCTGAGCATCTCCTCTCGCGTATTTTTGTTTATTTCGATGGCCGCGTAGGCCGTCCCCCAATTCAGGAATTACAGCAATGTCTATCTCCCAAGACGATATCCTCAACGCCGTAGCTGAAATGTCGGTTCTGCAGGTTGTTGAGCTGATCAAAGCTTTCGAAGAAAAATTCGGTGTTTCCGCTGCCGCTGCTTCGGCTGGCCCAGCTGTTGCCGCTGTTGCTGCTGAAGAGCAAACCGAATTCAACGTCATGCTGCTGGAAGCTGGCGAGAAGAAAGTAAACGTGATCAAGGCAGTACGTGAACTGACCGGTCTGGGCCTGAAAGAAGCCAAGGCAGTAGTTGACGGCGCCCCTGCCCAGGTTCTGGAAGCAGTGTCGAAAGACGCAGCTGACAAAGCTAAAGCAGTGCTGGAAGAAGCAGGCGCTAAAGTCGAGCTGAAGTAAGCATCGACCTTGCGTCTCCAGCCCAAGCGTTAAGCTGAAGGCTGATGGCTGGTGGCTCTTGCCACCGGCCTTTTTCCGTTATTGGCAATCGACTCGGTCGTCGCCTATAACGCGCTGTAACCACCCGATGCGGTGGCGCAAACCATGGGGTTTGCAAGATTTTCTGGCTGCTCCCGTCGGGAGGGGCCAAACAAGCAGGTGACCAAGCTGGGGAACGCTGATGGCTTACTCATATACTGAGAAAAAACGTATCCGCAAGGACTTTAGCAAGTTGCCGGACGTCATGGATGTCCCGTACCTTCTGGCTATCCAGCTGGATTCGTATCGTGAATTCTTGCAGACGGGAGCGACCAAAGATCAGTTCCGCGACGTGGGCCTGCATGCGGCCTTCAAATCCGTTTTCCCGATCATCAGCTACTCCGGCAATGCTGCGCTGGAGTACGTCGGTTATCGCCTGGGCGAACCGGCATTTGATGTCAAAGAATGCGTGTTGCGCGGTGTTACGTACGCCGTACCTTTGCGGGTAAAAGTCCGTCTGATCATCTTCGACAAAGAGTCGTCGAACAAAGCGATCAAGGACATCAAAGAGCAAGAAGTCTACATGGGTGAAATCCCCCTGATGACTGAGAACGGTACCTTCGTTATCAACGGTACCGAGCGCGTTATCGTTTCCCAGCTGCACCGTTCCCCGGGCGTGTTCTTTGACCACGACCGCGGCAAGACGCACAGCTCCGGCAAGCTCCTGTACTCCGCGCGGATCATTCCGTACCGCGGTTCGTGGTTGGACTTCGAGTTCGACCCGAAAGACTGCGTGTTCGTGCGTATCGACCGTCGTCGCAAGCTGCCGGCCTCGGTACTGCTGCGCGCGCTCGGCTATACCACTGAGCAAGTGCTGGACGCTTTCTACACCACTAACGTATTCCACCTGAGCGGCGAAACCCTCAGCCTGGAGTTGGTGCCTCAGCGCCTGCGTGGTGAGATTGCCGTTCTGGACATCCAGGACGACAAAGGCAAGGTCATCGTTGAAGCCGGCCGCCGTATTACCGCGCGCCACATCAACCAGATCGAAAAAGCCGGTATCAAGACGCTGGAAGTGCCTCTGGACTACGTCCTGGGTCGCACCACCGCCAAGGTCATCGTGCACCCGGCCACCGGCGAAATCCTGGCTGAATGCAACACCGAGCTGAACACCGAGATCCTGGCGAAAATCGCCAAGTCCCAGGTTGTTCGCATCGAGACCCTGTACACCAATGACATCGACTGCGGCCCGTTCGTCTCCGACACCCTGAAGATCGACTCCACCAGCAACCAATTGGAAGCGCTGGTCGAGATCTATCGCATGATGCGTCCTGGCGAGCCACCAACCAAAGACGCTGCCGAGACCCTGTTCAACAACCTGTTCTTCAGCCCTGAGCGCTATGACCTGTCTGCGGTCGGCCGGATGAAGTTCAACCGTCGTATCGGTCGTACCGAGATCGAAGGTTCGGGCGTGCTGTGCAAGGAAGACATCGTCGCGGTACTGAAGACCCTGGTCGACATCCGTAACGGCAAAGGCATCGTCGATGACATCGACCACCTGGGTAACCGTCGTGTTCGCTGCGTAGGCGAAATGGCCGAGAACCAGTTCCGCGTTGGCCTGGTACGTGTTGAGCGTGCGGTCAAAGAGCGTCTGTCGATGGCCGAAAGCGAAGGCCTGATGCCGCAAGACCTGATCAACGCCAAGCCAGTGGCTGCGGCGGTGAAAGAGTTCTTCGGTTCCAGCCAGCTCTCGCAGTTCATGGACCAGAACAACCCGCTCTCCGAGATCACCCACAAGCGCCGTGTTTCCGCACTGGGCCCGGGCGGTCTGACTCGTGAGCGTGCAGGCTTTGAAGTTCGTGACGTACACCCGACTCACTACGGTCGTGTATGCCCGATTGAAACGCCGGAAGGTCCGAACATCGGCCTGATCAACTCCCTGGCTGCCTATGCGCGCACCAACCAGTACGGCTTCCTCGAGAGCCCGTACCGCGTGGTGAAAGACGCACTGGTCACCGACGAGATCGTGTTCCTGTCCGCCATCGAAGAAGCTGATCACGTGATCGCTCAGGCTTCGGCCACGATGAACGACAAGAAAATGCTGATCGACGAGCTGGTAGCTGTTCGTCACTTGAACGAGTTCACCGTCAAGGCGCCGGAAGACGTCACCTTGATGGACGTATCGCCGAAGCAGGTAGTTTCGGTTGCAGCGTCGCTGATCCCGTTCCTGGAACACGATGACGCCAACCGTGCGTTGATGGGTTCCAACATGCAGCGTCAAGCTGTACCGACCCTGCGCGCTGACAAGCCGCTGGTAGGTACCGGCATGGAGCGTAACGTAGCCCGTGACTCCGGCGTTTGCGTCGTGGCTCGTCGTGGCGGCGTGATCGACTCCGTTGATGCCAGCCGTATCGTGGTTCGTGTTGCCGATGACGAAGTTGAAACTGGCGAAGCCGGTGTCGACATCTACAACCTGACCAAATACACCCGCTCCAACCAGAACACCTGCATCAACCAGCGTCCGCTGGTCAGCAAGGGTGATCGGGTTCAGCGCAGCGACATCATGGCAGACGGTCCGTCCACCGATATGGGTGAGCTGGCACTGGGTCAGAACATGCGCATCGCGTTCATGGCCTGGAACGGTTACAACTTCGAAGACTCCATCTGCCTGTCCGAGCGTGTGGTTCAGGAAGATCGCTTCACCACGATCCACATTCAGGAACTGACCTGTGTGGCGCGTGACACCAAGCTTGGGCCAGAGGAAATCACTGCAGACATCCCGAACGTGGGTGAAGCTGCACTGAACAAGCTGGACGAAGCCGGTATCGTTTACGTAGGTGCTGAAGTTGGCGCAGGCGACATTCTGGTAGGTAAGGTCACTCCGAAAGGCGAGACCCAACTGACTCCGGAAGAGAAGCTGTTGCGTGCCATCTTCGGTGAAAAAGCCAGCGACGTTAAAGACACTTCCCTGCGTGTACCTACCGGTACCAAGGGCACTGTCATCGACGTACAGGTCTTCACCCGTGACGGCGTTGAGCGTGATGCTCGTGCGCTGTCCATCGAGAAGACCCAACTCGACGAGATCCGCAAGGATCTGAACGAAGAGTTCCGTATCGTTGAAGGCGCGACCTTCGAACGTCTGCGTTCCGCCCTGGTAGGCCACAAGGCTGAAGGCGGCGCAGGTCTGAAGAAAGGTCAGGACATCACCGACGAAGTGCTCGACGGTCTTGAGCACGGGCAGTGGTTCAAACTGCGCATGGCTGAAGATGCTCTGAACGAGCAGCTCGAGAAGGCCCAGGCCTACATCGTCGATCGTCGCCGTCTGCTGGACGACAAGTTCGAAGACAAGAAGCGCAAACTGCAGCAGGGCGATGACCTGGCTCCAGGCGTGCTGAAAATCGTCAAGGTTTACCTGGCAATCCGTCGCCGCATCCAGCCGGGCGACAAGATGGCCGGTCGTCACGGTAACAAAGGTGTGGTCTCCGTGATCATGCCGGTTGAAGACATGCCGCACGATGCCAATGGCACCCCGGTAGACGTCGTCCTCAACCCGTTGGGCGTACCTTCGCGTATGAACGTTGGTCAGATCCTTGAAACCCACCTGGGCCTCGCGGCCAAAGGTCTGGGCGAGAAGATCAACCGTATGATCGAAGAGCAGCGCAAGGTCGCAGACCTGCGCAAGTTCCTGCACGAGATCTACAACGAGATCGGCGGTCGCAACGAAGAGCTGGACACCTTCTCCGACCAGGAAATCCTGGATCTGGCGAAGAACCTGCGCGGCGGCGTTCCAATGGCTACCCCGGTGTTCGACGGTGCCAAGGAAAGCGAAATCAAGGCCATGCTGAAACTGGCAGACCTGCCAGAAAGCGGCCAGATGCAGCTGTTCGACGGCCGTACCGGCAACAAGTTTGAGCGCCCGGTTACTGTTGGCTACATGTACATGCTGAAGCTGAACCACTTGGTAGACGACAAGATGCACGCTCGTTCTACCGGTTCGTACAGCCTGGTTACCCAGCAGCCGCTGGGTGGTAAGGCTCAGTTCGGTGGTCAGCGTTTCGGGGAGATGGAGGTCTGGGCACTGGAAGCATACGGTGCTGCTTACACTCTGCAAGAAATGCTCACAGTGAAGTCGGACGATGTGAACGGTCGGACCAAGATGTACAAAAACATCGTGGACGGCGATCACCGTATGGAGCCGGGCATGCCCGAGTCTTTCAACGTGTTGATCAAAGAAATTCGTTCCCTCGGCATCGATATCGATCTGGAAACCGAATAACACGTGACGCGAATCGAGAGCGGGGCTGTTTAGCCCGCTCTCTGCTCCGCCAGGAGGAAAGGCCTTGAAAGACCTACTGAATTTGCTGAAAAACCAGGGTCAAGTCGAAGAGTTCGACGCCATCCGTATTGGGTTGGCATCGCCTGAGATGATCCGTTCGTGGTCGTTCGGTGAAGTTAAAAAGCCGGAAACCATCAACTACCGTACGTTCAAACCAGAGCGTGACGGCCTGTTCTGCGCCAAGATCTTTGGCCCGGTAAAGGATTACGAGTGCCTGTGCGGTAAGTACAAGCGCTTGAAGCACCGTGGTGTGATCTGCGAGAAGTGCGGCGTTGAAGTTGCACTGGCCAAGGTTCGTCGTGAGCGCATGGCGCACATCGAGCTGGCTTCGCCGGTTGCCCACATCTGGTTCCTGAAATCACTGCCGTCCCGTATCGGCTTGCTGATGGACATGACCCTGCGTGATATCGAACGCGTTCTCTACTTCGAGAGCTATGTCGTTATCGATCCAGGCATGACCACCCTTGAAAAGGGTCAGCTGCTGAACGACGAGCAGTATTTCGAAGCGCTGGAAGAGTTCGGCGACGATTTCGATGCCCGCATGGGTGCCGAAGCTGTCCGCGAACTGCTGCACGCTATCGACCTGGAACACGAGATTGGCCGTCTGCGTGAAGAAATTCCGCAAACCAACTCCGAAACCAAGATCAAGAAACTGTCCAAGCGTCTGAAGTTGATGGAAGCCTTCCAGGGTTCCGGCAACTTGCCAGAGTGGATGGTGCTGACCGTTCTGCCGGTTCTGCCGCCAGACCTGCGTCCGCTGGTACCGTTGGATGGTGGTCGCTTCGCGACTTCCGACCTCAACGACCTGTACCGTCGCGTGATCAACCGTAACAACCGCTTGAAGCGTCTGCTCGACCTGTCCGCTCCGGACATCATCGTGCGCAACGAAAAGCGTATGTTGCAGGAAGCTGTCGATGCCCTGCTCGACAACGGTCGTCGTGGCCGCGCTATCACCGGTTCGAACAAGCGTCCTCTGAAATCCCTGGCTGACATGATCAAGGGTAAGCAGGGTCGTTTCCGTCAGAACTTGCTCGGTAAGCGTGTTGACTACTCCGGTCGTTCGGTAATTACCGTAGGCCCGACCCTGCGTCTGCACCAGTGTGGTCTGCCGAAGAAGATGGCTCTCGAGCTGTTCAAGCCGTTCATTTTCGGCAAGCTGGAAATGCGTGGTCTCGCGACCACCATCAAAGCTGCCAAGAAAATGGTCGAGCGCGAGCTGCCAGAGGTTTGGGACGTTCTCGCTGAAGTGATCCGTGAACACCCGGTTCTCCTCAACCGTGCACCGACCCTTCACCGTCTGGGTATCCAGGCGTTTGAACCAGTACTGATCGAAGGTAAGGCTATCCAGCTGCACCCGCTGGTCTGTGCTGCGTACAACGCCGACTTCGACGGCGACCAAATGGCCGTGCACGTACCGCTGACGCTGGAAGCCCAGCTGGAAGCGCGTGCGTTGATGATGTCGACCAACAACATTCTGTCGCCAGCCAACGGTGAGCCAATCATCGTTCCGTCGCAGGACGTTGTATTGGGTCTGTACTACATGACTCGTGAAGCGATCAACGCCAAGGGCGAAGGTCGTGTGTTCGCGGATCTGCAGGAAGTTGACCGTGTGTTCCGTGCCGGCGAAGCCGCACTGCACGCCAAGGTTAAAGTCCGCATCCACGAAACCATCAACGATCGTGACGGTGGCAGCGTCAAGAACACCCGTATCGTCGACACCACTGTCGGCCGTGCGCTGCTGTTCCAGGTTGTTCCACCTGGCCTGTCGTACGACGTGGTCAACCAGCCAATGAAGAAAAAGGCGATCTCCAAGCTGATCAACCAGTGCTACCGCGTGGTTGGTTTGAAAGAGACCGTTATCTTCGCTGACCAGTTGATGTACACCGGTTTTGCTTATTCGACCATTTCCGGCGTTTCCATCGGTGTTAACGACTTCGTTATCCCGGACGAGAAAGCCGCCATCATCGGTGCTGCCACCGATGAAGTGAAAGAGATCGAAAGCCAGTACGCCTCCGGCCTGGTAACCCAGGGCGAGAAGTACAACAAAGTGATCGACCTTTGGTCCAAGGCCAACGACGAAGTGTCGAAGGCGATGATGTCGAACCTCTCGAAAGAGCGTGTTATCGACCGTCATGGCGTGGAAGTCGATCAAGAGTCGTTCAACTCGATGTACATGATGGCCGACTCGGGCGCACGGGGTTCTGCTGCGCAGATCCGTCAGCTCGCCGGTATGCGTGGCCTGATGGCCAAGCCGGACGGTTCCATCATCGAAACGCCGATTACTGCGAACTTCCGTGAAGGTTTGAGCGTACTTCAGTACTTCATCTCGACTCACGGTGCTCGTAAAGGTCTGGCGGATACCGCGTTGAAAACCGCTAACTCCGGTTACCTGACTCGTCGTCTGGTAGACGTTGCGCAAGACTTGGTTGTGACTGAAGTTGACTGCGGCACCGAACACGGTCTGCTGATGACTCCGCACATCGAAGGCGGCGACGTTGTAGAACCGTTGGGTGAGCGCGTACTGGGTCGAGTAATCGCCCGTGACGTATTCAAGCCAGGTACCGAGGAAGTCATCGTTCCTGCCGGCACCCTGGTAGACGAGAAGTGGGTCGAGTTCATCGAACTCAACAGCATCGACGAAGTGATTGTTCGCTCGCCGATCAGCTGCGAAACCCGCTACGGCATTTGTGCCAAGTGCTACGGCCGTGACTTGGCTCGTGGTCACCAGGTGAACATCGGTGAAGCGGTCGGCGTTATCGCTGCCCAGTCCATCGGTGAGCCGGGTACCCAGCTGACCATGCGTACGTTCCACATCGGTGGTGCGGCAAGCCGGACCTCCGCAGCCGACAGCGTTCAGGTGAAGAATGGCGGTACCGTCCGTCTGCACAACCTGAAGCACGTTGAGCGAGTGGATGGCCACTTGGTTGCTGTGTCCCGTTCCGGTGAGCTGGCAATCGCTGATGACTACGGTCGTGAGCGCGAGCGTTACAAGCTGCCTTACGGTGCTGTGATTTCGGTTAAAGAAGGTGACAAGGTCGACGCTGGCGCAATCGTGGCCAAGTGGGATCCGCACACTCACCCAATCGTTACCGAAATGAAAGGTACCGTGACCTACGTGGGCATGGAAGAAGGCATCACGATCAAGCGTCAGACTGACGAATTGACCGGTATGACCAACATTGAAGTACTCGACGCCAAAGACCGTCCAGCTGCAGGCAAAGATATCCGTCCTGCCGTGAAGATGGTTGATGACAACGGCAAGGATCTGTTGCTGCCAGGCACTGACGTTATCGCTCAGTACTTCCTGCCAGCCAACGCCCTGGTCGGTGTTGCGGATGGTGCGAAGATCGCGATCGGTGATGTTATCGCTCGTATCCCGCAAGAAACTTCGAAGACCCGTGACATCACCGGTGGTCTGCCGCGTGTTGCCGACTTGTTCGAAGCTCGTCGTCCGAAAGAAGCGTCGATTCTGGCTGAAGTCAGCGGCACCATCGCGTTCGGTAAAGAGACCAAGGGCAAGCGCCGCCTGGTTATCACCCCGAACGACGGTAGCGATCCGTACGAAGAGCTGATTCCGAAGTGGCGTCACCTGAACGTCTTCGAAGGCGAACAGGTAAACCGCGGCGAAGTTATCTCCGACGGCCCGAGCGATCCACACGACATCCTGCGTCTGCTGGGTGTGAGTGCGCTGGCCAAGTACATCGTTAACGAGATCCAGGACGTTTACCGTCTGCAAGGCGTGAAGATCAACGATAAGCACATCGAGACCATCCTGCGTCAGATGCTGCGTAAAGTTGAAATCGCTGAATCCGGCGATTCGAGTTTCATCAAGGGCGACCAGATGGAACTGACTCACGTACTGGTAGAGAACGAGCGCCTGGCGAACGACGAGAAATTCGTTTCCAAGTTCACTCGTGTGTTGCTGGGTATCACCAAGGCGTCGTTGTCCACTGAGTCGTTCATCTCGGCGGCCTCCTTCCAGGAGACCACTCGCGTACTGACCGAAGCAGCGGTAACCGGCAAGCGCGATTACCTGCGCGGCCTGAAAGAAAACGTGGTTGTGGGTCGTCTGATCCCGGCCGGTACCGGTTTGGCCTACCACAGCGAGCGTAAGCGTCGCCGTGAACTCGACAAGCCGTTGCGCGTAAGCGCCAGTGAAGTGGAAGCTGCACTGACCGAAGCGCTGAACTCAAGCGGTAACTGAGTTCTGCGGTAAATAAGACCGGGCCCTGGCAGCCCCGTTCGTCGGATCGAGACAGATTTGTCCCGGTTCGATGGAAGGGGAGGTCGGGGCCTTGCCTTGACTGGGGACAAGATCCTCTTTAGACTCTTGTACCCCTAAATTTGGCGGGAATTCGTTCCTGCCATTTTGCTTTTCTTGCAAGACAATAGCGTCGCAAGACAACAGTGGAGCTAGTAGATGGCAACTATCAACCAGCTGGTACGTCAGCCGCGTAAGCGTATCGTCGAGAAATCCGACGTGCCTGCGCTGCAGAACTGCCCGCAACGTCGTGGCGTATGCACTCGCGTGTATACCACTACGCCGAAAAAACCTAACTCGGCACTGCGTAAAGTATGCCGTGTGCGCCTGACCAACGGTTTCGAGGTTTCCTCGTACATCGGCGGTGAAGGTCACAACCTGCAAGAGCACAGCGTGGTACTGATCCGCGGCGGTCGTGTAAAAGACTTGCCAGGTGTTCGTTACCACACCGTACGCGGCTCCTTGGATACTTCCGGCGTTAAAGGTCGTAACCAGGGTCGTTCGAAGTACGGTACCAAGAAGCCTAAGTAGTAGCGGCTTTTTGTAAAACTGAATCATCTTATTTTCTGAGTCGATAAGAGTAAGGTCGGAGGCGTCCCGAAAGGGCACCGATTCCGAGCGAACCTGAAGACCGTTTGAGGGCTTATCCATGCCAAGAAGACGCGTAGCAGCCAAGCGCGAAGTGCTTGACGATCCAAAATACGGAAGCCAAATCCTGGCCAAGTTCATGAACCACGTAATGGAAAGCGGCAAGAAAGCCGTTGCCGAGCGTATCGTTTATGGCGCGCTGGAAAAGGTTAAAGAACGCAAGAACAGCGACCCCCTGGAAATCTTCGAGAAAGCTCTCGACGCCATCGCTCCGCTGGTCGAAGTGAAGTCGCGCCGTGTAGGCGGTGCTACTTACCAGGTTCCGGTTGAAGTTCGCCCGTCCCGTCGTAACGCTTTGGCAATGCGCTGGTTGGTAGACTTCGCCCGTAAGCGCGGCGAGAAGTCTATGGCCCTGCGTTTGGCTGGCGAACTGTTGGACGCTGCTGAAGGTAAAGGTGCTGCTGTTAAGAAGCGTGAAGACGTGCACCGTATGGCTGAAGCCAACAAAGCTTTCTCGCACTACCGCTTCTAATTCTAGCTTCACTAATTTTGCGAGGGCTTTATGGCTCGTACTACTCCGATTAGCCGCTACCGTAACATCGGTATCGTTGCTCACGTGGATGCTGGTAAAACCACCACCACCGAGCGCGTACTGTTTTACACCGGCAAAAGTCACAAAATGGGCGAGGTGCATGACGGCGCCGCGACCACAGACTGGATGGTTCAGGAGCAGGAGCGTGGTATTACCATTACTTCTGCTGCTATTACCGCCTTCTGGAAAGGTTCCGAGAAGCAGTACAAGGACGAGCACCGCTTCAACGTAATCGATACCCCGGGCCACGTAGACTTCACCATTGAAGTTGAGCGTTCCCTGCGTGTACTCGACGGCGCTGTCGTTGTGTTCTGCGGTACTTCGGGTGTTGAGCCTCAGTCGGAAACCGTATGGCGTCAGGCCAACAAGTACGGCGTTCCACGTCTTGTTTACGTAAACAAGATGGACCGTGCTGGTGCCAACTTCCTGCGCGTGATCGGTCAGATCAAACAGCGTCTGGGTCACACTCCGGTGCCAATCCAGTTGGCTATCGGTTCCGAAGACAACTTCCAGGGTCAGATCGATCTGATCAACATGGAAGCTGTTTACTGGAATGACGCTGACAAAGGCATGGTTCCTGTTCGTAAGCCTATCCCTGCAGAACTGCAGGAGCTGGCTGACGAGTGGCGTAACAACATGGTTGAGGCTGCTGCCGAAGCCAGCGAAGAGCTGATGAACAAGTACCTCGAAGGTGAAGAACTCACCAACGTGGAAATCAAGGCCGCTCTGCGTCAGCGTACTATCGCTGGTGAGATCGTTCTGGCTGTTTGCGGTTCTTCCTTCAAGAACAAGGGTGTTCCCCTGGTTCTCGACGCCGTTATCGACTACCTGCCTGCTCCAACCGACATTCCTGCTATCAAGGGTACCAACCCTGATAACGAGGAAGAAGAGATGGAGCGTCACGCCGATGACAGCGAGCCGTTCTCGGCTCTGGCGTTCAAGATCGCTACTGACCCATTCGTGGGTACTTTGACCTTCGTCCGCGTTTACTCGGGCGTGTTGGCCTCCGGCGACGGCGTGATCAACTCGGTTAAAGGCAAGAAAGAGCGTGTGGGTCGTATGGTGCAAATGCACGCAAACGCCCGTGAAGAGATCAAGGAAGTGCGCGCTGGTGACATCGCGGCCCTGATCGGCATGAAGGACGTCACCACTGGTGAGACCTTGTGCGACGCTGCCAAGCCAATCATCCTGGTTCGCATGGACTTCCCGGAGCCGGTTATTTCGGTTGCCGTTGAGCCTAAGACCAAGGATGACCAGGAAAAAATGGGTATCGCTCTGGGCAAGCTTGCTCAGGAAGATCCATCTTTCCGCGTCAAGACTGATGAAGAGACTGGTCAAACGATCATCTCCGGCATGGGCGAGCTTCACCTGGACATCCTGGTTGACCGGATGCGCCGTGAGTTCAACGTCGAAGCCAACATCGGTAAGCCTCAGGTTTCCTATCGTGAGCGCATCACGAAGAACTGCGAAATCGAAGGCAAATTCGTTCGTCAGTCCGGCGGTCGTGGCCAGTTCGGCCATTGCTGGATCCGTTTTGCTCCTGCTGATGAAGGTCAGGAAGGTCTGCAATTCGTGAACGAAGTAGTGGGCGGTGTTGTTCCTAAGGAATACATCCCGGCTATCCAGAAGGGTATCGAAGAGCAGATGAAGAACGGTGTTGTTGCCGGCTATCCGCTCATCGGCCTGAAGGCGACCGTTTTTGACGGTTCTTACCACGACGTCGACTCCAACGAGATGGCGTTTAAGGTGGCTGCTTCCATGGCTACCAAGCAACTGGCCCAGAAGGGCGGTGGTGAGTTGCTTGAGCCAATCATGGCAGTAGAAGTCGTTACGCCTGAAGACTACATGGGTGACGTGATGGGCGACCTTAACCGTCGTCGCGGCATGATCTTGGGTATGGAAGATACGGTTTCCGGCAAAGTGATTCGTGCCGAGGTTCCGTTGGGCGAGATGTTCGGTTATGCGACCGACGTTCGTTCCATGTCTCAGGGTCGCGCAAGCTACTCTATGGAATTCAAAAAATACAACACAGCTCCGGCGCACATCGCTGAAACTGTATCCAAAAAACAAGGCTGATTCAGTCCTTTAGGCAAGGAGTTAATTGTCGTGGCTAAAGAAAAATTTGATCGTTCCCTACCGCACGTAAACGTTGGCACTATCGGCCACGTTGACCACGGTAAAACCACTCTGACCGCTGCTCTGACTCGCGTCTGCTCCGAAGTTTTCGGTTCGGCTCGTGTTGACTTCGACAAGATCGACAGCGCACCAGAAGAAAAAGCTCGTGGTATCACCATCAACACCGCGCACGTTGAGTACAACTCGCTGATCCGTCACTACGCTCACGTTGACTGCCCAGGTCACGCTGACTATGTGAAGAACATGATCACCGGTGCTGCCCAGATGGACGGCGCGATCCTGGTTTGCTCGGCCGCTGATGGTCCGATGCCACAAACCCGTGAGCACATCCTGCTGTCCCGTCAGGTAGGCGTTCCGTACATCGTGGTTTTCCTGAACAAGGCTGACCTGGTAGACGACGCTGAGCTGCTGGAACTGGTTGAGATGGAAGTGCGCGATCTGCTGAGCACTTACGACTTCCCGGGCGACGACACTCCGATCATCATCGGTTCTGCTCGTATGGCTCTGGACGGTCTTGACGACAACGAAATGGGCACCACTGCCGTTCGTAAACTGGTTGAGACTCTGGACAGCTACATCCCAGATCCAGTTCGTGTTATCGACAAGCCGTTCCTGATGCCAATCGAAGACGTATTCTCGATCTCCGGTCGTGGTACTGTTGTGACTGGTCGTATCGAGCGCGGTATCGTTAAGGTTCAAGATCCACTGGAAATCGTTGGTCTGCGTGACACTACCGTCACCACCTGCACCGGTGTTGAAATGTTCCGTAAACTGCTCGACGAAGGTCGTGCAGGCGAGAACTGCGGCGTTCTGCTGCGTGGTACCAAGCGTGACGACGTTGAGCGTGGCCAGGTTCTGGTCAAGCCAGGTTCGGTTAAGCCGCACACTACCTTCGAAGCTGAAGTGTACGTGTTGAGCAAAGAAGAAGGCGGTCGTCACACTCCGTTCTTCAAAGGCTACCGTCCACAGTTCTACTTCCGGACCACTGACGTGACCGGTAACTGCGAACTGCCGGAAGGCGTTGAAATGGTAATGCCAGGCGACAACATCAAAATGGTTGTCACCCTGATCAAAACCATCGCAATGGAAGATGGTCTGCGTTTCGCTATCCGTGAAGGCGGTCGTACCGTCGGCGCTGGCGTCGTAGCCAAAATCATCGCTTAATAAGTGATGACTTGAAAAAGCCCCCGCTCAGCGGGGGCTTTTTTATTGAGTTGACACCCATATGGGGCGTCTATAGAATTGCGCCTCCTTTTAACGGGCGTGTTGCGCTCGCTGGGAATAGCAGCCGGAGTCTGAAATCCAATGGCAAATCAGCAAATTCGTATCAGGTTGAAGGCTTTTGACCACAAACTGATCGACCAATCCACCCAGGAAATCGTGGAAACCGCGAAACGTACTGGTGCTCAAGTGCGTGGTCCAATTCCACTGCCTACCCGTAAAGAGCGGTTCACCGTTCTGGTCTCCCCGCACGTCAACAAAGACGCGCGTGACCAGTACGAGATCCGTACTCATAAGCGCGTGCTGGACATCGTCCTGCCAACGGATAAAACCGTTGATGCACTTATGAAGCTTGATCTGGCGGCCGGTGTGGAAGTACAGATCAGCCTCGGCTAAGACTTGGGTCTTAGTCGTGTAACGCTCTGAAATGGGCGGCCATAGCGGGTGAAAGCCCCGTACACTCATGAGGTTTACAACATGACTATTGGTGTAGTCGGTCGTAAATGCGGTATGACCCGTATTTTCACCGAAGAAGGTGTCTCCATTCCGGTCACGGTCATTGAGATCGAACCGAATCGCGTCACCCAGTTTAAAACTGAAGAAACCGATGGCTATCGTGCAGTGCAAGTCACTGTCGGCGAGCGTCGTGCTTCGCGTGTGACTGCTGCTCAAGCAGGTCACTTCGCTAAAGCAAACGTTGCAGCTGGTCGTACTGTCATGGAGTTCCGTCTTGAAGACGGCGACTACCAGGCTGGCGATCTGATCAACGCTGAAATCTTCGCCGCTGGTCAACTGGTTGATGTAACCGGTCAGTCCAAGGGTAAAGGCTTCCAGGGTACGATCAAGCGTTGGAATTTCCGTGGCCAAGACAACACTCACGGTAACTCCGTTTCCCACCGCGTCCCGGGCTCTATTGGCCAGTGCCAGACTCCTGGTCGTGTATTCAAGGGCAAAAAAATGTCCGGTCATATGGGCGCTGAGCGCGTGACCGTGCAGTCCCTCGAAGTAGTGCGCGTCGACGCTGAACGCAATCTGTTGTTGGTCAAGGGTGCTGTTCCTGGCGCTACTGGCGGCAACCTGGTTGTACGTCCAGCGGCCAAGGCTCGCGGTTAAGGGGAAGCTGACATGCAATTAAACGTAAATGACGCTCAAGCGATCGAAGTTTCCGAACTGACATTTGGCGGCGAATTCAACGAGACGCTGGTTCACCAAGCAGTCGTGGCCTACATGGCCGGCGGCCGTCAAGGTAGCAAGCAGCAAAAGACCCGTTCCGACGTTCGTGGTGGCGGTAAGCGCCCTTGGCGTCAGAAAGGTACTGGCCGCGCTCGTGCCGGTACTATCCGTAGCCCAATCTGGCGTGGCGGCGGTACCACTTTTGCAGCACGTCCACAGGATCACACCCAGAAGCTCAACAAGAAGATGTATCGCGCAGCACTGCGCTCCATCCTTGCTGAACTCGTGCGTACTGATCGTCTGGTCGTGGTTCAGGACTTCGCTGTTGAAGCGCCGAAAACCAAAGATCTGCTGAACAAGCTGAACGGCATGGGCCTGACTGACGTCCTGATCGTGTCTGAAGCTGTTGATCAGAACCTGTACCTGGCTGCTCGCAACCTGCCACACGTTGATGTACGTGACGTGCAAGGTTCCGATCCAGTTAGTCTGATCGCATACGACAAGGTGTTGATCACCGTGTCGGCCGTGAAGAAATTCGAGGAGCTGCTGGGATGAACCAGGAACGCGTATTTAAAGTTCTGCTTGGCCCGCACGTTTCCGAAAAGGCTACGGTTCTGGCTGACAAGAAAGGCCAGTTCGTTTTCAAGGTTGCAACTGACGCAACCAAGCTGGAAATCAAGAAGGCCGTCGAAAGCCTGTTCAGCGTGAAAGTAGAGCGTGTTACTACCCTGAATGTTCTGGGTAAGAGCAAGCGCACTGCTCGCGGTCTGGGCAAGCGTAATGACTGGAAGAAGGCAGTTATCTCCCTTCAGCCAGGCCAAGATCTCGATTTCAGCAGCAGTGCTGAGTAAGGAAGGGGTGCATCATGGCAATCGTTAAATGCAAACCGACTTCCCCTGGCCGCCGTTTTGTGGTCAAGGTGGTCAACCAGGAGCTGCATAAAGGCGCTCCTCACGCACCGCTGCTCGAGAAGAAATCGAAGACTGGTGGTCGTAACAACAATGGTCGTATTACCACTCGTCACATCGGTGGTGGCCATAAGCAGCATTATCGTCTGGTCGACTTCCGTCGCAACGACAAAGATGGCATCGCTGCCACTGTCGAGCGTATCGAATACGATCCAAACCGTACTGCTCACATCGCTCTGCTGCTGTACGCAGATGGCGAGCGTCGCTACATCATCGCCCCTAAAGGCGTGAGTGCTGGTGACCAGCTGATCGCAGGTGCTTTGGCACCGATCAAGCCGGGCAACGCTCTGCAACTGCGCAACATTCCAGTTGGTAGCACCGTACACGGCATCGAATTGAAACCGGGTAAAGGCGCGCAAATCGCTCGTTCCGCTGGTGCTTCGGCTCAGCTGATCGCTCGTGAAGGTGTCTACGTGACCCTGCGTCTGCGCTCTGGTGAAATGCGTAAAGTATTGGCTGAATGCCGTGCGACCCTGGGCGAAGTCTCGAACTCCGAGCACAGCCTGCGTTCGCTGGGTAAAGCTGGTGCTAAACGCTGGCGTGGCGTTCGCCCAACCGTTCGTGGTGTTGCCATGAACCCGGTTGACCACCCACACGGTGGTGGTGAAGGTCGTACCTCTGGTGGTCGTCATCCGGTATCGCCATGGGGCTTCCCGACTAAGGGCGCGAAGACTCGTGGTAATAAGCGTACCGACAAAATGATCGTCCGTCGTCGCAAGTAAATAGAGGGATACGACAGTGCCACGTTCTCTGAAAAAAGGTCCTTTTATTGATCTTCACCTACTGAAGAAGATCGAAGTGGCGGCGGAAAAGAACGATCGCAAACCGGTGAAAACCTGGTCGCGTCGTTCGATGATCCTGCCACAAATGGTCGGTCTGACCATTGCAGTGCATAACGGTCGTCAACATGTTCCAGTTCTCGTGAACGAAGACATGGTCGGCCACAAACTAGGCGAGTTTGCCGGTACCCGCACATATCGTGGGCACGTGGCAGACAAGAAAGCCAAGCGTTAAGGGGTAAGGAACGATGGAAGTAGCCGCTAAGTTGTCGGGCGCTCGAATCTCCGCCCAGAAAGCCCGCTTGGTCGCCGACCAGATCCGCGGGAAGAAGGTGGGCGAAGCGCTCAACCTGTTGGCTTTCAGCAGTAAGAAAGCCGCCGAGATCATCAAGAAAGTGCTGGAGTCGGCCGTAGCCAACGCCGAGCACAACGAAGGCGCAGACGTTGATGACCTGAAGGTCAGCACCGTTTTCGTCAACGAAGGGCGTTCGCTGAAGCGCATCATGCCTCGTGCCAAAGGCCGAGCTGATCGCATCGTCAAGCGGTCTTGCCATATCACTGTCAAGGTTGCTGACAAGTAACGGAGTCGAAGAGATGGGTCAGAAAGTACATCCCATTGGCATTCGCCTGGGAATCGTCAAGGAGCACACCTCCGTCTGGTACGCAGACGGTCGGACTTATGCGGACTACTTGTTCGCTGATCTGAAGGTGCGTGAGTATCTCCAAGACAAACTAAAAAGCGCGTCCGTGAGCCGTATCGATATCCATCGTCCTGCTCAAACTGCACGTATCACCATCCACACCGCTCGTCCAGGTATCGTTATCGGGAAGAAAGGTGAAGATGTTGAGAAACTGCGTCAGGACCTGACCAAGCAAATGGGTGTGCCTGTGCACATCAATATCGAAGAGATCCGCAAGCCGGAGCTCGACGGTATGCTGGTTGCGCAGAGCGTAGCTCAGCAGCTGGAGCGTCGCGTTATGTTCCGTCGCGCTATGAAGCGCGCAGTACAGAACGCCATGCGCATTGGTGCCAAAGGCATCAAAATCCAAGTGAGCGGTCGTCTCGGCGGTGCTGAAATCGCACGTACTGAATGGTATCGCGAAGGTCGTGTGCCACTGCACACCCTGCGTGCCGACATCGACTATGCCAACTACGAAGCTCACACCACCTACGGTGTGATCGGTGTAAAGGTTTGGATCTTCAAAGGCGAAGTAATTGGTGGTCGCCAAGAAGAACTGAAACCACAAGCACCAGCGCCTCGTAAAAAAGCTGCTAAGTAAGGGGTACGCCAAATGTTGCAACCAAAGCGTACGAAGTTCCGCAAGCAGATGACAGGCCACAACCGTGGTCTGGCTCAGCGCGGTAGCAAAGTCAGCTTCGGCGAATATGCGCTGAAGTCTGTAGCTCGTGGTCGTCTCACCGCTCGTCAGATCGAGTCAGCGCGTCGTGCACTGACCCGTCACGTTAAACGTGGCGGCAAGATCTGGATCCGTGTATTCCCGGACAAGCCTATCTCCAAAAAGCCCCTCGAAGTTCGGATGGGTAAAGGTAAGGGTAACGTGGAATATTGGGTTGCCCAGATTCAGCCAGGCAAAGTCCTGTATGAAATCGAGGGTGTTACTGAAGAGCTGGCGCGTGAGGCTTTCGCCCTGGCTGCTGCAAAGCTGCCGCTCGCCACCTCCTTTGTTAAACGGACGGTGATGTGATGAAAGCGAATGAACTTCGTGAAAAATCCGCACAGCAGCTGAACGAGCAACTGCTCGGCCTGCTGCGCGACCAGTTCAATCTGCGTATGCAGAAAGCAACTGGCCAGTTGGGGCAGTCTCATCTGCTCTCGCAAGTTAAGCGTGACATTGCTCGCGTGAAGACTGTGCTCAACCAGCAGGCAGGTAAGTGATCATGGCTGAAGCCGAAAAGACTGTCCGTACGCTGACTGGCCGTGTTGTCAGCGACAAGATGGACAAAACCATCACCGTTTTGATCGAGCGTCGCGTTAAGCACCCGATCTACGGTAAATACGTTAAGCGTTCGACTAAGCTGCACGCGCACGACGAAACCAACCAGTGCCACATCGGCGACAAAGTCACTATTCGTGAAACTCGTCCGTTGGCCAAGACCAAGTCTTGGGCCCTGGTTGATGTTCTCGAACGCGCTGTGGAAGTCTAAGGACTAGGGGTCGGAGAAATTATATGATTCAGACTCAATCCATGCTCGATGTGGCCGATAACAGCGGCGCACGCCGCGTTATGTGCATCAAGGTGCTGGGTGGCTCCCATCGTCGTTACGCTGGTATCGGTGACATCATCAAAGTTACCGTGAAGGAAGCAATTCCTCGCGGTAAAGTGAAAAAAGGCCAAGTGATGACTGCTGTTGTAGTCCGCACTCGTCACGGCGTACGCCGTGCAGATGGCTCCATTATCCGCTTTGATGGCAACGCTGCTGTTCTTCTGAACAACAAGCAAGAGCCGATCGGCACCCGTATCTTTGGGCCAGTGACCCGTGAACTTCGTACTGAGAAGTTCATGAAGATCGTCTCGCTCGCCCCAGAAGTGCTGTAAGGAGATCCGACATGCAAAAGATTCGTCGTGACGACGAGATCATCGTGATCGCCGGCAAAGACAAAGGTAAGCGCGGTAAGGTGCTGAAGGTTCTTGCTGATGACCGTCTGGTCGTTAGTGGTCTGAACCTGGTCAAGCGTCATACCAAGCCTAACCCGATGTCGGGCGTACAAGGCGGTATCGTCGAGAAAGAAGCGCCACTGCACGCTTCTAACGTCGCCATCTTCAACGGCGAAACCAACAAGGCTGACCGCGTTGGTTTCAAAGTAGAAGAAGGTAAGAAAATTCGTGTCTTCAAGTCGACCCAAAAAGCGGTTGATGCTTGAACACTGCTAGGTAGAAGACCATGGCACGACTAAAAGAGATTTACCGGAAGGAAATCGCACCGAAACTTAAGGAAGAACTTAAGCTTTCGAACGTGATGGAAGTTCCGCGCGTTACCAAAATCACCCTGAACATGGGTCTGGGCGAAGCGATCGGCGACAAAAAAGTCATCGAGCACGCTGTTGCTGACCTGGAAAAGATCACCGGCCAAAAAGTCGTTGTGACCTACGCTCGTAAATCCATCGCTGGCTTTAAAGTCCGTGAAGGATGGCCGATCGGCGTCAAAGTGACTCTGCGCCGTGAGCGTATGTACGAATTCCTGGATCGTCTGCTGTCGATCTCCCTGCCTCGGGTCCGCGACTTCCGCGGCCTGAATGCCAAGTCCTTCGATGGTCGTGGTAACTACAGCATGGGCGTTAAAGAGCAGATCATCTTCCCGGAAATCGACTACGACAAGATCGATGCTCTCCGCGGTCTGGACATCACCCTGACCACCACTGCCAAGAACGATGATGAAGGCCGCGCTCTGCTGCGTGCGTTCAAATTCCCGTTCCGCAACTGATTGGAGTAGGACCATGGCCAAGATGAGCATGAAAAACCGCGAGCTGAAACGTCAGCTCACGGTTGCCAAGTACGCCAAGAAGCGTGCAGCACTGAAAGCAATCATCGTTGATCTGAACGCAAGTCCAGAAGCACGTTGGGAAGCTACAGTTGCTCTGCAGAAGCAGCCACGTGACGCAAGCGCTTCGCGCATGCGTAACCGCTGCCGCCTGACCGGTCGTCCACACGGCGTTTACCGCAAGTTCGGCCTCGGCCGTAACAAACTGCGTGAAGCGGCAATGCGTGGTGACGTACCAGGTCTGGTTAAAGCCAGCTGGTAAGTACTTTCGAAGTCTCGGTGGCCAGGATCGCAAGATACTGACCGCCGGTGGCCTAGAATCTGGAACAAGCCCCTTTTGGGGCTTGTTTCATTTCCGGAGTGTGTCTAAAATACGCGGCTCGCCTGAGCCCGTGTGTTTTGTGCTCGGAGATTCTCGGCGACACGTAATGGCCGCAAGGCTAATTTTTTTGTATTAGGAGCGTCTAGCCATGAGTATGCAGGACCCGTTAGCGGACATGCTAACTCGTATCCGTAATGCCCAGATGGCTGAAAAGTCCGTCGTAAGCATGCCATCTTCCACGTTGAAGGTTGCTGTTGCCAAAGTCCTGAAAGACGAAGGCTACATTGCGGGTTATCAGATCAGCAGCGAAATCAAACCACTGCTGTCCATCGAGCTGAAGTACTTCGAAGGCCGTCCGGTCATCGAAGAAGTGAAGCGCGTTAGCCGTCCAGGCCTGCGTCAGTACAAGTCCGTTGATGATCTGCCAAAAGTTCGTGGCGGTCTCGGTGTGTCTATCGTCTCCACCAACAAAGGTGTGATGACGGATCGTGCTGCGCGCGCTGCCGGTGTCGGCGGCGAAGTTCTTTGCACTGTGTTCTAAGGGGGGATAAGCATGTCACGCGTCGCTAAGAACCCCGTTAAGCTGCCAGCCGGTGTCGAAGTAAAATTCGCAGGCCAACAGCTTTCGGTGAAGGGTGCCAAGGGCACTCTGGAACTGAACATCCATTCGTCCGTTGAGATCGTTGAAGAAGCTGGTGAGCTGCGTTTCGCTGCTCGCAATGGCGATCAACAAACTCGCGCAATGGCCGGTACCACTCGTGCGTTGGTAAACAACATGGTCCAAGGCGTAAGCCAAGGCTTCGAGCGCAAGCTCCAGCTGGTCGGTGTTGGTTACAAAGCGCAAGCAAAAGGCACGGTTCTGAACCTGGCCCTTGGCTTCTCGCACCCAGTGGATTACGAACTGCCGGAAGGCATCACCGCTGAGACCCCTAGCCAAACCGATATCCTGATCAAGGGTATTGATAAGCAGCTGGTAGGTCAGGTGGCCGCTGAGATCCGCGACTTCCGTCCACCAGAGCCGTACAAAGGCAAAGGTGTGCGCTACGCGGACGAAGTCGTCCGTCGTAAAGAAGCCAAGAAGAAGTAGGGCATAGCAAATGACCGACAAAAAAGTTACTCGACTGCGTCGCGCTCGCAAAGCACGCCTGAAAATGCACGAACTCGAAGTCGTGCGTCTCTGCGTGTTCCGCTCGTCGCAGCACATCTACGCCCAGGTCATCTCGGCCGACGGCAACAAAGTCCTGGCAAGCGCCTCGACTTTGGATAAAGAACTGCGTGATGGTGCCACTGGCAACATCGACGCGGCCACTAAGGTTGGCCAGCTGGTCGCTACGCGTGCTAAGGCCGCCGGCGTCTCGCAAGTGGCTTTCGACCGCTCTGGCTTCAAGTACCACGGCCGCGTGAAAGCGCTGGCTGATGCTGCTCGTGAAGCTGGGCTGGAGTTCTAAGTTATGTCAAATAACGACCAAAAGCGCGACGAAGGCTACATTGAGAAGCTGGTTCAAGTTAACCGCGTAGCCAAAACCGTTAAAGGCGGCCGTATCTTCACTTTCACCGCGTTGACCGTGGTAGGTGATGGTAAAGGGCGCGTTGGCTTCGGCCGTGGCAAGTCACGTGAAGTGCCTGCTGCGATCCAGAAGGCAATGGAAGCTGCTCGTCGCAACATGATCCAAGTTGATCTGAACGGCACTACTCTGCAGTACGCAATGAAGTCCGCTCACGGCGCTTCGAAGGTGTACATGCAGCCTGCCTCTGAAGGTACCGGTATCATCGCTGGCGGCGCTATGCGTGCTGTCCTCGAAGTTGCTGGCGTTCAGAACGTTCTGGCCAAGTGCTACGGCTCGACTAACCCGGTGAACGTGGTTCACGCCACTTTCAAGGGTTTGAAAGCAATGCAGTCTCCTGAATCCATTGCCGCCAAGCGTGGCAAAAGCGTCAAGGAGATCTTCTGATCATGGCTACCGTTAAAGTAACGCTGATCAAAAGCATGACCGGCCGCATCCCTAACCACAAATTGTGCGTTAAGGGTTTGGGTCTGCGTCGCATCGGTCACACTGTAGAAGTACTTGATACTCCCGAGAATCGCGGGATGATCAACAAGGCTTACTACATGCTGCGTGTCGAGGGTTAATTCGATGAAACTCAATGATCTGAGTCCAGCGCCGGGTTCCCGTCGCGAAAAGCATCGTCCGGGCCGTGGTATCGGTAGTGGTTTGGGCAAGACCGGTGGCCGTGGCCACAAAGGTCAGTCCTCCCGCTCCGGTGGCACCATCGCTCCAGGCTTTGAAGGCGGTCAACAGCCGCTGCATCGTCGCCTGCCGAAGTTCGGTTTCGTTTCCCTGAAAGCCATGGACCGCGCAGAAGTGCGTCTGTCCGAGCTGGCCAAAGTGGAAGGCGACATCGTTACCGTGCAGACCCTGAAAGATGCCAACGTGATCAACGTCAACGTACAGCGTGTGAAAATCATGCTGTCCGGTGAAGTGACTCGCGCTGTCACTATCGGCAAGGGAATCGGCGCCACCAAAGGTGCGCGTTCGGCTATCGAAGCAGCTGGCGGCAAGTTCGAGGAATAAATGGCTAAGCAAGGTGCTCTCTCAGCGCTCGGCAAAGGCGGTATGTCTGAACTTTGGGCTCGTCTGCGTTTTCTGTTCCTGGCGATTATCGTCTACCGAATAGGCGCACACATCCCGGTTCCAGGTATCAACCCGGACCGACTCGCAGACCTGTTTCGACAGAATGAGGGGACCATTCTTAGCTTGTTCAACATGTTTTCCGGCGGCGCGCTGGAACGGATGAGCATCTTTGCACTGGGGATCATGCCGTACATCTCGGCATCGATCATCATGCAACTGATGACCGCCGTCAGTCCGCAGTTGGAGCAGTTGAAGAAGGAAGGTGAAGCTGGCCGTCGCAAGATAAGCCAGTACACCCGCTACGGCACTGTCATCCTCGCCCTGGTCCAGGCTATCGGCATGTCCGTTGGCCTGGCCGGGCAGGGTGTTGCGTTCACTGGTGACTTTGGCTTCCATTTCGTCGCGGTATCCACATTTGTGGCTGGTGCGATGTTCATGATGTGGCTGGGTGAGCAGATTACTGAGCGTGGTGTTGGTAACGGTATCTCGATGTTGATTTTCGCAGGTATCGTTGCCGGTCTTCCGAGAGCGATTGGGCAGTCTTTCGAGTCTGCACGTCAGGGTGATATCAATATCTTCGCCCTGGTTGCCATCGGTTTGTTGGCAGTAGCGATTATCGGTTTTGTGGTGTTCATTGAGCGTGGCCAGCGTCGTATTGCTGTTCACTACGCCAAGCGTCAGCAGGGCCGCAAGGTCTTTGCCGCGCAGACCAGCCACCTGCCGCTGAAAGTGAACATGGCCGGGGTTATTCCTGCCATTTTCGCGAGCAGCATTTTGCTGTTTCCGGCTTCGTTGGGTGCCTGGTTCGGTCAGTCTGAAGGTATGGGCTGGTTGCAGGACATCTCGCAGTCGATCGCTCCTGGTCAGCCGTTGAATATTCTGCTGTTTAGTGCAGGGATTATTTTCTTCTGCTTCTTCTATACGGCGTTGATGTTCAATCCGAAAGACGTAGCGGAAAACCTGAAGAAGTCCGGTGCCTTTATTCCGGGTATTCGTCCAGGTGAGCAGTCTGCGCGCTACATTGATGGCGTTCTGACTCGCTTGACCATGTTCGGTGCTCTATATATGACGGCCGTCTGCCTGTTGCCCCAGTTCCTGGTGGTTGCAGCAAACGTTCCGTTCTACCTTGGCGGGACCTCGTTGCTGATCGTCGTCGTGGTTGTGATGGACTTCATGTCCCAAGTACAATCGCACCTCGTTTCGCACCAGTACGAATCCCTGATGAAGAAAGCCAACCTGAAGGGTTACGGCAGCGGCATGTTGCGCTGAGTACCCATAAGGTTCGAGGAGTTGGTGATGAAAGTTCGTGCATCGGTGAAAAAGCTGTGCCGTAACTGCAAGATTATTCGCCGCGAAGGTGTTGTTCGAGTAATTTGCAGCGCGGAACCGCGTCACAAACAGCGCCAAGGCTGAGTGTGATCCGCTTGAAGCCCGGCAGCTAGTGCGCTGCCGGGTTGATTATTTGTTATTACAGCGATATTATCTCGCGCCCTATTTCTTGGCTTCCGGGGCGTAGGTAGCTGTCAATTGGAGTCCCACTGAATGGCCCGTATTGCAGGCGTTAACATTCCAGATAACAAGCACACTGTTATCTCGCTGACCTACATCTATGGTGTTGGTCGCACTACTGCGCAGAAAATTTGCGCAGATACTGGGGTAAACCCAGCCGCAAAGATCAAGGATCTGAGCGACGAGCAGATTGAGCTGTTGCGTGGCGAAGTGGCGAAGTTCACCACTGAAGGTGACCTGCGTCGCGAAATCAACATGAAAATCAAGCGTTTGATGGACCTCGGTTGCTACCGTGGTCTGCGTCATCGTCGTGGTCTTCCAGTACGCGGTCAGCGTACCAAGACTAACGCGCGTACCCGTAAAGGTCCGCGTAAGCCGATCCGCAAGTAATCGCCCACGCGAATCGACAGGAAATTAATCATGGCAAAACCTGCTGCTCGTCCTCGTAAAAAAGTTAAAAAGACAGTGGTTGATGGCATCGCCCACATCCATGCATCTTTTAACAACACAATCGTGACCATCACCGACCGTCAAGGTAACGCGCTTTCTTGGGCTACCTCCGGTGGTTCGGGTTTCCGCGGTTCCCGCAAGTCCACCCCGTTTGCTGCTCAAGTAGCTGCTGAACGTGCTGGTCAAGCTGCGCTGGAATATGGCCTGAAAAACCTCGACGTCAACGTCAAAGGTCCAGGTCCAGGTCGTGAGTCTGCTGTCCGTGCATTGAACGGCTGTGGCTATAAGATCGCCAGCATCACCGACGTGACGCCAATCCCGCACAACGGGTGCCGTCCGCCGAAGAAGCGCCGCGTGTAATCCAGGAGATTGTAAAGAATGGCTCGTTACATTGGTCCAAAATGCAAACTCGCTCGTCGTGAAGGCACCGATCTCTTTCTGAAGAGCGGCGTGCGCGCGATCGAATCGAAGTGCAACATTGAAGCAGCACCTGGTATCCACGGCCAACGCCGCGGTCGCCAGTCCGACTACGGCACCCAACTGCGTGAAAAGCAGAAGGTCCGTCGTATCTACGGCGTTCTCGAGCGTCAGTTCAGCGGCTACTACAAAGAAGCTGCTGGCAAGAAAGGTGCAACCGGTGAAAACCTGCTGCAACTGCTCGAATGCCGTCTGGACAACGTTGTATACCGTATGGGCTTTGGTTCGACTCGTGCCGAATCCCGTCAGCTGGTATCGCACAAATCCGTCAGCGTAAACGGCCAAACCGTTAACGTCCCGTCGTACCAGGTTCGTGCTGGTGACGTGGTCGCGATTCGCGAGAAAGCAAAAAATCAACTTCGCATTGTCCAAGCTCTCGATCTGTGTGCCCAACGTGGCCGCGTAGAATGGGTAGAAGTAGACACTGAGAAGAAGTCGGGCGTTTTCAAGAACGTTCCTGCTCGCAGTGATCTGTCCGCCGACATCAACGAAAGCCTGATTGTCGAGCTCTACTCCAAGTAAGGGCTAGAAAATAGGTGCATCCATGCAGATTTCGGTAAATGAGTTCCTGACACCCCGTCACATTGATGTGCAGGTTGTCAGTCCAACCCGCGCCAAGATCACTCTCGAGCCTCTCGAGCGTGGTTTTGGCCACACCCTGGGCAACGCGCTGCGCCGCATCCTGTTGTCCTCAATGCCCGGCTGTGCAGTAGTCGAGGCCGAGATTGACGGTGTGCTCCACGAGTACAGCGCCATCGAAGGTGTACAGGAAGACGTAATTGAAATCCTGTTGAACCTTAAAGGTCTGGCTATCAAGCTGCACGGCCGTGACGAAGTTACGCTGACCTTGTCGAAGAAGGGTTCGGGGGTGGTTACCGCTGCCGATATTCAGCTGGATCATGATGTCGAGATCGTTAATCCCGATCACGTAATCGCTAACCTGGCGTCTAACGGCGCCCTGAACATGAAGCTCACCGTAGCTCGTGGTCGTGGTTATGAACCGGCCGACTCGCGTCAGAGCGATGAAGACGAAAGCCGCAGCATTGGTCGCTTGCAGCTCGACTCTTCGTTCAGCCCGGTTCGCCGTATCGCATACGTGGTGGAAAACGCCCGTGTCGAACAGCGTACTAACCTGGACAAGCTGGTTATTGATCTGGAAACCAACGGTACTCTGGATCCTGAAGAGGCTATCCGCCGCGCTGCAACCATTCTGCAACAGCAGTTGGCTGCGTTCGTCGACCTCAAGGGTGACAGCGAACCAGTGGTAATCGAGCAGGAAGACGAGATCGATCCGATCCTGCTTCGCCCGGTTGACGATCTGGAACTGACTGTACGTTCGGCTAACTGCCTTAAGGCGGAAAACATTTACTACATCGGTGATCTGATTCAGCGCACCGAAGTAGAACTGTTGAAGACTCCGAACCTGGGCAAGAAATCCTTGACTGAAATCAAGGACGTTCTGGCCTCCCGCGGTCTGTCCCTCGGCATGCGCCTCGACAACTGGCCGCCTGCAAGTCTTAAGAAGGACGACAAGGCGACTGCCTGATCGTCGTAATCACCGAACGTGAGTTTGGTAAGGAATGAACCATGCGTCATCGTAAAAGTGGTCGTCACCTGAGCCGTACCAGCTCGCACCGTAAGGCTATGTTCCAGAACATGGCGGTGTCGCTGTTCGAGCACGAGCTGATCAAAACTACACTGCCGAAAGCTAAAGAACTGCGTCGCGTTGCTGAGCCGCTGATTACTTTGGCCAAGACAGACAGCCTGGCTAACCGCCGTCTGGCTTTCGACCGTACTCGTTCGAAAGCTATCGTTGGTAAGCTCTTCAACGACCTGGGCAAGCGTTACGCTACCCGTGAGGGTGGCTACCTGCGCATCCTCAAGTGCGGTTTCCGCGCTGGTGACAACGCGCCTATGGCGTACGTTGAGCTGATCGATCGTCCAGTTGGCGGTGAAGCTGTATCCGCTGAGTAAGACGTCAGTCTGTAACGAAGAACCGGGCCTAGTGCCCGGTTTTTTGTGCGCGTTGGAAAACTGGAATTACCTCGAGCGAATACACGTTCATCCCGTGCAGCAACTTTTGATATCCGTTCGGATGTATCGTTAGTTAATTTCTATCGGTTGGCATGATTTAATAAATTTGATGGTGTCATCTTCCTGGTCAATAATCGCTCCAAGCCGATTAGCCGGCAGTTCCAAGACTGACCTGAGGAAGATTGAGCATGAGCCAGAATAAAACCCTTACTACCGCCAGCGGCGCACCTGTCGCGGATAACCAGAATTCCCGTTCCGCCGGTCCACGCGGCCCGCTGCTGCTCGACGACTTTCACCTGATCGAGAAGCTCGCTCACTTCAACCGTGAAAACATTCCTGAGCGTCGTGTACACGCCAAAGGCTCGGGCGCTTACGGTACCTTCACCGTCACTCAAGACATCACGCAGTACACCAGCGCCAAGCTGTTCGATTCTGTGGGCAAGCAAACTCCGACTTTCCTGCGCTTCTCCACGGTGGGTGGCGAGCGTGGTTCGGCTGATACTGAGCGCGACCCGCGTGGTTTCGCGTTGAAGTTCTACACCGAAGAAGGCAACTGGGACATCGTTGGTAACAACACCCCGGTGTTCTTCATTCGCGACCCGCTGAAGTTTCCCGACTTTATCCACACCCAAAAGCGCCTGCCGCAAAGCAACCTGAAAAGTGCACAGATGATGTGGGACTTCTGGTCGCACTCCCCTGAGGCGCTGCACCAGGTCACCATCCTGTTTTCGGACCGTGGCATCCCGGACGGCTACCGTCACATGCACGGCTTCGGCAGTCACACCTACAGCTTGATTAACGCCAAAGGCGAGCGCCACTGGGTGAAGTGGCACTACAAGACCAAGCAAGGTATCAAGAACCTGGCGCCGGCTGACGCTGCACGCCTGGCCGGTACCGACCCTGATTACGCTCAGCGCGATCTGTTCGGTGCTATTGAGCGTGGTGACTTCCCGAAATGGCGCGTGTGCATTCAGATCATGACTGAGGCCCAGGCCAACGCTCACTACGAAAACCCGTTCGACGTGACCAAGACCTGGTCGCAGAAAGAGTTCCCGCTGATCGAAGTGGGTGAGCTGGAACTGAACCGCAACCCGCTGAACTACTTCGCTGAAGTTGAACAGGCGGCTTTCGGTCCAAGCAACATGGTCCCGGGTGTTGGCCTGTCGCCAGACCGCATGCTGCAAGGGCGCGTGTTCGCTTACGCCGATGCCCATCGCTACCGCGTAGGTACCAATCACCAGCAACTGCCGGTGAATGCGCCACGCAGCCCGGTCAACAGCTACCAGCGTGATGGTTCGATGGCATTCGGCTCCAATGGTGGTGCGGCCCCCAATTACGAGCCAAACAGCTACGCCGATGCGCCGAAGCAGGCTCCTCAGTACGCCGAGCCAGCCTTGGCCCTGAGCGGTGCGGCTGATCGTTACGATCACCGCGAAGATACCGACTACTACAGCCATGCCGGTGCGCTGTTCCGCCTGATGAACGATGAGCAGAAAGCCCTGCTGATCAACAATATCGCCGGCGCAATGGCGGGTGTTTCCAGCGACGTGGTGCAGCGCCAGTTGCAGTACTTCTTCAAGGCCGACCCGGCTTATGGAGAAGGGATCGCATCTGCACTGGGTGTATCGCTGAACTGACTCTAAACGATAAGCAGAACCGCCCTCATTTGGGCGGTTTTTGCGTTATTTAAGCTACTTTTCACCGGAAATCTTCACTTTTCTGCCGTTGGTCCCGTGACCTCCGGGTCATCATGGTTCAAACTACAGGCTTTCAAGCAGGGAGATGTAGGGCGATGCAAGGTCACCCCGACGTAATCGATTACCTCAACACGTTGCTGACGGGCGAACTGGCAGCTCGTGACCAATATTTCATTCACTCGCGGATGTACGAAGACTGGGGCTTTACCGAGCTCTACGAGCGTATCAACCATGAAATGGAAGAAGAGGCACAGCACGCCGACGCACTGATGCGCCGTATCCTGATGCTCGAAGGCACGCCCCGTATGCGTCCCGACGACCTGGATACCGGCACCACGGTGCCTGAGATGCTCGCCAGCGACTTGCGCCTTGAGTACAAGGTCCGTGCCGCGCTCTGCAAGGGCATTGAGCTCTGCGAGCAGCACAACGACTACGTCACGCGGGAAATCCTGCGGGTGCAGTTGAATGACACCGAAGAAGATCACACCTACTGGCTGGAAAAGCAGTTGGGCCTGATCAAGCTGATTGGCCTGGAGAATTACCTGCAATCGCAGTTCTGATTCCTCCAGCTACTAAAAAGCCCCTGTCACTTACACGGTGACAGGGGCTTTTTCGTGGGGCTGAACAATCAGTCCTTGTCGCGAGCCAGCAGAGGCTTGAGGTAGAAGCCGGTGTGAGACTGCTTCATCTCCGAGACTTGCTCCGGTGTGCCGACCGCAATGATCTGCCCACCTTTGGAACCGCCTTCCGGCCCCAGGTCCACCAGCCAGTCGGCGGTCTTGATCACATCCAGATTGTGCTCGATCACTACCACCGTGTTGCCGTGGTCACGCAGGCGATGCAGCACGTCCAGCAATTGCTGAATATCCGCGAAGTGCAGGCCTGTGGTCGGCTCGTCGAGGATGTACAGCGTCTTGCCGGTGTCACGCTTGGACAGCTCGCGAGACAGCTTGACCCGCTGGGCCTCGCCGCCCGACAGCGTCGTCGCCGACTGACCCAGCTTGATGTACGACAGGCCAACATCCATCAGTGTCTGCAGCTTGCGCGCCAGGGCCGGTACCGCGTCGAAGAACACCCGCGCTTCCTCGATCGTCATCTCGAGGGTTTCGTGGATGCTCTTGCCCTTGTACTTGATCTCCAGGGTTTCGCGGTTATAGCGTTTGCTCTTGCACACGTCGCACGGCACGTAGATGTCCGGCAGGAAGTGCATCTCCACCTTGATCAAGCCATCGCCCTGGCACGCTTCGCAGCGGCCGCCCTTGACGTTGAACGAGAACCGGCCAGGCCCGTAGCCACGGGAGCGCGATTCCGGCACGCCGGCGAACAGCTCGCGAATCGGCGTGAACAGCCCGGTGTAGGTCGCCGGGTTGGAGCGCGGTGTGCGGCCAATCGGGCTTTGGTCGATATCGACCACCTTGTCCAGGTGTTCCAGGCCCTTGATGCTGTCGTGAGCGGCGGCTTCCAGGGTGGTCGCGCCGTTCAGTGCAGTGGCACTCAACGGGAACAGCGTGTTGTTGATCAGCGTTGATTTGCCCGAACCGGATACACCGGTCACACAGGTCAGCAGGCCCAGCGGGATCTCCAGGTCGACATTGCGCAGGTTGTTGCCACGCGCGCCCTTGAGGTGCAGTGCCATCTTCTTGTTGCGCGGGGTGCGTTTGGCCGGCACGGCGATCTTCACGCGACCCGACAGGTACTTACCGGTCAGCGAGTCAGGATGCGCCATCACTTCAGCCGGCGTGCCCTCGGCGACAATATGCCCACCGTGAACACCCGCTCCCGGGCCGATATCGACCACATAATCGGCCAGGCGAATCGCGTCTTCATCGTGCTCGACCACGATCACCGTATTGCCGATGTCCCGCAGGTGCTTCAGCGTGCCCAGCAAGCGGTCGTTGTCCCGTTGATGCAATCCAATCGACGGTTCATCGAGGATGTACAACACGCCCACCAGGCCGGCACCGATCTGGCTGGCCAAGCGAATCCGCTGGGCTTCACCGCCGGAAAGCGTGTCGGCACTGCGGTCCAGCGACAGGTAGTCCAGGCCCACGTTGACCAGGAACTGCAGCCGTTCACGAATCTCCTTGAGGATCTTGTCGGCAATTTCCCCGCGGCGGCCCGTCAGTTTCAGCGTGCCGAAGTATTCGCAGGCATCGCCAATCGGCAGGTTGGTCACTGCCGGCAGGGTCTTCTCGCCAACCCACACATGCCGCGCCTCACGGCGCAGGCGTGTGCCACGGCAATCCGGGCAAGGCTGGGTGCTGAGGAACTTGGCCAGCTCCTCGCGCACGCTGGCGGACTCCGTCTCGCGGTAGCGCCGCTCCAGGTTCGGCACGATGCCTTCGAACGGGTGCGAGCGTTTGACGATATCGCCACGGTCGTTCAAATACTTGAAGTCGACGTTTTGTGAACCGCTGCCATGCAGGATGAATTTCTGCTGTTCGGCGGGCAGTTCGTTGAACGGCACTTCCAGGCTGAACTTGTAGTGCGAAGCCAACGACCCCAGCATCTGGAAGTAATAGACGTTACGCCTGTCCCAGCCACGTATCGCACCCTCCGCCAGTGTGAGGTCACCGTTGACCAGGCGCTTGATGTCGAAGAATTGCTTAACCCCCAGGCCATCACAGGTCGGGCAAGCGCCGGCCGGGTTGTTGAAGGAAAACAGCTTCGGTTCCAGCTCGCTGATGGCATGGCCGCAGATCGGGCAGGCGAAGCGCGCGGAGAAGATGATTTCTTCCCCGGGTTCGTCGTCCATCGGCGCCACCAGGGCGATACCGTCTGCCAGCTTCAGCGCGGTCTCGAAAGACTCCGCCAGGCGCTGCTGCAAATCGGCACGCACCTTGAAACGGTCGACGACCACATCAATCGAGTGCTTCTTCTGTTTATCCAGCTTCGGCGCTTCGTCCAGCTCGTAGAGCTTGCCGTTGATGCGGGCACGCACGAAACCCTGGGCACGCAGTTCTTCAAAGACCGAAAGGTGTTCACCCTTGCGCTCGCGAATCACCGGTGCCAGCAGCATCAGCTTGGCGCCTTCCGGCTGGGCCAGCACCAGGTCGACCATCTGGCTGACGGTCTGGGCTTCCAGGGGAATGTCGTGGTCCGGGCAGCGGGGAATACCCACGCGGGCATACAGCAGGCGCAGGTAGTCGTAGATCTCGGTGATGGTGCCCACGGTGGAACGCGGGTTGTGGGAGGTGGATTTCTGTTCGATGGAAATCGCAGGCGACAGGCCTTCAATGGTGTCGACGTCGGGCTTTTCCATCATCGACAGGAACTGGCGGGCATAGGCCGACAGGGATTCCACGTAGCGGCGCTGGCCTTCGGCGTACAGCGTGTCAAACGCCAGGGACGACTTGCCGGACCCGGACAAGCCGGTGATGACGATCAGTTTGTCCCGTGGCAGGGTCAGGTCGATGTTCTTCAGGTTGTGGGTTCGAGCCCCACGAATCAGGATCTTGTCCAAGATGGCCTCGCACGGCGGGCGTAAATAATGCAGGAGTATACGGCTAAAGACTGGATGAATATACACTGTCAAAGTGCCGGGTGCAGCCTTACATGAAAGCTGCGCGGCAAACCGCCGCATATACCCTCTCAATCGATGGGACTGGTAGAATCGCCGCCGGTTCACACGAGGTTTATCCATGCACGATCCCCACAGCGAACGCATGAGTGGCAGCGAGACCCGCGCAGCAAGCGGTCTGGCCCTGGTGTTCGCATTCCGTATGCTTGGCATGTTTATGGTGTTGCCGGTGCTGGCAACCTATGGAATGGATCTCGCAGGAGCGACCCCGGCCCTGATCGGCCTGGCGATTGGCGCCTATGGCCTGACCCAGGCGCTGTTTCAGATTCCGTTCGGCGTCATTTCCGACCGCATCGGCCGCCGGCCGGTGATCTACCTCGGCCTGATCGTCTTCGCCCTGGGCAGTGTGCTTGCGGCCAATGCCGACTCTATCTGGGGCGTGATCGCCGGACGCGTCCTGCAAGGCGCCGGCGCGATTTCCGCCGCCGTCATGGCACTGCTCTCCGACCTGACCCGCGAACAACACCGTACCAAGGCCATGGCGATGATCGGCATGACCATCGGTCTTTCGTTCGCCGTGGCGATGGTAGTCGGCCCGCTGCTGACCCGCGCGTTCGGCTTGCACGGCCTGTTCCTGGCGACGGGTGGCATGGCGCTGTTCGGCATCGTGATCGTCGCCTTCATGGTTCCGCATTCCACGGGGCCGTTGCAGCACCGTGAGTCGGGCGTCGCCAAGCAGGCATTGCTGCCGACACTCAAGCACCCGGACCTGTTGCGCCTGGATTTGGGTATCTTCGTATTACACGCAATGCTGATGTGCAGCTTCGTCGCCTTGCCCCTGGCCCTGGTACAAAAAGCCGGGCTGCCCAAGGAGCAGCACTGGTGGGTGTACCTGACCGCGCTGCTGATTTCGTTCTTCGCCATGATCCCGTTCATCATCTATGGCGAGAAGAAACGCAAAATGAAACGAGTTCTGCTGGGCGCCGTCGCGACATTGATGCTCACTGAGCTATTCTTCTGGCAGTTCGGCGACAGCCTGCGGGCGCTGGTGATCGGCACGGTGGTGTTCTTCACCGCGTTCAACCTGCTGGAGGCTTCACTGCCTTCGCTGATCAGTAAGGTTTCACCGGCCGGCGGCAAAGGCACGGCGATGGGCGTGTATTCCACCAGCCAGTTCCTCGGTTCTGCACTGGGCGGGATCATGGGCGGCTGGATGTTCCAGCATGGCGGTTTGTCGGTTGTGTTCCTTGGATGCGCCGGGCTGGCTGCACTTTGGCTGGCCTTTGCTGTTACCATGCGCGAACCCCCATACGTCACAAGCCTGCGTCTGCCGTTATCGCCCGAAGCGATTCGTGAAGCCGGTCTGGTAGAGCGCCTGAAGGCCGTCGTTGGGGTAACAGATGCAGTCGTGGTTGCTGAAGAGGCGGCCATTTACATCAAATTGGACACCGAATTATTGGATCGCGCGACGCTCGAGCAACTGGTCAACCCAGTGCCGACAGCGCGCCCAGCCTAGGAGAACGTTATGGCCCGTGGGGTTAACAAAGTCATATTGGTCGGTACATGCGGCCAGGATCCCGAAGTTCGCTACTTGCCGAACGGTAACGCCGTGACCAACCTGAGTCTGGCGACCAGCGAGCAGTGGACCGACAAGCAAACCGGCCAGAAGGTCGAGAAAACCGAATGGCACCGTGTGTCGATGTTCGGCAAGGTTGCAGAGATCGCCGGTGAATACCTGCGCAAAGGTTCGCAGGTCTACATCGAAGGCAAGCTGCAAACCCGCGAGTGGGAAAAAGACGGCATCAAGCGTTACACCACTGAAATCGTGGTCGACATGCAAGGCACCATGCAACTGCTGGGCGGCCGTCCACAGGGCGACCAACAGGGCCAGGGCGGCATGTCCAACTCGGCACCGCGTCCACAGCAGCAGTCCCGTCCGCAGCCAACCCAGCAGCCACAGCGTGAGTCGCGTCCAGCGCCACAGCAGGCCGCTCCTCAGCCGGCAGCCGACTTCGACAGCTTTGATGACGATATTCCGTTCTAAGGTCGCTTGAGACCCAGAACTGTCGCGTAACACCAGAAAACCCCCGGTGGCCTTGGCCCCGGGGGTTTTTCATTGCGGACACGGCAATCCGCTAAACGTCAGTAGAAGCGGCGCTCACCACCAACTCCCGAAACCTCTCCAATACCGACGACGTATCACCTACCCGGGTAGCCAGGTGCAACGGCGCCACCAGGCTCCGGCACTCCGAAAGCTCCCGATAAACAATCCCGTCGCCCCGCAACCGTTGCATTGAGGCAGGCACAATCGAAACCCCAAGCCCCGCAGCCACCAGGCTCAACGTCGCCGTCATGCGCGGCGCCTCTTGCACAACCTGCGGGCTGAAACCCGCTTCTCGACACGCCACCAGAATCGCGTCATACAACCCAAGCCCCACCCGGCGGCGATACAGCACAAACGCCTCGGTGGCCAATGCCGCCAATGGCAGCGGCGTCGACGGGTTGATAGCCAGTGGATGATCGGTAGGGAGCGCCAGCAACATTGGCTCTACCAGAATTGGCTGGTCCTGCAACGCCTGCGTCCCGCTCAGCGGCGAGCGAATGAACGCCGCGTCGAGCTTTTCGTGCAGCAACGCGTCCAGCAGTTCACCGGTACCGGCTTCTTCCAGTACCACTGAAACGCCGACAAAGGTTTCCCGAAACAGGCGCAGTACGCTGGGCACAAACGGATGCAAGGCGGCGGAGCTGGTGAAACCAATCGCCAGGCGTCCGCGTTCACCTCGGGCGGCGCGGCGCACAATGTCGGCCACACCATCGACGCCGGCCAAGATATGCCGCGCCTCCTCCAGCAAGGCCAGCCCCGCAGTGGTCGGGCGCACGCCTCGTGGCAGGCGCTCCATCAGCACCACACCCAACTCGGCTTCAAGACTTTGCAACAGGCGGGTCAGCGGCGGTTGCTGCATGCCCAGTCGTTCTGCCGCGCGGGTGATATAGCCTTCTTCGGCAATCGCGACGAAGGCCCTGAGCTGCCTGAGTTCCAGCATAGGAATACTTTTCAGGTATGGGAGATGATCAATCCTGGCATTTGTTCTCATGGATCACAAGATTTAGGCTGTCCTCACTCCTCACAGAAGAAGGAATGCCGCAATGACCTGGTCAGCCAAGCAATACTCGATGTTCGAACAACAGCGCACTCGTCCCGTCCGGGATCTGGTAGCGGCCATCCCTGAGGGTGATGTGCGCACCGCCGTCGACCTGGGTTGCGGCCCGGGCAATTCGACTGAAGTCCTGGCTGATCGCTTTCCGCAGGCAGTGGTCACCGGCATGGACAGTTCCGATGACATGCTGGTCGACGCCCGCAAGCGCCTGCCCGCGTTGAACTTCGAATTGGCTGATATTGGCGCCTGGAACCCGGCGCAGAAATTCGACGTCATCCTCGCCAATGCGTCGCTGCAATGGCTGCCTGATCACGCCACGCTGTATCCGCATTTAGTCAATCAACTGACCTCCGGCGGCACCCTGGCGGTGCAGACGCCCGACAATCTTGACGAGCCGGCCCACAAGCTGGCGCGGGAAGTCGCGGCGGACGGCCCGTGGGCCGCAAAGATCGGCAGCGTCAAACACAATGAACGCCATACCGCGAGCTACTACTTTGAGTTGCTGAGCCAACACTGTTCCACCGTGGATGTATGGCGCACCACTTACCACCATCCGCTGGCAGGTTCCGCCGCGGTGGTGGAGTGGTTCAAGGGTTCGGCGTTGCGTCCATTCCTGGCGCCCCTGACCGAGTCAGAAAGGAACGCCTTCCTCGACGAGTACCTGGCGCGGATCACCAAGGCTTATCCAGCGCTGGCCGATGGCACTGTGTTGCTGCCGTTTCCGCGCCTGTTCATCATCGCTACCCGGTAAGCGCGGAGAAGGTCAATCGGCGGACAAGAACTGTTCCGCCGATACCACGCTCGCATAAGCAAACCCCAGCGACGACATAAACGCCGCATGCACCTGGGCTGCCGGCACGACGCTGCCATTGAATTCCAGGTCCCGCGTGGCGCAGGCATCGTGGATCACGGTCACGCTGTAGCCCAGGTCCGACGCGGCGCGCACCACGCCGTCGATGCACATATGGCTCATGCTGCCCACCACCACCAGTTCGGTGATGCTGCGTTGTTCCAGCAGGGCCCGCAGGTTGGTTTCGCGGAACGCATTGACGAAATGCTTGAGCACCACCGGCTCGTCGGCCTGGTTCAGCACCTTGGGGTGCAGGTGTGCACCTTCCGAGCCCGGGGTGAAGAAGGGGGCATCGTCGGAGGTGAATTCGTGGCGTACGTGAATCACCGTATCGCCTGCCTGGCGAAATGCCTGTAGCACTTGCTGCGCCTTGTCTGCCGCCGCGTCCACTCCGTCTAGCGGCCACTTGCCCTGGGGGAAGTAGTCGTTCTGGATATCGATTAGGATGAGCGCTTGCTTGGCCATGTTGGTTTCCTTGTGAGGGTTGATGCGTCCAGTATCCTGGCTGGCGTGACGCCTGGGGATTGGCCGCACCGACAATAACAGAGGGAAAACTGACAATGGCGATCGTCGAACTCGGCGTGCTGATCTACAGCGGTGCGCAAATGGCCGCCGTGCATGGCTTGACCGACCTGTTCGCGGTCGCCAACCGGATTGCGACCGAGCATCAGTCCGAGCAACTGCCGTCCCTGCGCATCAGCCATTGGCAGGCTGAAACAGGCGGTGCGCCGGCCCGTGTATTCGATAGCGAGCCCGGTAGCGGGGATAGGTTGACGGCCTTGCTGATTCCACCCTCCATTGCCGGCTTTTCCGAGGGCCAGGCGTCCGCCGAATTGCTGGATTGGCTGCGCCAGCAACATCGCTCCGGGACCATTCTGGGCGGGGTGTGCGTAGGTTCGATCCTGATGGCGGAAAGCGGCCTGTTGGACGGTCGCAGCGCCACCACGCACTGGACGTCGGCGAAAACCTTCGCCGCCCGTTATCCGGCGATTCGCCTGGAAGCCGACAAACCCATCGTCGACGACGGCGACTTGATCACCACCGCCGGCCTCATGGCCTGGTCCGAATTGGGCCTGCGCCAGGTGGACCGTTTGCTCGGCCCGAGCATCGCTGCCAGCACCGCGCGTTTCCTGGTGATCGAACACAGCGACAGCGCCAGTGAATGCGGCAGTAACTTTGCGCCGATCCTTGCCCATGGCGACGCTGCGATTCTCAAGGTGCAACATTGGCTGCAGGCCAGCGGTGCGGTGGATGTTTCGTTGGCTGCCATGGCGCAGGAGGCGGGACTTGAGGAACGCACCTTCCTGCGACGGTTCCGCGCCGCCACCGGTTTGAAACCCACCGAATACTGCCAGCACCTGCGAGTGGGTAAGGCGCGGCAGATGCTGGAGTTCACCAACGGCACCATTGATCACATTGCCTGGACCGTGGGTTACCAGGACCCCGGCGCCTTCCGCGCCACCTTCAAGAAAATCACCGGGCTGGCGCCAAGTGATTACCGCAGCCGTTTCGGCGTGACGCCCACCAAGGCGCAAGCCTGAATCGTGCAGAACGCCGCGACACCTCGAGCACTTCGTGCAGAATAAAACAGGCCAAGTGCTATCGCTTTTCCCGCAACTGATTGATTCCCCGCGCGTTTAAACAAACGCCGCCTTGGCTTGATCCCTGCTACCGTTTCCTTACACACATGGCAGCAGAGCCAAGGGGGACGCATGACCCCGACAAATCGCAAAAAAATCGTGGTGGCGCATTCAATCCGTCCGCAAGCGCCATTGCACGAAGTGGAGACCAACCGCGCCCTGGCCCGTTGGCTGGCGCACGTCCTCGGGCTCAAATATGGCGGCAGCTATAACCCTGAGCTGCACAGTGGGCGCGACCTCTATCTATTGCCCACTCAGACGCTGGTCGGCGCGGCCCAGGCGCGGCAATTCGGCGTCAAAGGCCCTGAGGATTTGTGGGGCGGCTACGTCGATCACGATTTCATCTGCACCAAGGCCATCAGCCACGGTTTGCTGAATAAAAACGCGGTTGCGCCCGAAGGCTGGTCGCCGCTTTTTTCCGAGCGCATCCGCAATGTGGTGCTGGATGGGTTGAGTGTGCACGCCCTGGAAGATGCGCGGCCGGCGGCGACCCATTTGCTGTACACCGGGCCGATCCGTCTCAAGCCTGTGCATGCCTGCGCCGGTCGAGGCCAGGAAGTGATCCGCAGCCTCGACGAGTTCGACGCCATCCTCGCGCGCCCTGATGCGGCGCAATTGTTCAGCGACGGCGTGGTGCTGGAGCAGGACCTGCGCGACGTGGTCACCCACAGTGTCGGCCAGAGCTTTATCGGCGATCACGTCATCAGCTACTGCGGCGATCAATACCTGACCCGGGACGGGCAGGGCGAAGAGGTCTATGGTGGTTCCAACCTGTTGGTGGTCCAGGGCTACTACGAAGACCTGCTCAAGCTCGACCTGCCCGCTGACGTGCGCCTGGCCATCCAGCAAGCGCAGGCCTTCGATAACGCGGCGGATGAGGCCTATCCCGGGTTCTACGCCTCGCGGCGCAATTACGACATCGCCCAGGGCCTGGACAGCGACGGCCAACGCCGCAGCGGCGTGCTGGAGCAGTCCTGGCGCATGGGCGGGGCCAGCAGCGCGGAAGTCGCGGCGCTGCAAAGCTTCGTCAACAATCCCGGGCTGCGGGCGATTTATGTCTCGTCGGTAGAAACCTACGTCGATCAGCCGCTGCCGGCTGACGCGATCGAGGTGTACCGGGGCCCGGCAGAAAACAGCGACTTTCTTCTCAAGTACGTGACGGTCAAATCCTATGACGGCTAGAAGCGAAACCATTGCCATTGATATCGACGACGAACAGATGAGCGGGACCTTCCTCAGTCCCAAATCGAAAGTACCGGGGGTGTTGTTTGTGCACGGCTGGGGCGGGAGCCAGGAGCGTGACCTGGAACGCGCCAAGGGTATCGCCGGGCTCGGTTGTGTATGCCTTACATTCGACCTGCGTGGCCATGCCGGCAACGGCATTCCGTTATCCCGCGTCACCCGCGAAGACAACCTGCGCGACCTGCTCGCGGCCTACGACCGCCTGTTGTCACACCCGGCCATCGACACCTCGGCGGTGGCGGTGGTGGGCACCAGCTACGGCGGTTACCTGGCCGCCATCCTCACTTCGCTGCGCCCCGTGCGCTGGCTGGCTTTGCGGGTGCCGGCGCTGTACCGCGACCAGGAATGGCTCAAGCCCAAGCGCGACCTCGATAAAGCCGACCTGATGGATTATCGCGGCACCTTTGTGCACGCCGAAACCAATCGCGCCCTGCATGCATGCGCGGCGTTTACCGGTGATGTGTTGATCGTGGAGTCGGAGACCGACGACCACGTGCCCCATGCCACCATCATGAGCTACCGCGCCGCCTGCCAGCAGACGCATTCGCTGACTCACCGGATTATCGACGGTGCGGATCATTCCCTGAGTGATCCGGTTTCCCAGCAGGCCTACACCTCGATCCTGGTGGACTGGATTACCGAGATGGTGGTGGGCGAGCGCTTGAGCATCATCCAGTCGTAGGCGTTTTCTTCACGCGCAACGCCTTGGCCTTGGCTTCGACCGCGAGGTACATCACCAGGGCCACCAGCAACGGCAGGATGAAGTAGATTGCGCGGTAGGCGATCAGCCCCGCGAGCAGACTGCCGCGGGACGCTTCGTGCTGCAGCAAGGCAATGAACACTGCCTCCAGCACACCCAGCCCTGCCGGGATATGCGTGACCACCCCGGCAATGCTGCTGATCAGCAACACCCCGAGCACCACGGGGTAATCCAGTTGCTTGGGCAGCAGGGTAAAAATCACCGCTGCCATCAGCGACCAGTTCAGCGCGCCGAGCGCCAACTGCAACACTGCCATGCGCAGCGACGGCAGGCTGATTTCAATCCCGCGTATCGACCATGCGCGCTTTTTCGACAAGCGACAGGCCAGCAGGTAACCCAGGCTCGCCAGTACCAACAGCACGCCGACGCCTTGCAACGCACCGCTGCTGAGCTTCCACCCCGGCGGCAATGTCACCAGCCCGCTGCTGAATACCGCGCCGGCGATCGCCATGTAGCCGAACCAGTTGGTGGCCAGGCTCAAGCCGAGGATCTTCGCGATGTTCCCGTTGCTCACCCCGAGTCGGGAATACAACCGATAGCGCATGGCGATGCCACCTACCCACGCGCTCAGGTTGAGGTTGAACGCATAGCTGATGATGCCCACCGGCAAAATCTGCTTCCAGCCCAACGGCTGGCGGATGTAGGTGCGGCCGATCAGGTCGAAGCACGAATACACCAGGAAACTGCACAGGGTCAGCGCACCCGCGATGAGCAGCGTGCGCAGCTTGAAGTCGCCCAGGGTGTCGAGCACTTCGCTCCAGTCGATACGCCGGGCGAGCAGGGTGAACAACACGATCAGCGCCAGGAAAAACACTACCGTCAGCGGTTTTTTCCAGCGTTTCAAGAAGCCGGGGCGAGCGCTTTCTTCAGCGATGCGAGCTTGGGTCATGATCCGCACGCTCCTCAAGAACGAAGGGTTTCAACCTCGGCTTGTGGGCCGGCAACCAGCCGGTCCACGACGGAAAATGCCGCAGCACATGGAACACCACGAAACCCACGGTCACCCGCCAGAACCAGCCGCGAGGCGCGCGGTTTTCCGGCATGGTCTTGCAGTGGTTCTGGCTCAGATATCCCAGGCGCTCGAACAACTGCTGGTTGAAGCCACGATCACGAACCAGCACATTCGCCTCCAGGTTCAGCGACAGGCTCAGCGGGTCGAGATTGCTCGAACCCACCGTGCTCCACTCTTCATCCACCAGCGCCACCTTGCCGTGCAACGGACGCTGGCAGTACTCGTGGATCACCACGCCTTCCTTGAGCAAATAGTCATAGAGCATGCGTGCCGCCAGCTTGGCCAGCAGCACATCCGGCTGGCCCTGCATGATCAACTGCACGTGCACGCCGCGCCGCGCGGCATTACGAATTTCCCGCAGCAGGCGGTAGCCGGGAAAGAAATAGGCGTTGGCGATCACCACCCGCCGCTCGGCCTTGCGCAGGGCGTGCAGGTAGGCCTCTTCGATATCGGTACGGTGTTGCAGGTTGTCCCGGTAGATCAGCCGAACCAGGCCATCGCCTTCCCCGGCAGCCCATGGCGACGGGCGTTGCTCGCGCCGCCAGCCGCGCCGCTTGCGCACACGCCGGCCACTTTGTGCGAGGGCGAAATGATGCAGGTCGGCGACTGCCGGGCCCTGCACCTGCACGGCATAATCCTGCTTGGCCTCGGGGCCGAAATCCCCCAGGTGATCCGCCGAGAAATTGATCCCGCCGATAAACGCCACACTGGCATCCACCACCACAATCTTGCGGTGCAGGCGGCGAAACCAGTTGGTGCGAAAACCCAATGTCTTGCTCGCCGGGTCGAACATCTGCACGGTCACGCCGGCCTGGCTCAATTCGCTGAGAAACCCCGGTGTCAGCTCACCACAACCAAAGCCATCGAGGCTGGCGACGACCTTGACGCCACGCTGCGCCGCCTCGATCAAAATGCCTTTGAGCTCGTGGCCGACCTTGTCTTCGAAAAGAATAAAGGTCTCCAGCAAGATCTCCCGCTGGGCGTGGCGCATCGCCTCGAACACTTTGGGAAAGTAGGCCTCGCCGTTCTCCAGCAACTCGATCTGGTTACCGCTCTGCCAGCCGTAATCCAGGTCCCGGGCCACGGCATCGTCCGGCGGTTGGTCGGTCGCGATGTGTTCCACCGCGACCTTTTCCAGTGGTGCGCTGTTCATAACTCGATCTCCACCGACAGCGGCGCATGGTCCGACAAGTGTGACCACGGGCGGCTGGTCAGGACTTGGGGCTGATGCACCTTGAGGTTGCGCACATAGATGCGGTCCAGCGGCAGCAGCGGCAGGCGCGCCGGGAAGGTGCGGGCCGGCTTGCCGTGGGTTTCGATAAACACTTCCCGCAGCCCGCAGTGGGCGAGATCGGCGCGCTGGCGCCAGTCATTGAAATCACCGGCGATAATCACCGGCGCGTCGGCGGGAATCTCGGCGACCCGCTGCGCGATCAGGCGCAGTTGCTGCTGGCGATGGACTTCCCGCAGTCCCAGGTGCACGCAGATGGCATGCACGTCCTGCACGTTGCCCGGCAAGCGCAGCACGCAATGCAGCAGCCCGCGGCTTTCGTGGCCGCTCTGGGAGATGTCGAGATTGTCGTAGCGGATGATCTGGAATTTCGACAGCAACGCATTACCGTGGTCGCCATGGGGATACACCGCGTTGCGACCGTAGGCGTATTGCGGCCAGATACTGTCGGCGAGGAACTCGTATTGCGGCATGCTCGGCCAGTTACTGTAGCGCTTGGGGTGGCGTTCATGGGTGCCGTGGATTTCCTGAAGGAACACCACGTCGGCGGCCACACTGCGAATCGCCTCCCGCAACTCGGGCAATATGAAGCGCCGGTTGAGCGCGGTGAAGCCCTTGTGGGTATTGACCGTCAGCACCCTGAAGCGGGTGATGGTTTCGGTGGGCGTGGTTGGCATCAGTTCCGGATGGGTCATGACAGCACCCCCGTGTCCGGCAACTTGCCGGGTTCGGTGGCCAGTGCCCGGTCCAGGCCAAAACGCTGCAGTAATTGGCGCGCATCGAAGGGCGCGCGCACCTTGATGTCGTTATCGAAATAGCAAAACACCTCGCGTTGCTTGCGGGCGCGGGGTTTGTGCTTCGGGTCGATCAACTGTGCATCGGCGGGTTGTTTGCCGTGGCTCCAGCGTTCGATGCGATCGCCCCAGCGCTTGAGCGCTTCGGGCGTATAGCCGCTGGCATACAGCGCTTTGTCCCCATGCAGGCGCAGGTACACAAAGTTGGCCGTGACGTCTTCCAGGTAGGGCCACTTGCCGGCTGTGTCCGCCACCACCAGGGCCACGCCGTGCTTGTCGAGCATCTCGACAAATTCCGGCACGGCGAAACTCTTGTGGCGAATCTCCACCGCATGGCGCAGCGGCTTTTTACCGTGGGCTTGCAGGCTCGCCTTGCCGTTCAGGCGCGGCTCATGCTCGCGGGCGAGGGCGGCGGCCTGCTGGGTAGTAGTGGGTAATTCGGCGAGAAAGGCTTCAAACAACGGCGGGTCGAATTTGAAACTGGGCGGGAACTGCCAGAGGATCGGCCCGAGCTTTTCCTTGAGTTCCAGCACCCCGGAGGCGAAGAAATTCGCCATCGGCTTGTGCACCTCCCGCAACCGCAGGATATGCGTGATATAGCGCGGCGCCTTGACGCTGAACACAAACCCTTCAGGCGTGTCGCCATACCACTCGGCGTAGCGCTTGGGTGTTTGCAGCGCGTAGAACGAGCCGTTGATCTCGATGCTGTTGACCGCCCGTGAGGCAAACTGCAGCTCGCGCTTCTGGGTCAGGCCCTCGGGGTAGAAATCCCCCCGCCAGGGCGTGTAGCGCCAGCCGGAAATGCCGATATGAATCGCGGCCATGATGACTCCCGTGGGTTAACTGTGTGGTGACCTCCGTTTTTGGATGACTGTGAGGATCGGGAGAAAGTTTCGACGGTCCTACAGACGGCACCTCTCAAAATGTGGGAGCGGGCTTGCTCGCGAAAGCGGTGGGTCAGTCGATATCTCTGTTGACTGACACACCGCTTTCGCGAGCAAGCCCGCTCCCACATTGGGTTCTTTATCGCTGCGGGATCAGTGCCCGCCAACCACCCGGGTCGAGCTCTCGGCATACACCGGCCCCAGCCGGTCAAGGCGCCCGCTCCAGGCCGTCAGCGCCAAGGCCACCAACACCACCGAACCGCCAATCCACGCCGTGTGGATCAAGCCCATGTGGGCGACGATCAGGCCGCCGGCCCACGCGCCACCGGCAATCCCCAAGTTGAACGCCGCGATGTTCAGGCCCGAGGCCACGTCCACCGCATTCGGCGTGTGATGTTCCGCCTGGCGCACCACATACACCTGCAAGCCCGGCACGTTGCCGAAAGCGACCGCGCCCCACACCAGCACAGTGGCCAGGGCCAGCCATGGATTACCCGCGGTGAAGGTCAGTACGAACAACACAGCGGCGAGCAGGGCAAAGATGATTTTCAGGGCGCTGATCGGGCCGCGTTTGTCGGCCAGCTTGCCGCCCCAGATATTACCGATGGCCACCGAGATGCCATACACCAGCAACACCAGGCTGACGGTGCCGGCGCTGAAGCCGGAGATGTCCTGAAGGATCGGCGCCAGGTAGGTGAACGCGATGAACGAGCCGCCGTAACCCACCGCCGTCATGGCGTACACCAGCAGCAGCCGTGGTTGTTTTAATACTTGCAGTTGTTGCAACAGTGACGCGGGTTTGCTGTGGGCGATGTTTTTCGGTACGTAGAGCAGGCTGCCGATAAACGCGATCAAGCCCAGGGCCGAGACGGCGAGGAAGGTTTCGCGCCAGCCGAAGTGCTGGCCGATAAACGTCCCCAGTGGCACACCGGTCACCAACGCGACGGTCAGGCCGGTAAACATGATGGCAATCGCGCTGGCGGCTTTTTCCTTCGGCACCAGGCTTGTGGCGATCGTGGAGCCAATCGAGAAGAACACCCCGTGGGCCAGGCCGGTGACGATCCGTGCCAGTACCAGGGACTCATAACTCGGCGCTTGCCAGGCCAGCAGGTTGCCGAGGGTGAACAGCACCATCAGCGACAACAACAGCAGTTTGCGTGGCACTTTGCCGGTGAGGGCGGTGAGTACCGGAGCGCCGATGGCCACGCCCAGGGCGTAGAGGCTGACCAGCAGGCCGGCGGACGGCAAGTCGACACCCAGGTCGGCGCCGATGGTGGGTAACAGGCCAACGATGACGAACTCGGTCGTCCCGATGGCAAAAGCGCTGAGGGTCAGCGCGAGCAAGGCAATGGGCATGGCTGCAACTCCGGTGGGTTTCAATCAGGAGCGCAGTCTCGGGGTTCGGCTTGTGCGGAAAAAGACAGGTATTGGCATTTGATATTTGCCTGGGGCGCACGGATCGAAGTCTACGGGGAACGATCAGGCGTCAAACCCGTCAGTTCCTTACAGACCCTTCTGAAGGAGCCCGGTGTTTTGTTGAATTTAAAGACTGTGCTACTGCTCGGCACGCTGCTGTTCTGCGGCAGCGGCGCGCTGCAAGCGGCCACCGCCCCCGCGGCTCCAGCGCCTGCCGCCCCGGCCCAGCCGGAACTGTTGGTAGAAGGCGGCCTGCTCGGCGCCATCAGCTCCAGCATCGATGATGTGCAGGACAAACTCGACCTCAACCAGAACCTGGTCGACGCCTGGCGGCTGCGGGCCGACCGGGCGGCGGATGAGGTGGACAAGCTGGTCAACCAGCCGTCCGAACGTTCCTCATGGAGCGTGGCCGGGGATTTCCTGTTGTTGTCCGGGGTGTGGATCGGCGCGTTCGCCGCGCTGACCCTGCTGGGGCGCTTTATCGTCAAGCGCCTGAGCCTGCAGCGGCATATCGCACCTCGCCAGCGCCTCCAGGCGTTGCTGGGTTACCTGATTCCCTACACGATACCGGCGCTTATCTGCCTGCCATTGACGCTCTACGTCAGCCACTTCCTGCCCACCTCGGTGGGCCGTGCGCTGGCGCTGTGTTTTGCCTACGCCACCAGCAGCGGCATTTTCTCCACCTCGATCCTGTTGTGCGTGATCGTCATGTTCAACGTCGGCCACAAGCGCCCGGCGGTGCAGATTATTCGGGACTACTGCCCCAAGCCGCTGTTCCTGATCGGCTTCCTTGCCGCCCTCAGCGATGCGCTGACCAGCCCACAGATCGCCCGCCAACTGGGGGGCAATATCACCGCCAGCGTCGCGATCTTCACCGGGCTGTTTGCCTCGGTGATCTTCGGCATGCTGGTGATTCGCCTGCGCCGTCCGGTGGCGCATTTGATCCGCAACCGGCCCCTGGCCCAGCGCTTGAAACACCCGGCGGTGCAGCAATCCCTGCGGGTGTTTTCCGGCTTGTGGTATTGGCCGATTCTATTGATGGTGCTGGTGTCGGCGATCAACCTGATCGGCGCCGGCGACGACAGCCAGAAAGCCCTGCGCTGCGCACTGTTCACCACGATCCTGCTGATCGGCACGGTGTTTCTCAGCACCGTGTTGCAGCACCTGTTCCAGTCCCGCAGCACGGTGGCGGTGCAGCGCAGCAGTGCCTACAAGGAACGTTTCCTCAGCCTGCTGCACGCGCTGTTGCGCATCGTGATGGCCATCGCCTTTATCGAAATCCTCGGGCGTATCTGGGGCGTTTCGCTGTTTGAGTTTGCCCAGCGCAACTCCGTGGGCCGGGCCATCAGTGATTCCCTGAGCAGCATCGGTTTGATCCTGCTGGTGACCTGGCTGTTCTGGGTGGTGCTCGACACGGCGATTCAGGAAGCATTGAAACCCCCGGTCAACAAACGCTCCAGCCGCCAGCCCAGCACGCGGGTGAAAACCATCCTGCCACTGCTGCGCAACGCAGTGAAAATCATCCTGGTGGTGATCTGCGCGATCACCACCATGGCCAACCTGGGGATCAACGTCGCACCGCTGCTGGCGGGTGCAGGGGTGGTGGGCCTGGCCATTGGTTTTGGCTCCCAGCAACTGGTGCAGGATGTAATCACCGGGCTGTTCATCATCATCGAAGACACCCTGTCGATTGGCGATTGGGTGGTGCTCGACTCCGGCCACGCCGGTACCGTCGAGGGGCTGACCATCCGTACCCTGCGCCTGCGGGACGGCAAGGGCTTTGTGCATTCGGTGCCGTTCGGGCAGATCAAGGCCGTCACCAACCAGTCGCGGCAATTCGCCTATGCGTTCTTCTCGGTGCAGTTCACCTACGACACCGATGTCGACAAGGCCGTGGAACTGATTCGCGAGGCGGGGCAGTCGATCCGCGACGACGTGTTCCTCAAGTACAACCTGCAAGGGCCGCTGGAGGTATTTGGCGTCGACAAGATGGACCTCAACGGCGTGGTGCTGACGGCGCAGTTCCGCACGGTGTCGGGCGGGCAATATGCGGTGAGCCGCGCGTTTAACCAGCGCTTGAAAAAGCTTGTGGATAACTGTGCCTTTGTTCACTTCGCGCAAACTTATCCACAGCAGGTGATGCTGCCGCAGCGGGTCGGGCAGCAGGTGGATGAGCCGGAGGAAGAAGTGCCTTCGTCGGTGGTGCTCACTGAGCAGCCAAGAACCCAATAGTTTTGTGTTGAGGCCGCCGGCCTCTTCGCGAGCAAGCCCGCTCCCACATTCGATACGGTTCCACCCTTGGAATGCGGTCAAATGTGGGAGCGGGCTTGCTCGCGAAGGCGTCATTACGGGCGCTGCACAAGTCAGTGTCTGATCAGTTTTTCCCGCACCAGCCCGGCCTCCTGCTGATCCAACTCCAGCAACACCTGCTGCTTGCCGGCAATCTCCACCGCCGCCGGCAAACCATCCCGGTACACCAGCCGATTACCGCTCAACGCCGGCACCTTGCTACCCGGCAGCAGCGTACCGACCAGGTTCAGCGGATCCGCCCCACACACGGCAATCAAGCTTCCATCGTGAGGCCGCCGCCGAACTTCCCGCAGCAGCGGAATCGCTTCCGGCAACGCAAACTGTTCCCCCGCCAAACCACTCACAAACCGCCCGCCACGAATCTCGCCCCGGGCCTCCAGCCGGTGGAACGTACGCAGCAATTCGCGCCAACTGGGCAGCCAGTCCGCCTCGCGCTCCAGCAGGCGCCAGAACACCACCCCGTAGCGGCGCAGCAAGGTCATCGCCACATGCTCCAGCGTCTCGGCCGAGTGAGCCCCCGGACGTGTGCCGTCTGCCACCGGCGCCCGCCGTACCAGGGCCCAACGCCCGGCATCGTCCATCCCGCCGACAAACGCGCCACGCCCGCGCCGACTGCTGCGGGCCTGGCGTTTGCTCGCCGGCGTGGTCAGGGCGCGCAGGCCGGCAAAACTGTCGGCGTTAGCCAGCCCCGCGCCCACCAGTTCCTGCAACGCGGTTTCCAGTTCGCTGCGCAGCAGATGGGCTTCGTGGATCAATTCATCGAAAAACAGCGCGCCGTTTTCCCGCAGCGCCTGATGGACTTTCTGTGCCTTGGGCGACAGATCGGTGCTGTCCGGCGCTTCGGTCAGTCCACTCCATAATGGCACCTGGCTGCGGGGCAACAGCACCACTGGCGTGCTGCGCAGGGCCATCGCGCCGGCCTTGTTGCTCAGGCGCGTCCAGACCACTTTGCCGCTGCGGCACAAATCGTCCAGCCAGTGGGGCGCGTAATCCTTGATTCGTGCGCTGAGCAAATCGCTGTCCCAGGCCGAAGTGGCTGCGGCGTACCCTTCCAACTGCGCGACGATCTGCGGCAACACGGCGCTGCCCTGGCCGCGGGTACCGTTCGACAGGTGCTGCCAGTCGAACAGAAAACGCATGAAATCCTGCAACGCCACCGGCTCGATTTCCCGGCGCAGGCGCTTGACCGTGTAGCGGTGAATGCGCGCCAGCAGGTGGCGTTCGCACCATTGTTCGGCGCTGGCGCCGGGGCTGAAACGGCCGCGCAGCACGTAGCCTTCGCTCTCCAGCCGCGCGAGTGCCTGTGATACGTCGGCCACCGGCAAGGCCAGGGGCGCGGCGATCTCGATCAGCGTCAATGGGCCGAAGCCGCTCAGGCGCGCCCGCAGCACTTCCACCAAGGCTTCATCGAAGGTCCAGGGCTCATCGAAACCGGGCAACAGCGGCAGGTCATTCGGGTAGATCGCCGTCAAACAGCTCAAGCGCTCCAGAGCGACCCAAACGGCCTGGCCGGTACCGATCTGCAATCGGCTGGCGCGCCCACCGTCGGCCAGGGCTTGCAGCCATTCGGCCCACTGCGCCGTGACCTCGGATTCGGCAATGCACGCCAAACTCATCAGCGCTTCATGCATCTCGTCCAGGCCATTGGGCGCCGGCCAGGCTTCCTCGCACACACCGGCAATCGCTTCGGCATCCAGCGCACCAAGGTCATCGGTGCTTTGCGGGTCGCTCCAGCGCCGGTTGAGCACGGCCTGGGTGCGGCGCTCCTCCAGCGGAGCGTCGTCGAGAAAGGTGTAGGGGCGGGCGCTGAGAATCTCTGCTGCCAGTGGCGACGGCGCCGGCAGATCACGGCTGACCAGGCGGATTTCGCCGCGCTCCATGCGCCGCAACAGGGCCAGCCAGCCTTCGCTGTCCATGGCTTCGTGCAGGCAGTCGTCGAGGGTTTGCTCCACCAGCGGATGCTCGGGCACTTCGCGCTCGCCGGCGAGGTTTTCCAGGCAGGCGATCTGGTCGGGGAACACACTGGCGATCAGGTCTTCACTCTTCATGCGCTGGATCTGCGGCGCCACCTTGCGCCCACCGGTGTAGCGCGGCAACGCCAGGGCCACCCCGGCATTCCAGCGCCAGCGCACGCCGAACAGCGGTGCATCCAGTACCGCCTGGATCAGGATGTGCTCGGCCGTGTTGCTGTTCAGGTAGCGCCACACCTCATCCAGCTCAAAGCTGTGACTGGTGGACAGCGACAACACGATCGCATCCTCGCTGGCGGCGGCTTGCAGTTCGAAGTTGAAGGTGCGGCAAAACCGCTTGCGCAGCGCCAGGCCCCAGGCGCGGTTGATGCGACTGCCGAACGGCGTGTGGATGATCAATTGGGTGCCGCCGGACTCGTCGAAAAACCGTTCCATGATCAACGTGTCCTGGGACGGCAGCGCGCTCAGCGCCAGCCGCGCCCGCGCCAGGTAATCCAGCAGTTGTTCGGCGCTGGCCAGGTTCAGGCCGAGGGTGCCGGTGAGCCAATCGAGCGCCGGTTGCAGGTTACCCGGCGTGGCGCCCAGCAGCGCGTCCAGTTGCCCCTGAAAACGCGCCACGGCAAACGACAACTCCGCGCTGCGCCCCGGTGCTTCGCCGAGCCAGAACGGAATGGTCGGCGGCTGGCCGTGGGCATCCTCGACCCGCACCTTGCCGGGCTCCACTCGCAGGATGCGGTAGGAGGTGTTGCCCAGCTGGAAGATATCCCCGGCGATGCTTTCCACCGCGAAGTCTTCGTTGACGCTGCCGATGTTCAGGCTTTGCGGCTCAAGCAGCACGCTGTAGTCGGCGTTGTCGGGGATGGTACCGCCGCTGGTCACGGCGGTGAGCTTGGCGCCCCGCCGGCCACGCAGGGTGCGGGTGATGGCGTCGCGGTGCAGGTAGGCGCTGCGCAGACCCTGGCGCCCGTTGTAGCCTTCGGCGAGCATTTGCAGTAGTGCCTGATAGTGACGCTCATCCAGCTCGGCGTAGGGCGAGGCGCGGCGGATCAGCGTGAGCAGGGCCTGTTCCTGCCATTCCTGGCAGCTGACTTCGGCGATGATCTGCTGGGCCAGCACATCCAGCGGCGCAACCGGAATCAGCAAGGTGTCCAGCTCGCCCCGGCGCACGCAGTCGAGGAGGGCGGCGCATTCGATCAGGTCGTCACGGGTGGTGGCGAACAACCGGCCCTTGGGCGTGCCGCCGACCTGATGCCCGGAGCGTCCGACCCGTTGCAGAAAACCGTTGATCGAGCCGGGCGAGCCGATCTGGCACACCAGGTCGACATCGCCGATATCAATCCCCAGTTCCAGCGACGCAGTGGCGATCAACACCTGCAGCTCACCGGCCTTGAGCCGTTGTTCGGCGTCCAGGCGCATTTCCTTCGCGAGGCTGCCGTGGTGGGCGGCGACGGCGGTTTTGCCCAGGCGCTCGCTCAAGTGCCGGGCCAGGCGTTCGGCCAGGCGCCGGGTGTTGACGAAAATCAGCGTGGTGCGGTGTTGCCTGGCCAGTTCGGCGAGGCGGTCGTAGACCAGCTCCCACACGTCGTTGGCCATGACGGCCGACAGCGGCACCGGCGGCACTTCGATATCCAGGTCCCGTGGGCGTGCGTGGCCGATATCGACGATCTCGCAAGGCCGGCCGGTGCCCACCAGAAAGCGCGACACCGCCTCGATGGGCTTTTGCGTGGCCGACAGGCCGATGCGGGTCAGCGGTTCGCTGCACAAACCCTGCAGGCGCTCCAGTGTCAGGGCCATGTGGCTGCCGCGCTTGCTGGCGGCGATGGCGTGGATCTCATCGACGATCACCGTGCGGGTGCTGGCAAGCATCTGCCGGCCGGAATCCGAGCCGAGCAGCACGTAGAGCGATTCCGGGGTGGTGACCAGGATGTGCGGCGGGTGCTTGCGCATCAGGGCGCGGTCTTTCTGCGGGGTGTCGCCGGTACGCACGGCGGTGCGGATCGCCAGCGGTGGCAGGTCGAGGCGCTGCAAGTGCTCGGTGATGCCGGCCAGCGGGGTTTGCAGGTTGATCTGGATGTCGTTGGAAAGAGCCTTCAGGGGCGAGACGTAGACCACCAGCGTTTGGTCTGGCAGTTGGCCGCCATTGGCTAGGCCTTGGTGCACGAGATCGTCCAGCACCGCGAGAAAGGCAGTCAGGGTCTTGCCGGAGCCGGTGGGTGCGGCGATCAGTGTGGAACGGCGCTGGCGGATCAGCGGCCACGCCTGGGCCTGGGCGGCGGTCACCGACGGGAACGTGCTGCGGAACCAGGTGCTGACGGCGGGGTGGAAACCGTTCAAGACCGTGTCCGTTGATTCAGGAAGGTTCATCCCCAATTTATGCGGCCGGCCCTGGCAACTTGCAACCCCGGGATGCATTCCCTGTGGTGAGGGATCTTGCTGCGGTAAGGGAGCTTGTTGTGGCGAGGGAGCTTGCAGTGGCGAGGGAGCTTGCTCCCGCTGGGCTGCGTAGCGGCCCCAAAAAAGCGGGAGCGCTGCGCACTCCAGCGGGAGCAAGCTCCCTCGCCACAGCAAGCTCCCTAGCCACTGCATGCTCCCTGGCCATAAAAAGGCTCTCTCTACCTAAACCCCCCGGCCGCAATCGGCGGCGCACTTTATAAGTGACGGTTGCGCTACAAACCCGCAAAATGCAACGATTCTGGCAAATGCCAACGGCATGGCTCACAAGCCTGTCGATAATAACCATCGTTCCAAACAGACCGGGCCTGCTCAATCTATGCGAATGCGCCTTATGTTACTGGGCGGCGGGAATGCCCTCGGGCAGGCGCTGATTCGCCTCGGTGCGGAGGAAGACATCGGTTTCCTCGCCCCGCGCCCGCCCCAAGACGGCTGGGATGCCGCGAGCCTCACGCAACTGCTCGACGACACCCGTCCCGATGCCTTGATCAATCTCGCCTATTACTTCGACTGGTTTCAGGCGGAGACGGTCAGCGAGACACGCCTGGCCGCCCAGGAATATGCGATCGAGCGCCTGGCTGAACTGTGCCAGCACCACAGCATCACCCTGCTGCAACCGTCCAGCTACCGGGTGTTCGACGGCTCCCGCGCCACCGCCTACAGCGAAAAAGACGAACCCGTGCCCTTGGGCCTGCGAGGCCAGGCGTTGTGGCGCATCGAGCAGAGCGTACGCGCCACCTGCCCGCAGCACGTGCTGTTGCGTTTCGGCTGGCTGCTGGATGACAGCGTCGACGGCACCCTCGGGCGCTTCCTGGCCCGTGCCGAAAAACCTGACGAACTGCTGATGGCCGACGACCGCCGGGGCAACCCGACGCCGGTGGACGATGCCGCGCGGGTGATCATTTCGGTGCTTAAGCAACTGGATTGCGCCGCGCCGTTGTGGGGCACTTATCACTATGCCGGCCACGAAGCGACTACCCCGCTGGCGCTGGGGCAGGCGATCCTGACCGAAGCGCGCAACTTCCACCCGCTGGCCGTGGAAGCGCCGACCGCCCAGGCCCACGCCGCCCGTCCGGATGCAGCCGACGAGCCGCAACACGCGGTGCTGGCCTGCAAGAAAATCCTCCACACCTTCGGCATCAAGCCACGGGCATGGCGGGCCGGGCTGCCGGCGTTGCTCGACCGGTTCTATCGACACGGTCAAACATAAAAAAGGCGCCTGAAACAGGCGCCTTTTTTGTGGCAGTGCACGGACGATTACACGTGATAGGTGTTGGCCAGCCGGATGCGCAGCGGCCTGCGAAAAATTTGAAACCTTTGGTGCGGGCGGTCATCTGTGTTGAGTCGATGGACCTTATCCCGGCGTTCAATGGTTATCCCCTTATGAACGGAAGTTACATTGCCGTCTCTATCACAGACAATGGCCAGGGAACTGGGTTGGGACTCAGCCAGGTATATGGCCCGCGCTTGAACGACTGAGTGGATAGCCCGTTTGAACAAATGGAGTTAGCATCGTAAACCTTCGGCTCAAGAGCCTGTTGTTCACATCAGGGTTGCATTGTGGAAAAGCTAAATCGCCTTCAAAGCGGAATAGAAGGGCTGGATGCTCTGCTCAAGGGTGGGCTAGTCGCAGGTGCCTCCTACATCATCCAGGGGCGCCCGGGATCCGGTAAAACGATCCTCGCCAATCAGCTGGGGTTTAACCATGCGCGCAATGGGGGCCGTGTACTGGTTGCCACGTTGCTGGCCGAATCCCACGACCGTTTATTTCAGTTCCTCTCGACCCTGAACTTCTTTGATGCTTCCCGGGTGGGAGCCGAGATTCAGTTCGTCAGTGCGTTTGACACCCTTGAGAACGAAGGTCTCGATGAAGTGGTCAAGCTGCTTCGGCGTGAGATCAGTCGTCAGAAGGCCACCGTGTTAGTGGTCGACGGCTTGCTCAATGCACGCTCCAAGGCTGACTCGCCCATCGACACCAAAAAATTCATTTCCGAGCTGCAAGGGCACGCCGCGTTCGCCGGTTGTACGGTGCTGTTTCTCACCAGTTCCCGGTTGGACGACGGCAGTCCCGAGCACACCATGGTTGATGGTGTGATCGAGATGGGTGAAGAGCTTCACGGCAGCCGTTCGGTGCGCCGTATTCACCTGCGCAAAACTCGAGGCAGTGGTGCACTGACCGGACTGCACGAGTGTGAAATTACCGACGATGGCCTGGTGGTTTATCCGCGTCTGGAAAGCCTCTACAGCCATCCGTCTTTACCTGACAGTGCCGATCTGACGCGTATCACCAGCGGCATCGGTTCGCTGGACGCCATCATCGGCGGTGGCCTGCACAGCTCTTCCGTTACCCTCGTCATGGGGCCTTCCGGCGTCGGGAAGACCACGCTGGGGCTCAGGTTTCTCGCAGAGTCGACAGTGGACGCGCCGGGCCTGCATTTCGGTTTTTATGAAAGCCCGCAGCGGTTACGTCTCAAAGGCCAATCGCTGGGGATTGATATCAAGGGTATGGAAGAAAGTGGTGCGCTGAGTATTGCCTGGCAACCCACCACAGAAGGCCTGATCGACGGTCTCGGCGCACGGCTGCTGAAAATGGTTGAGGAAAAGGGCATCAAGCGCCTGTTCATCGACAGCTTGAGCGGCATGACCCGGGTGTCGACAAACCCGGCTCGTATCACTGATTTCTACAGCGCCTTGATGAGCGAGCTTCGTGCCCGTGGCGTAACGGTGTTTGCCTCATGGGAGATGCGTGACGTTTTTGGTTCGGAGGTCAGCTCTCCAACCCCGGACCTCTCCAGTATTGTCGATAACCTGATGCTGATGCGTTTCTTCGAGATTCAATCTGAACTAAGAAGAATGCTTTCGATTCTTAAGGTACGAGACAGCTTCTACGATCCTTCGCTTCTTGAAGTGGTAATCCATGAAAACGGCGTTGACCTGAAGAAGGCATCAAGAAATGCGTTGGCGGTCCCTAATGATTCTTCGCTGCCGGGCTCAACGTCCAAAGTCTCTGATTCGGGTTGAACTGACATGACCACCATCCTGGTCGTCGACGACGAGTATTTGATCGCTGACATTCTCGGCTATGCGCTGGAGGATGAGGGGTACATGGTCGTAAAAGCGAGCAATGGCCAGAAAGCACTCGAGGTCCTGGAGCGCGAGCGGCCAGCGTTGATCATCACCGACTTCATGATGCCGGTCATGGATGGCCAGGAGTTTGCCGAAGCTGTCCGCGCGCTACCGGCAGTCAATCACTTGCCCATCATCCTGATCAGCGGAGCCCAGGCCCATATTGGTATGGAGCGGTCGGACTTGTTCAATGCAGTGTTGAATAAGCCGTTCAACATTGACGTGGTCATTGCTGAAGTTCGCCAGCTCCTGGCTGAAGCCTGACTCGCAGCACACGGGCGTGTGCCTGGCTTCTGATTGGCGCTTGCCTCCAGGGGAAGCCTCACAAAAAAGGCCCTGTACAACAGGGCCTTTGGGTAGAACCTAGAACTTGTAGCCAATACCGACCATGTACACCATCGGATCAACATCCACATTAACCTTGGCCCGGGTGCCCTGGCCCAGGGCGTTGTTGTCCACGGTGGCCTTGGTGCTGATGTCGATGTAGCGCGCCTGGGCGTTGATCATCCACTTGTCGTTGATCATGTAGTCCGCACCGATCTGCGCGGCCCAACCCCAGGAGTTTTCCGCCTTGAAGTTGCTGAAGCCGGCCTGCTCGGCGCGGCTGCCGACGTGCTCGTCGTAGATCCAGGTGTAGTTGATACCGGCGCCGATGTACGGTTGGAATACCGACTTGCTGTCCAGCGGGTAGTACACGACGCTCAGGGTCGGTGGCAGGTGCTTCAGCGTACCGAGCTTGCCGTTGGCAGCGCCCAGGGCGGTGTTCTTGATCTTCACATCGTGCTCGAACGGTGTGGCCGCCAGCAATTCGATACCCCAGTGGCTGGTGAACATGTAGGCGAAGTTCAAGCCCAGCTGGGTGTCGCTGCTCATGGTCGCCTTGCCGCCCAGGTTGGTCCCGGCCAGCGGGCCCTGGTCAACCTTGACACTGCTGCTGTCCGCTTTCGGGTTGACGGTGATGGCACCGGCGCGAATCAGGATGTCACCCGCTTCGTGAGCGTGGGCAACAGGGGCGACGAGGGCGAGCGCGACAAGCGACGCGCCGAGCAGGGACTTGTTCATGGGAGCTCCAAAGGACGTTATTAATTGCTTGTGTCCAATGGTAAAGATCGTAACGTTCGAGCTTTTGACTCAGCTCAATGAAAGCGCAATCACGGGTTATTCCTGCAACTCGTACACATAGATCTTGTCGGCATCCATCTGGTAGCCGGCATCGGCCAGTTCACTGCTGGACGGTTTGACCTGCATCTGGCCTTCGATCCAGTACGGCTGATACAACTCGTCGAGCTTCACGCCGACTTCGCTTTTGACATGCACGATCTGGTTCGACGGCGGTGGCGGCACGTGAATGCAGGCGCCGAAATACGGCACCAGCAGGAACTCCGTGGTGCGGCCTTCCTCGCTGACTTCCAGCGGCACGATATAACCCGGCAGGCGGATGTGCTTGCCGTCCAGGCTTTGTACGACCGGCGCGTTGGGCAGGTCCTGCTTGGCGGCCGGCGCTGACTCCACCGACAACGCATCGGCCATGCCCGACAAGTCGTGCAGCGGTTTCATGTTGGGGATTTCCGGCGGCGCGTCCGGCGGGATCATCTCCTGCCACGACAGGTCCTTGGGCTGGTCTTCAGCCCACACGGGCAGGGCCACCAGCAGTAACAGTGCGAGCACGGCGCGACGCATCAACAGCTTCCTCATAAACGTATCGACAGGCCGTCGGCCAACGATTGCCGGTAGGCGCGCCAGGCCGGCACGCTGCCCATCAGCAGGGCTGCGACGAGAATACCGCCCAACAAAGTCCATTCATATTCGCTCGGCAACGACAGCGGCAGGTCCAGGCCGTAATTGGCCTGCAAATACCCGCGCGACGCGGCGATGCACACATACAGCAGCCCGACGCCGGCGATCACGCCCGACAATGCCAGGGCGAAAGCTTCGAAGATCAGCAAGGTCGCAATGTGCCAGGGCCGCGCGCCCACCGAACGCAGGATTGCCATTTCCCGGCGGCGCTCGTTGAGGCTGGTGAGGATCGCGGTGAGCATGCCGATCAAGCCGGTCAGCACCACGAACAGCGAGATCACGAACAGCGCTTTTTCAGCCGTGCCCATCATGCTCCACAGCTCTTGCAGCGCCACGCCCGGCAGGATCGCCAGCATCGGCTCGCCACGGAACTCGTTGATCTCCCGTTGCAGGGCGAAGGTGGAAATCTTGTTGTTCAAACCGAGCATGAACGCGGTGATGGCTTGTGGCGTCAGGTCCATGTTGCGGGCCTGATCGGCGCTGATCCGACCTTTGCCCTGGGCCGGTACGCCGTTGTGCCAGTCGATGTGAATCGCTTCCATGCCGCCGAGGCTGATATGCAGTGTGCGGTCCACCGGAGTGCCGGTGCGCTTGAGAATGCCGACCACGGTGAACGGCTTGTCATCGTGCTTGACCAGGCTGACCACCGCCACGCCGTGGGCCAGCACCAGCTTGTCGCCGAGCTTGTAATGCAGCGCGTCGGCCACTTCGGCGCCGAGCACCACTTCGAATGGATCGGTGGCGAAGGCGCGACCGCTGGCCAGTTCCAGGTTCTGCCGGCGGCCGTATTGGTAGTGTTCGAAATAGGATTCGTTGGTGCCCATCACGCGGTAGCCACGGTGGGAGTCGCCGAGGGAAATCGGGATCGCCCATTTCACCTGCGGGTTGGCCGCGAAGTGCTCGTAGCTGTCCCAGCGAATGTTGTTGGTGGCGTTGCCGATGCGGAACACTGAATACAGCAGCAAATTCACCGAGCCGGAACGCGCGCCGACGATCAGGTCGGTGCCGCTGATGGTGCTGGCGAAGCTGGCGCGGGCTTCGGTGCGTACCCGTTCCACCGCCAGCAACAGGCACACCGACAGGGCGATGGCGAAGGCGGTGAGTATCGCGGTAAAGCGGCGGTTAGCCAGGCTGGCCATGGCTAGTCGAAACAAATACATCTCAAACCTCTGCGGGCGTGGCGGCGCGATTGAGTTCGGCCAGCGACAGGTTGCGGTCGAACAGCGGCGCCAGGCTCTGGTCATGGCTGACGAACAACAGGCTGGCGCCTGCTTCGCGGCATTCGGCGAACAGCAACTGAATGAAGGCTTCCCGGGCGTCGTAGTCCAGGGCCGAGGTCGGCTCGTCGGCGATCACCAGCTCCGGCTGGCCGATCAGCGCACGGGCAGCGGCCACCCGTTGTTGCTGGCCGATGGACAGGGAGTCGGCGCGGCGCTCCAGCAGGCTCTTGTCCTTCAGGCCCAGGTGGGCGAGCAAGGTCGCGGCAGCCTGGTCGACGCTGCCGTGACGCTGGATTGCCCGCTGCGCCCGTAACGTTGAAAAGTGGCAGGGCAACTCGACGTTCTCGCGCACCGAGAGAAACGGCAACAGGTTGAACTGCTGGAAGATGTAGCCGGTGTGGTCGACCCGGAAACGGTCGCGGGCGCCGGCCGAGAGTTCGGTCAGCTCCTGGCCCAGCAGGCGAATGCTGCCGCGGCTGGGCTTTTGCACACCGCCCAACAGGCCCAGCAGGGTGGTCTTGCCACTGCCGCTGGGGCCCTTGAGGAACAGGGTTTCCCCCGGCTCCAGGCGGAACGTGGGGATGTCCAGCAACTGTGGGTGACCGGGCCAATTGAAGCCCAGGTCAGACAGTTCGATAAGTGCTTGGGTCATAGGGAGGTCAGTGGTCTGGCTCGATTTGGATGATGACACCGATCAACGGTAGGAGCTGGCTTGCCTGCGATGGCATCACCGCGGTGTTTCTGGAGCACCGCGGCGTCTGCATCGCAGGCAAGCCAGCTCCTACAGTGTGGTGTTTACATCAGAATTTCAGGGTGGCTGCTGTGGCCGTCGCTTCCACACCCTGCTGGCCGCTCGGGCCAATGAGTTGTACCTGAATTTTCTGGGTGGCGGGGAAGGTCTTGAACACCTGGGTCAGGTCGAGGTTGCTCAGCGCGGTCGGCGTGGCGCAGGTGAACTGGTAGTGAGCGTGGATTTCGCTGTGGTCGTGGTGATGTTCGTGGGCGGCGGCGCCTTTGCCATCGGTGGCGTGGTCGTCATCGTCTTCATCGTGGTCGGCTTCAGGCTTGTCGCCGAACAGCGGGCTGTTCAGTTCCTGGGTGCTGATCACGCAACCGGCGGCCTTGGGCAGGCTGAACAGCACCAAGGGTTGCTCCAGTTGCTTACGGGCGGCGGCGACCTTGGCTTTATCGGCAGGGGTGGTGGCGAGATGTTCGAAGCCCACCAGGTTCATCGCCGGGCTGTCCAGTTCCAGCTCCAGGGCCTGGCCGTCGAGCACCGCGTTGAGGCGACCCACGCCGTGTTCGTGGGCACCGAGGCTGCCGTGCTCGTGATCATGGTCGTGCTCGTCGGCAGCCTGGGCGATGGCCAGTGGCAACAGGGCAAACGGCAAAGCGAGCAGCAAACGGCGCATGGTGGAGCTCCCGGACAAAGATGAAAGTTTTGTTATGTGATCTTATAACAATTTTGCGAGGAGTTTGACCGCCTGCTTGGCGTAGCGCAAGACGCGTGGGAGCATGCTCGTCAGAAAAGTGCGGGAGTAAGTGCGATGTTGAGAATTCGTGGAACCGTCGGTGACCTGCCGGTGGACTTGACCCTGGAGCTGGATGACGGCGACTGGGCCCGGCTGGGCGCGCAGTTGCAGGCCAGCAAACCGCCGAGTGCCGAGCCCGTGGTGGCGCCGGCCGCGGGTAACCTGGACGAGAGCCTGTGGCAGGCCGCCCAGGATTTGCTGCGCAAGGCCGGGCAACTCAACGGCCTGGAATTGCTTGATCAGCTGGAAGGCCTGGCCGGCAGCGCCTCGGCGGGCAAGCGCCTGCTGGTGCGCCTGCGCCATAGCGCCAAGGTCAAGGTAGCCAGCGGCGGGGATACGCCGCTGTACAGCTGGATCGAGTAAGGCTTAATACAGCGCGGCGAACAGCTTGCGGCGGTACACGGTGACCAGCGGGTGATCGTTGCCGAGCAGTTCGAACACCTGCAACAGCGTCTTGTGGGGCAGGCCCTCGCTGTAGCTGCGGTTGCGGATGAACAGCTTGAGTAAGCCATCCAGCGCGGCGTCGTATTGCTGGCGCGCCAGTTGTTGCACGGCCAGTTGATACACCGCCTCGTCATCCTGCGGGTTTTGCGCCAGGCGGGCTTTCAGGTCTGCGGCGTCCGGCAGGTCGGCGGCCTGGCGCAGGAAAGTGATCTGCGCCTTGGCGCCGGCCAGTGCGGCCTTGTGATCATCGCTCTTGACGGCGTCGAGCACGGTTTGCGCTTCGCCCAGTTCACCGCGCTCGGCCAGGCAGCGTGCGTACAGGATCAGCGCGGCGGCGTTGGTGTTGTCTTCGCCAAGCAGGGTGACCAGCACGGCCTCGGCGTCGGTGATACGGCCTTCGGCAAACAGCGCCTGGGCCTGCTCCAGTGGATCGGCAGCCGCCGGTGGTGGCATCTGCACATGGGGCTCCAGCATCGCGCGCACGGCGGATTCAGGCTGCGCACCGGCAAACCCATCCACTGGCTGGCCATCCTTGAACAGCACCACGGTCGGCAGGCTGCGAATGCCAAAGCGCGAGACCACGTCCGGCTCGGCATCGCAATCGACCTTGGCCAGCAGCAACTCACCCTGATAACTCTCGGCAATCTGCGCGAGCATCGGCATCAACGCCTTGCACGGCGCGCACCACTCGGCCCAGAAATCCACCAGCACGGGTTTTTCGAAGGAGTTCTGGATCACCGCCTGATCGAAGGTGGCGGTGGTGGCATCGAAGATGTACGGCGTGGGCTCACTCATGGGGAATCTCGAAGAAAGCAGGAATGGGGCAACTATAAAGACTGGAGGAGGCGACCGGAAGCTATGCCGCGATTAAGCGCGTACAGGATGCCAGAAAGGGTCCTGGTACCAGTCTTGAGGAAAACCCATCGCTTTGAGGCTGACATCGGGAAATTCCTCAGTCAGTTGACGCAGGCGCCGGTCCCACTGAGCGTGTGGACACACTTTATGCATTAGGTGATTAAGGATGCAGAGTGCTGCGAACATACGGGCATGAGTGCCCGGATGAATAAGGTGCCTGGGCCACGGAAAGTTGGCTTTTTTGGGCAGTTCTGGGCGAATGCCCAATTCTCGATTCCACATTCGCGCATGGTGTGCGCAGATGTTACGAATAGTGGTCAAGGTGTGCAGCCAGGACTGCATCAAAGGGGCGGGGAGTTCCAGGCGTCTGGCGATAGCCTTCTTGTCTGAATCCCTGGCCAAGCCTTTGTAGAGATGGGACAGGTCGCCGAGTGTGAGTTCTTCCAGCATTGCCCAGCCGGGCATGAGTGGTGGTTGGTCGTAGGTGGTGGGGTAGTGTCGGGCGTAACTCTCTTTTGCTCTCTGGCGTTTGAGATGCGCTTTGCGACCGCTTTCGGCTTGCAACCGATCTATTCGCAGGCATTCGCGCTCATAGTCTCGGATAGCGGCACATTGCTTGGACTGCAATGTTGCGAGTAGGCGTTGGTGGTCAAATGCCTGTTGAAACATTCCGATATCGGTATACCAATGGCTGCCATAGTTGGGCCCCATATGGTTACTGATCATCGAGCGGGTCGCTATTTCCACGCGTTCAATGGCATCCATGCTCAACAATCGAAGCCTGCGGTCAAAGTCGTAGAGTCGAGTTAACTGACGAAAACCTGTGCCATCGCGAAATCGATGATCGACATCCCCCGATTGCTGAAAAGGGCGCATGTAGGGGCTCAATCGGAAAAAACTGACGGACTGCAAGAAACACTGCGCACGGGCTTCATCTTGAATGAGCAAGCCACGTTGTTTGAGCAGTTCTATCTGGGAGGGAACATCAATGGCAGGTTTGTCGAACGTTCTCATGCCCAAAAAACGCCAGGCATAAAAAACCCGCACAATTTGTGCTTAGTCACTTGCGCGACCAGAGGCATGGCGGGTGTATTGCGGCAAAGATTAGGCAGTAGCGGTAACGTTTGCAAGCTTTTTGAGCAAGAGGCGACGGATGCAAATCGGGGGGTTGGCATACCGTTTGGTCGTCCAGGTAGCGTGCGAGAGGCGGCCATTTTCCACGCTACGCTGAAGACTGTCTTAGCCCATCTGTTACTGGAGATTTGCGGGTTTGATAGGCGCGACTATCGCCGCGAATGGTACAGGCTCACCTTGCGAAACTCCCACGGCTCGGCCAGGTCGGGCAGTGTCAGGGCGTCGAGGATACCCAGGCGCTGATACTCCGGGTGCTGGAAGTCCCGAACCCGGGAATCGGCGACCAGCGCTTCGCGGCCGCGTGTCAGGAATTGATCCAGCAGCGGCAGGTTCGCCCGGTCGTACAGCACATCGGCGACCAGGATCAGGTCAAACCGGTCGGCTTCGGTGAAGAAGTCTTCTGAATAGCCCAGTGTTACGCCGTTGAGTTCGGCATTCGCCCGGCAGGCAGCCAGGGCCAGCGGATCCAGGTCGCACGCCACCACTTCCAGCGCTCCGGCCTTTACCGCGGCAATCCCGGCAACACCCGAACCTGCGCCGAAATCCAGCACCCGCTTACCCGCGACCCACTCGGGGTTGGCCGCCAGGTATCGCGCCAGCGCCAGGCCACTGGCCCAGCAAAAGCTCCAGTACGGCGGCTCATGCAGGATGCGCCGGGTTTCTTCGGGGCTGAAGGCGCGGTCCATGTTGTCGGCGTCCAGTAACCACAGCGACAACTCGGTGCCCGGCAGCGGGCAGGGCACCAGTTTGGCGTCGCCGATCAGTTCGCTCAGTGCGCGTTGCAGGCCCAGCGGTGGCGTCATGGTGCGGGAACGAGTTGCAGCGGCCCGGTGGTCTGGGTGATCGCCTGGGTGATGCGCACCGGCGGCAGGTGCAGGATCAACTGGCCGGACTGGCTGGCGCGACCACGCAATTCAACGCGCCCGCCCGCCGGGAACGCTTGCGGGTTGAAGCGCAGGCGGAAGGCCAGGGGCTTGTTGTTGCCGATCAGCACGCTGCTGGCCAGCAGTTGTTGCGGGCGCGAACGGTCGTCGATCACCAGCAGCGCCAGTTCGACTTCGGCACCCGCCGGTATACCGTTCAATTGGCCGCTGACTTCACGCTGGTAGGCGGGCAACGGGCCAAGATCTTCTTCCACGCCCGGCAGTTTTTTCTCTTGTTGCGGTGCCGGAGCCGGCGCCGCAGGTTTTGGGGCATGGCTGCTGCAGGCGACCAGAAAACCGAGCAACGTGAGCAAAACAAGTGGTCGTAACTGCATGTACGGCTCCAGAAAGGACAAAATCCGTGGCTTAAAAAATATGAAACATAATAGTCAGCCTATATACCGTAAAGGCTATGGCTTGTCTTGCCACAGGGATGCGCTACCATGGCCCTCCCATTTTTTGTTGCCTGCCACCATGCACTGTCCCTTCTGCGGTGCCAACGACACCAAGGTCATTGACTCGCGTCTGGTCGCCGAGGGCGAACAGGTGCGTCGCCGGCGTGAATGCCTGGCCTCTGGCTGCGGTGAACGTTTCACCACCTTCGAAACCGCCGAACTGGTATTGCCACGTCTGATCAAGACCGACGGCAGTCGCCAGCCTTTCGACGAAGAAAAACTGCGCGCCGGAATGCAGCGCGCCCTGGAAAAACGCCCGGTGAGTGTCGAGCGGCTGGAAGCGGCACTGGTGCATATCAAGCACAAGCTGCGCGCCACCGGCGAGCGCGAAGTCAAATCCCTGGTGGTTGGAGAACTGGTGATGGGCGAGCTGCAAAAGCTCGACGAAGTCGCCTATATCCGTTTCGCCTCGGTGTATCGACGCTTCCAGGACCTCAACGAGTTCCGCGAAGAGATCGACCGCCTGGCCCGTGAGCCGGTAAAAGAATGAACCCACCTTCGGCAGAACAAGCGGTACTCGACGCCCATTACATGGCCCGTGCCCTGGAATTGGCGCGCAAGGGCCTGTACACCACCCACCCCAACCCCCGGGTTGGCTGCGTGATCGTGCGTGACGGGCAGGTTGTCGGCGAAGGCTGGCACGTGCGCACCGGCGAACCCCATGCGGAAGTCCATGCCCTGCGGGCAGCGGGCGACAAAGCCCGGGGCGCCACGGCCTACGTGACCCTTGAACCGTGCAGCCACCACGGGCACACACCGCCCTGCGCCGATGCCTTGGTGAATGCCGGCCTGGCCCGTGTGGTTGCGGCAATGCAGGACCCGAACCCGGAAGTCGCCGGGCGTGGCATGCGCCGCCTGGCCCAGGCCGGGATCGAGACCCACAGCGGCTTGCTGGAAAACGAAGCGCGGGCGCTTAACCCGGGCTTTCTCAAGCGCATGGAGCATGGCCTGCCGTTTGTGCGGGTCAAGTTGGCCATGAGCCTGGACGGTCGCACCGCGATGGCCAACGGCGAAAGCCAATGGATCACCGGCCCGGCCGCCCGTGCCGCTGTGCAGCGCCTGCGTGCCCAGGCCAGTGTGGTGCTGACCGGCGCCGACACGGTGCTGGCCGATGGTGCTCGCCTGACCGTGCGCGCCGCCGAACTGGGCCTGGATGAAGAAACCACCGCCCTGGCGATGTCCCGTCCGCCGCTGCGTGTGCTGATCGACGGCCGCCTGCGGGTGCCGCTGAATGCGCCGTTCTTCAAGGCTGGCCCCGCGCTGGTCATCACCTGCGTGACGCCGGACAACCAGTACCCCACAGGCCCCGAGTGCCTGGTGGTGCCGGGTGTCGACGGCCAGGTCGACCTGCGTTCCGCGCTGGTGGCCCTGGCGGCCCGTGGTGTCAACGAAGTGTTGGTGGAAGCCGGCCCAAGCCTGGCGGGTGCCTTCGCCCAGCAAGGGCTGGTGGACGAGTACGTGATATTCGTCGCCGGCAAGTTTCTTGGCTCTGCCGCCCGGCCTTTGCTGGACTGGCCGCTTGAGAAACTGGCCGACGCCCCCCAACTCAAGATCACTGAAATGCGCGCTGTTGGCGATGACTGGAGAGTCACTGCCATCCCTCTGCCATCAGCGAGCGTATAATTCCCGGCCTGCGCCACGTCTTCAGGAGAACGGCATGTTCACCGGCATTATCGAATCCATCGGCAGCATCCGTGCAATGACCCCAAAAGGCGGCGATGTACGCCTGCTGGTTGAAACCGGCAAGCTCGACCTGAGCGACGTCAAACTGGGCGACAGCATCGCCGTCAGCGGTGTGTGCCTGACCGTCATCGAGTTGCCTGGCAACGGCTTTGCCGCCGATGTCAGCCGGGAAACCCTGGACTGCACCGCGATGAACGACCTCAAGAGCGGCAGCCCGGTGAACCTGGAAAAAGCCCTGACGCCGACCACCCGCCTCGGTGGGCACCTGGTCAGCGGCCACGTCGACGGGGTCGGCGAAGTGGTTGCCCGCAGCGAAAACGCGCGTGCCGTGGAATTTCGCATTCGCGCACCGAAAGAGCTGGCCAAGTACATCGCCCACAAAGGCTCGATCACCGTCGACGGCACCAGCCTGACCGTGAACGCCGTGAATGGCGCCGAATTTGAACTGACCATCATTCCCCACACCCTGAGCGAAACCATCATGGCGTCGTACCAGCCGGGTCGCCGGGTGAACCTGGAAGTGGACTTGCTTGCCCGTTACCTGGAGCGCCTGTTGTTGGGCGATAAGGCCGCAGAGTCTGACTCTCTTCAAGGGCCCGCCGGGAACATCACTGAAAGTTTTTTAGCCGCTAACGGCTACCTTAAATCCTGACCCAAGGGGGTGCCGCGTGGCGCTCAACAGCATCGAAGAACTGGTTGAAGACATCCGCCAAGGCAAGATGGTCATCCTCATGGATGACGAAGACCGCGAGAACGAAGGCGACCTGATCATGGCCGCCGAGTGCTGCCAGCCGGAACACATCAACTTCATGGCCAAGCACGCCCGTGGCCTGATCTGCATGCCGATGAGCCGCGAGCGCTGCGAGCTGCTGAAGCTGCCGTTGATGGCGCCGCGCAATGGTTCCGGGTTTGGCACCAAGTTCACCGTGTCCATCGAAGCCACCACCGGTGTCACCACTGGCATCTCCGCTGCTGACCGCGCCCGCACCGTACAAGCCGCTGCCGCGAAAGACGCCAAGGCCGAAGACATCGTCAGCCCGGGCCACATCTTCCCGCTGATGGCCCAGCCGGGTGGCACCCTGGCTCGCGCCGGCCACACCGAAGCGGCCTGCGACCTGGCGCGCATGGCCGGTTTCGAGCCGAGCGGTGTGATCTGCGAAGTGATGAACGACGACGGCACCATGTCCCGTCGCGCCGAGCTGGAAGAATTTGCCGCGCTGCACAACATCAAGATCGGCACCATTGCCGACCTGATCCACTACCGGATGATCCACGAACGTACCGTTCAGCGGATTGCCGAGCAGCCGCTGGACAGCGAACTGGGCCAGTTCAACCTGGTGACCTATCGCGATTCCGTGGAAGGCGACGTGCACATGGCCCTGACCCTGGGCACCATCTGCGCTGAAGAGCCGACCCTGGTGCGGGTGCACAACATGGACCCGCTGCGCGACCTGCTGATGGTCAAGCAGCCGGGGCGCTGGAGCCTGCGGGCCGCGATGTCCGCGGTGTCCGAGGCCGGCAGCGGTGTTGTATTGCTGCTGGGCCATCCGCTGGATGGCGACGTGCTGCTGGCGCATATCCGCGAAACCGCCGACCACGCGCCGGTGAAAAAACCGACCACCTACAGCATCGTCGGGGCCGGTTCGCAGATCCTGCGGGACCTGGGCGTGCGCAAAATGCGCCTGATGAGTGCGCCAATGAAATTTAATGCCATATCCGGTTTCGACCTGGAAGTAGTAGAATACGTGCCCTCCGAATAAAGGCCGGCGTTGTTTGCCCCTTGTTCGCGGTTCAAATATCACTGAGGGGCGCGCACTAAGCGCGTCCCGGCTCTTTAAGAGATTTGTCGAATGACCCTGAAGACCATCGAAGGTACCTTCATCGCCCCCAAAGGCCGCTATGCCCTGGTGGTTGGCCGCTTCAACAGCTTCGTGGTTGAAAGCCTGGTAAGCGGTGCCGTGGATGCCCTGGTTCGCCACGGTGTGAGCGAAAGCGACATCACTATCATCCGCGCTCCTGGCGCCTTCGAAATTCCACTGGTTGCGCAGAAAGTTGCACAGCAGGGTGAATACGCGGCGATCATCGCCCTGGGCGCGGTCATTCGTGGCGGCACTCCGCACTTCGAATACGTGGCTGGCGAATGCACCAAGGGCCTGGCCCAGGTGTCCATGGAGTTCGGCGTGCCGGTCGCCTTTGGCGTGCTGACCGTTGATTCCATCGAACAAGCCATCGAGCGTTCCGGCACCAAGGCCGGCAACAAAGGTGCTGAAGCTGCCCTGTCCGCCCTGGAAATGGTCAGCCTGCTGGCGCAGTTGGAGGCCAAGTGATTAGCGACGACAGCGATCAGTTCAACCCCCAGGACCCGCGCCCGGCAGACGCCGGCAAGCCATCGAAAAGCGAAAAGCGTCGTTCGGCCCGCCAGCTCGCGACCCAGGCTTTGTACCAGCGCCACATGGCGAAAACCTCGCTGAACGAAATCGAGGCGCAGTTTCGCGTCGACAACGATTTCAGCGCGGCCGATGCCAGCTACTTCCACGACATCCTGCACGGTGTTCCGGCCAACCTGGCGGAGATCGACGCTGCACTGACGCCGTGCCTGGACCTGGCGATCGAAGAGCTGGACCCGGTTGAACTGGCCGTACTGCGCCTGTCCACCTGGGAACTGCTCAAGCGCGTCGACGTGCCTTACCGCGTTGTGATCAACGAAGGGATCGAACTGGCGAAAGTCTACGGTTCCACCGACGGTCACAAGTTCGTCAACGGCGTGCTCGACAAGCTGGCCCCGCGCCTGCGTGAAGCCGAAGTGAAGGCGTACAAGCGCTAACTGGCGCTTGCTGACGCAATGGGCGAGTTTGAGCTGATCCGCAACTACTTCGCCGCCGCGCCCTGTGCGCAGGGCGGCGAAGGCATTGCACTGGGGATTGGCGACGACTGCGCCTTGCTGGCTGTTCCTCCCGGGGAACAGCTGGCGATTTCTACCGATACCCTGGTGGCCGGCGTCCATTTTGCCGACCCCTGCGATCCGTTTCTGCTCGGCCAGCGCTCGCTGGCCGTGGCAGTCAGCGACCTGGCGGCCATGGGCGCCAATCCCCTCGCGTTTACCCTTGCCCTGACTACCCCGACGGTTGATGCCGATTGGCTGCAACGCTATGCCCAGGGCTTGAACGCCATGGCGCAGGTTTGTGGCGTGGTTCTGGTAGGTGGCGACACCACCCGTGGGCCGCTGAGCCTGACCATGACCGTGTTTGGCCGGGTGCCGGCGGGCCAGGCCTTGACCCGCAGCGGCGCGCGTCCCGGCGACTTGCTGTGTGTGGGCGGTGAGCTGGGTAACGCAGCGGGCGCCTTGCCGCTGGTCCTGGGGCAGCGCACGGCGGAGGCGGCTATCGCCGAGCCGCTGCTGGCCCATTACTGGTCGCCGCAACCGCAGTTGGCGCTGGGCTTGGCGTTGCGGGGCAAGGCCACGTCTGCCATGGATATTTCCGACGGCCTTTTGGCTGATTGCGGGCATATCGCCAAGGCGTCGGCTGTCAGCTTGTTGATCGAGCAGCAAAAACTGCCATTGTCCGCCGCCTTGCTGGCGTTCGTCGGTGAAGCGGATGCCCGGGTGGCCGCGTTGAGCGGGGGGGACGACTACGTACTGGCGTTCACCTTGCCGCCCGCCGAACTGGCGCCGCTGTTGGCCGCCGGTGTGCCGGTCCATGTAATCGGCCGGGTCGAGGCGGGGCAGGGCGTTACCCTGCTGGATGCGTCTGGCCAGGACGTCACGCCGGCCATTCGTGGCTATCAACATTTCTGAAAGGCATAGAACCAAGCTGAAGGCCAATCGAACCTATTGATCTTTATCAGCGATAATTCAGCTTAAGCGTCTGTAGGAACCTACTGTTACAATCCCTCCCCTGTGAAATCTGAAATCAGGAGCACAAGGTGCCCGTCGTTTTCGTCGCCGCTTCCAAGCTGCCAACCCCTTTTGCCACGTTCACCATGAATGGCTTTCTTGAAGAAGCCACCGGGCGCGAACACGTTGTTCTCAGCCTCGGTGACGTGGCGGACGGTGCCCCGGTCCTCGGTCGCGTGCACTCCGAGTGCCTGACCGGCGATGCGCTATTCAGCCAGCGCTGTGACTGCGGCTCACAACTGGAAGCCGCCCTGCAGGCCATCGCCCGCGAAGGCCGTGGCGTGTTGCTGTACCTGCGTCAGGAAGGCCGTGGCATTGGCCTGCTGAACAAGATCCGCGCCTATGAGTTGCAAGATGGCGGCGCCGACACTGTGGAAGCCAACGAGCGCCTCGGTTTTGCCGCTGACCAGCGCGACTATGGGATCTGCCTGCCGATGCTCCAGCACCTGGGCGTCAAATCCCTGCGCCTGATGACCAACAACCCGCGCAAGGTCAAAGCCTTGACCGACATGGGCATCACCGTCGCCGAGCGCGTGCCGCTGCACACCGGCCACAACCCGCACAACAAGCTCTACCTGGCCACCAAGGCCAGCAAGCTCGACCACATGATGGGCAACGAGCACCAGGGCGAGGCCGACCGGGCGTGACGCGCGGCCAGGTCAAGCGGCGACTGTCGTTTAACTGGTGGCAATACCTGGCGTTGGCGTTGGTGCCGTTGTTTGTGATCAACCTGGTGTTTGGCAAGGCCGAGCCCTTGCTGCCCGTGCTGGCGATGCCGTTTTTTATCGCCGGCGTAGCCTCGATGTTTGTCAGCCTGCGTTACTTTCACGGCTATAAACACGCGCTGATCGCCACCGGCAAAGCCCTCGATACCCCTGAAGAGCCGGCTGCCTGGATCACCCTCGCGGCCCGCCGTCGTGTGGCGTTGCTGGTGGCTGCACTGCCGGCCTGGGTCGGCGCGCTGGCAGTGTTTGTCGGGCTGGAAGCGGTGCCGCTGTTTCTGTTGGCACTGTCGACCCTGGTGCTGTTCTACCTCTACCGCATCCCGCGCCAGTTGGGTTGATGCGCGTCTGGCTGGCGGTGTGGCTGCTGGTTGTCGCGGCCCAGGCTGCGGCGGTCGAGCGGGTGGTCAGCCTTGCGCCTTCCTTGTCTGAAATCGTCGTTGAACTGGGCGCCGCCGATTTGCTGGTGGGCGTGCTGGATGGCGGCGAGCGGCCACAGGCGTTGGCGAACGTGCCGTCTGTGGGCAACTACGGGCAGTTGGACATGGAGCGGCTGCTCAGCCTCAAGCCCGACCTGATCCTGCTTTGGCCCGGCAGCGTCGGCCCGGGCCAGCGTGAACAGCTGCAACGCCTGAACATCCCGGTATTTGTCGCCGAACCCCACAGCCTCGAACAACTCACCTCACAGGTCGAAACCATTGCCCGGCAACTCGGGCGGGATGACGCCGGCCGGCAATTGGCAGCGCAGTTGCGTCAGCGCTTGGCCGAGTTGCGCTCACGCTATCACCGGGCCGAGCCGTTGCGGGTGTTTTATCAGGTGTGGAACCAGCCGCTGTACACCGTGGGTGGCGGGCAGATCATCAGCGATGCGCTGAGTGTGTGCGGCGCGCGCAATGTGTTCGATGACCTGAAATTACCGGCACCGCAGGTCAGCATTGAGTCGGTGTTGCAGCGTAATCCCGAGGTGATTCTGGCGGGCGATCAAGCGCAGCTGGATGCCTGGAAAGCCTGGCCCCAGGTGGCGGCGGTGGCTGGCGGGCGTTTGCTGGTGGTGCCTGACAAGGGCCTGGAACGGCCCAGCGGGCAGATGCTGCAGGCGGTGGCGCGGTTGTGTCAGGTTCTTGCTCCGGGGCTGTGAGACCGCTATCGCAGGCACGCCAGCTCCCACATTTGACCGAGTCGTCTGGATAAGCACGGTCCCCTGTGGGAGCCGGGCTTGCCCGCGATGAGGCCGGTGCAGACGACTTAGAGTTCCGGCGTCCAGGTCACCCCGAACATCAGTGCCCGGCCTTCTTCCCGATAGCCATATTGCTGGCCTTGATACTGATACAGCGCCCGGCTGTAGTCCTTGTTCAGCAGGTTATCGAGCTTCATTTCCAGCGTGACTTCATGGTTCACCGCCCAACTGCCCCGTAGCCCCAGCAAGCCATACCCGCCCAGGCGTTGCTGGTTCGCCGCATCGTCGTAGCTGCTGCTCACCGCTTGCCAGCTGGCGCCGACGCCGAACCGGTCGAATTGGCGATCCAGGTCCAGGCTCAGGGTGCGCCGGGCTCGACGCGCCAGTGTGCGCCCGGTGTCGCGGTCGCGTGGGTCGATCAATGCAACGGCGAGGCTGCTTTGCCAGCCGAACAGTTCTTGCTTGAGCGCCGCCTCGAAGCCGTTGATGCGTGCGGCGCTGACGTTTTGCGGGCCGTTGCTGGCAAACACGATCGCATCCTGAATATCGGTGCGGTACAGCGAGGCTTCCAGTCGGCTGCTGTCGCTGAGCTGGCTGCGCCATTGCACTTCGTAGCTTTTCGATGTCTCGGGCTTGAGGTTCGGGTTACTGTTTTTGAAGCCGAATTCGTCCGGGTAGTAGAGGTCGTTGAACGTAGGCGCGCGGAAGCCTTCGCTGTAGCTCAGCAACAGATCATTGTCCGGGTTCAGCGGCAGGGTGAAGGTGCCGCTCCAACTGTTGTGGCCGCCGAACTGCTGGTTATCGTCGCGACGCAGGCCCAGTTCGGTGGAAAAGGACTGGGCTTGAAAACGGTGCTGGATAAACGCCGCTCGATTCCAGCGACTGTCTTCGGCGAACGCTGTGCTGCTGTTGACCTGGTCCTCGTACCAGTCGCCGCCCAGGATCAGGCTGTTCTGCTCATTGAGGGTCAGGTCGTTCTGCCAGTTCAGTGAGTTGCGGTAAGTGTTGAACACGCTGCGTTCGGTGCTGAGCTTGTCCCGGGTTTCTTCGCGGTTTTCGCTGTGGCCCGCTTCCAGCCGGGACTTCCACGTGTCATTGATACGCGCGTCAACATAGGTGCTGACACTGCTCACGGTGAAGTGGGTGTAGGGCTTTTGCTGGAAGCTTTGGAAGGTGGTCGAATCGAAGCGACCGAACGGGTTGTCGAATTCGCTTTTGCCGCGGTTATCCAGCACGTTCACACCCGCTTCGAGGTCATCGTTGAAGGCATGGCTCAGGCTGAAACTGATGGCCTGGTTGCGATAGGCGTCATGGTCACGGTCGCTGGGATAGGAGTCGTACGTGCGATTGATTCCGGCCGTGTCATCCAGGCTGGCGCCGAGGTTGAAGCGGGTTTGCGCATCGCCGCCGGACAAGCCCAGGCTGCGTTCCCACGTCTGGTTGCTGCCAAATCCCACATGCAGGCGGGGTTGCAGGCCGGACTCGTTACCACGCCGGGTGAAAATCTGGATCACCCCGCCAATCGCATCGCTGCCGTAGATCACCGAGCGCGAACCACGCAGGACTTCCACGCGTTCGATCTGCTGGATGTTCAGGTGCTGCAGGTTGCTGTCGCCGGAAGTCGAGTTGCCGATGCGCTGGCCGTCGACCAGCACCAGGCTCTGGGCCGACTTGGTGCCACGAATGTAGACGCTTGCCAGACTGCCACGGCCACCGGCCTGTGAAACCTGCACCCCGGGCACGCGGCTGAGCAAGTCGGTCACGCTGGTGGGTTGCAGGCGGTCGATGTCGTCGCGGGTGAAGACGGTGTTGGCGGCGCTGCTGTCGTTGCGCGCCTGGACCTGGCGGTTGGCGCTGATCACCACGTCGGGCAGCTTGAGGGCTTGGTCGCGTTCGAAACTGTCGGCGAGCAGGTCGGTGGCGGGCAGTAACAGAAGGGGCAGGGCGAGGCGAAGGCGGTTCATGGGCTGTCCGTAGCATTTGAAGTTGGCATAAAACAAATGTGGGAGCGGGCTTGCTCGCGAAGGCGCAGTGTCAGTCAATGCATCTGTCGACTGACTCAGCGCCTTCGCGAGCAAGCCCGCTCCCACATTTTTAATCGCGTTTCTACAGGCCCAGCAGGGCCATGCGCTGACGAACCGAAGCTTCAATCCCGGATTCATCCAGCCCGCACTCAGCCAGCATCTGCGCCGGCTTGGCATGCTCGACATACACATCCGGCAGGCCCAGGTGCAGCACCGACTTGAGGATATTCTCCCGCGCCAGGAACTCACTGACTGCCGCACCGGCGCCGCCCATGATGGCGTTTTCTTCGAGGGTCACCAGCAGCTCATGGCTGCCGGCGATCTCGCGCACCAAGGCCTCGTCCAGTGGCTTGACGAAACGCATGTCTACCACCGTGGCGTCGATCTTCTCGGCCACTTTCAAGGCTTCAGCCAATTGCACGCCGAACACCAGCAAGGCAACGCCGCTGCCCTGGCGGCGGACGATACCCTTGCCGATTTCGATAGGCTCAAGGTCCTTTTCGATCACCGCATTCGGACCATTCCCCCGCGGATAGCGCACAGCCGCCGGGCCGTTGTACAGGTGGCCGGTGCTGAGCATCTTGCGCAATTCGTTCTCGTCGCTCGGGGTCATCACCAGTATGCCGGGGATGCAGCGCAGGTACGAGAGGTCGAAGCTGCCGGCATGGGTCGGGCCGTCTTCGCCCACCAGGCCCGCACGGTCGATGGCGAACAGTACGTCGAGGTTCTGCACCGCGACGTCATGAATCAACTGGTCATAACCGCGTTGCAGGAACGTAGAGTAGATTGCTACCACCGGCTTGGCGCCTTCACAGGCCATGCCCGCGGCGAAGGTCACCGCGTGTTGCTCGGCGATGGCCACGTCGAAATAGCGCAGCGGGAAACGCTCGCTGAACGCCACCAGGTCGGAACCTTCCTTCATCGCCGGGGTGATGCCCACCAGGCGCGGGTCGGCGGCGGCCATGTCACACAGCCATTCGCCGAACACACCGGAATACTTTGGCCCGCTGGGCTTCTTCGGCGCGGCGGCCGGGGCGTTCAGCGGTTCCAGCTTGGTGATCGCGTGGTAACCAATCGGGTCGACTTCCGCCGGGGCGAAGCCTTTGCCTTTCTTGGTCACGATATGCAGGAACTGCGGGCCTTTAAGGTCACGCATGTTGCGCAGGGTGGCGATCAGGGTTGGCAGGTCATGGCCGTCGATCGGGCCGATGTAGTTCCAGCCCAGCTCTTCGAACAGGGTGCCGGGAACCAGCATCCCCTTGGCATATTCTTCGGTACGACGGGCAATTTCCCACGCGCCGGGCAGACGCGAGAGCACCTTCTTGCTGCCTTCACGCATGCTTGCATAAGTGCGGCTGGAGAGGATTTTTGCCAGGTAATTCGACAGGCCACCGACATTGCGCGAGATCGACATGTCGTTGTCGTTGAGGATCACCAGCATGTTGGCGTCCACTTCCGGTGCGTGGTTCAGCGCCTCGAAGGCCATGCCGGCGGTCAACGCGCCATCACCGATCACCGCAATCGCCTTGCGATCGCTGTTTTGCAGGCGGGCGGCAATCGCCATGCCCAACGCTGCACTGATAGAGGTGCTGGAGTGGCCGACGCCAAAGGTGTCGTACTCGCTCTCGGAGCGGCGCGGGAAGGCGGCGATGCCATCCTTCTGGCGCAGTGTGGCCATGCGCTCGCGGCGTCCGGTGAGAATCTTGTGCGGATAGGCCTGATGACCCACGTCCCACACCAGCCGGTCGTCCGGAGTGTCGAATACGTAATGCAGCGCAATGGTCAGCTCGATGACGCCCAGGCCGGCACCGAAATGCCCACCGGTCTGGCCGACCGTGTAGAGCAATTCCAGGCGCAACTCATCGGCCAGGGTTTCCAGCTCGGCTTCACCCAGGCGGCGCAGGCCGGCTGGCGTGTTGGCACGGTCCAGCAGGGGCGTGGCCGGGCGCTTGCGGGGAATCTCTTGAAACGTCGTGGGCATCAGGCGAATCGTTATAGGTATAGAAGAGGCGGCAGTTTACCTCAAGCATCGCAAACTGCCCACGCAGAGCGCCGAACTTGGCTGATATGCGGTGGAAAAGGCCGCTGTTGTCAGTGGCGACGTTCGACGATATACCGCGCCAGGTCACGCAGTGGCTCGGCAGCCGCGTCGAAAGGTCGCAGGGCATCCAGGGCCTGGTCCCGCAGCTCCAGGGCGTACGCCTTGGCGGCTTCCAGCCCGAGAAGCGAAGGATAAGTCGGCTTGTCCCGTGCGATATCAGCACCCTGGCGCTTGCCGAGGGTCGCGGTATCGCTTTCAACGTCGAGAATATCGTCCTGCACCTGGAACGCCAGGCCGATGGCCCGCGCGTAGGTTTGCAGCGCCGCCAGTTGCGCCGCTTCGGCACGGCCACTGGCCAGGGCGCCGAGGTGCACGGCGGCCTCGATCAGCGCGCCGGTCTTGTGGCGGTGCATGTATTCCAGGGCTTGTTGATCGAGCTTCAAACCGACCGAGCCCAGGTCAATCGCCTGGCCGCCGACCATGCCGGCAGGCCCTGCGGCCAGCGCCAGCGCGGTGACCATGCGCAGACGGATCTCGGCGTTGACGCTGCTCAGGCGCGGGTCCAGCAGGGCGCTGAACGCCAGGCTTTGCAGGCCGTCACCGGCGAGAATCGCGCAGGCTTCATCAAAGGCTTTATGGGTAGTGGGCTGGCCGCGACGCAGATCGTCGTCGTCCATCGCCGGCAAATCGTCGTGTACCAGGGAGTAAGCGTGGATCAACTCCACCGCACAGGCGGCGCCGTTGGCTTCCTCCGCCTGGGCGCCGAGGGCTTCACAGGCCGCATAGGCGAGCAACGGGCGAACGCGCTTGCCACCGTTCATCACGCTGTAGCGCATGGCCTCATACAGGCGGTTCAGCTCAGGGCTGGGCGCGACAAACAGCGGTTCCAGCGCAGCATTGACCCGGGCCTGGCTGCCGGCCTGATAAGCGTCGATCATTCAGGCTGTTCCGCATCGAAAGGTTCTTCGGCCAACTCCCCATCGCGTTCCAGCAACACCTGGACCTTCTGCTCCGCCTGCGCCAGGGCGCTCTGGCAGTCGCGGGTCAGGCCGATGCCTTGCTCGAATGCGGTCAGCGAGTCTTCCAGCGACAACTCGCCGTTCTCCATCCGCTCGACCAGGGTTTGCAGGTCGGCGAGGGATTGTTCGAAATCGAGTGCAACTTTTTTGCGGGCCATGGCGGCTATTCCGGTAGACGGTAAACCGGCGCGACACTAGCAGACATGGGGGATTGGGGCAAATGAGTGGGGGGATTTGCCTTGTAAATCAATCGCCTTGGGTGTTGATTTGATAGCGGGTGCTGCGGCCGCCGCCGGGTAGCCGAACCAGGCAGTTTTTTTCCAGAAGATCGGCCAGATGTCGGGTCGCCGTTGCCTTGGACACTTTGGCCACCGCCTGATATTGGGCCGCGCTGATCCCGTGCTCAAAGCCCTTCTCGCCGCCGTCGAGCAAGCGATTCAAGACTTTTGTCTGCTCGGCGCTGAGTGCGTGGTCTCGATGCCGTTGCCAGAAGCGAGTTTTACCCAGCACCCGGTCGATCCGCGCCATCGCCTGCTGCAGGCTACGAAGCAGGGTTTGCAGGAACCACTCTAGCCAATCGGTGACATCCAGCGTGGCTTTTTGACTGGTTTCCAGTGCACGGTAATAGCCTGCCCGGTCTTCAAGGATGCTTGCCGACATGGCGTAGAAGCGGATCGCCTGGTTCTCCGCCTGGGCAAGCGCGAGGTCAGTAATAGCCCGCGTCAGACGACCGTTGCCATCATCGAAGGGGTGCAGGGTGACGAACCAGAAATGCGCCAGGCCTGCGCGGAGCAATGGGTCAAGGGCCGCATGATTCCGGCTGGCTTCAAACCATTCGATGAAATCGTCCAGCGACTGCTCCAGTCCTTGGCGGGGTGGGGCCTCGAAATGCACAGTGGGTCGGTCCAGTCGTCCCGACACGACTTGCATGGGCTCATCCCCCCTTAGCGCGCCTACGTTCAAGCCGTGGGTGGAAAAGCGGGCCTCCTCGGCGGGAAACAACCACCGATGCCAGTTAAATAGACGGGTGAGGGTAAACGGTTGAGCAAACTGCTGCGTGGCGTCCAGCATCAAGTCAGCCAGACCCTCGCTGCGCCGGCTCACGGAGCCGTCTTGCAATAGCTCCAGGCCCAGGCGCCGGGCCAAAGAGGAACGTACCGAGCCCACATTCAACTGCTCACCCTCGATTGCCGAGGAGGTCAGAATGTTTTGCAGCAACGCATCCAGTTCATTCTCTGAACTCTGTGCCTGGCTGACCGAACCGAGCATGCCCAGCAACTTTCCTTGCGCCTGCGTGCACTCGCGCAACAACGCTGCAAGGCGCTCAGGTTGCCAGTGAAAGTGCGGCCAGTCGGGTTGTTGCCAGATCCAGTTCGGGTGATCCATGGAGGCATACTCGGTGTGTGAGCCGAATAGAAGGCTTATTCGGCTCATTTGGTGAGCCGATTGTGTGAGCTATTCGGCTCACTGTCCAGTCAGCTGCGCACGATCAGCACTCGACGGGTGAGGGCAGTGGTGCGCAGTTTCTGGCTGCTGATCAGCGCGTCTAAGGCACTGTCGACCTGATTCAGATTGAGTCTGGCGCTGATGGTGCGTTGCCCGACTTTATCGTCGAGCCAGATCACATGGCCGCCTTTGTCGTTATGCGCGACGGAAAACTCGGTGCCCAACGCCCTAATCCGAGTGCCGTCGGCTTGCACAATAAATGGTCGACTGTTGTGGCTGACGTGCAGATACACACGGCCTCTTCGCAGATTTACCCGGCGTTTATCGGAGGTGAGGTCGATATCGAGCGCGCTGCTGCTGTTCAGATGCAGTAGTCAGTTTGTTCTCTGGGTATGCGTCAACGTCCAGAAGCTTTAAGGCTTCTTGGGTAAAGGACACGGTTATCAGCTTCATTCAATAGGTTTGCTCTTGAAGTGAGTCACTCGTGGTATTCGATTTTTGCTGCTTACAGAGTTTTATTTCTATGCCCAGCTTATGCAGTCATGGTCATCCATATGGACTAAGAATGTTAGGTCTCGATCAGTTATCCAGAAAGGATAGCCAGTGGTTTCAGATAAAATAAGAGCAAGACTTTTGGCGCTGCCTATCTCCCACGCTCTGTGGGCTGAATCGAAAACAATTAAAATTAGTCGGTCACTATGAATCAGGTCTTGTATCTCTTTCCAGAAATTCGGGTTGTGTTGCTCGGTTTTTACATTGAGATAATTTGGGTCAAGCGTCTTTTGTTTAGTTCTGAAAAATCTCTCGATAAGAGATGTGATTAGTGAACTAATCTGGCTGGAGTTCAGCTTTCTGCCCTCTATGCCCAGAGTAATTAATACTTCATCGATTTCTTCTTCTAGATAATTCATTGAGGTGTACCGATTTTTGAACGGCTAACAGGAATCAGCTCAAGCAATATATGCCCTCTTTTGGCTCCACCACCGCTTCTTTTACCTGCGGTCTGGTAACCAACGTGTGGTGAGGCCGGACCTTTAGTCGATGGGACCAACGTTGGATCGTCGATGTTCACTTCTGCTCCTTTGTTTGCTCCTCTTAGTACTCGCCACTCCGTCGGCCATGATTTACCGTGTTGGTCTTTTCCCCATTTGGTCACGGTGTAATCGTCTCTTGATACGCCAGTTTTGTGAAAAGCCTCGTCCAGCGCTTTACGCATTTGCTGATAAGGACTTCCCTTTTCTGTTCTCCAGTCAAGATCTACATCGGAGTTAAATTCCCATGTTCCGCCAGCGGCCTGTGGGCAGTCTGTAGGTTTACATGCTAATCCCAACGGATCCACCCACCCGGTCGGGTTGGGCACGTATTGGTATCCGTTCAGCCCACCCGCCAGCTTCACGGGATCGGGCGTCAGGTAGCGGCCAATATCCGGATTGTAGTAGCGATGACGGTTGTAGTGCAGTCCGCTTTCCGGGTCGAAGTATTGGCCCTGGAAGCGCAGCGGGTTGGTGAGGGTGTTGACGTCGAGCTTCGCGATTTGGCCGTAGGCGCGGTAGTGCGCTGACCAGACAATTTCGCCGTCCGGCGCAGTGAGTTCCTGTGGCGTGCCGAGGTGGTCGAGTTGGTAGTGGAAGGGGTTTACGTCTTCCGGGCCGTAGCCTTTGAGCAGCGCTAACGGGCGAAAGCTGTTGGGTTCGTAGATATAGCTTTGGTGGTGATCAGCACTGTGTTCGGCGATCAGCGTGTCGCCTTGCCAGAAGAACTCGGTGGTCTGACCGTTGAGGGTTTTGGCGATACGCCGACCAAACGGGTCATAGCGATATGCGGCCTCGGTACCGTCCGGCTGGGTGATGCTGATCAGACGATGCTGGCAGTCGTAGCGGTATGCGGTAACCAAGCGCTGCGCCCGACCCCGGCGTTCGCGCAGGAGGTTGCCGAAAGCGTCGTAGTCGTAATGACGGTCGCCTTGCATCAACAGGCGATTGCCTTTGACGACGCTGGGCCCTACGCGGTCTTGCATCAGCAGGTTGCCCGCCGGGTCGTGGACGAAGCGTTCCTGCAGGTCGTGCGAGTGGTCGGCGCGGGTCAGGCGGTCGAGCGGGTCGTAGTGGTAGTCGTGCTGGCCTTTGCGAGTGTCGAGGATGCGGGTCAGGTTGCCGCGTTTGTCGTAGTCGTATTGGCGGCGCTGGTGGCGTTGTTCCTGTTGGGTGATCGCGTGGGCGTGCAGGCGGCCCTGGTCGTCGTAGTGGTAATGGCTGAGGAGTTGGCCTTGCTGGCGTTGGTGCTCGCGGCCGGATTTGAACAGGTGCGAGGTGAGCAGGTTGCCGTTGAGTTCGACGGTGGCGAGGTCGCCGCCTTTTTCGTGGTGGAAAGCGAGGCGGTTGTTGTCGGGCAGGCGCAGGTAGTTGAGTTGCCCACATTCGTCGTAGCGGTAGCGCAACGTGCCCCAGCCCTGGTGTTCGGCGGTGAGGCGGTTTTGCAGGTCGTATTCGTAATGCAGCGGCCAGTGGCCGTCGTCGACGCTGAGGAGATTGCCGAGGCGATCGTAGGTGTAATCAACCGTGCTGCAGTCGGGCAGGGTTTTTCTTACCAGGCGACCGGCGCTGTCCCGCTGATAACCAGTAACCAGACGACTGCCATCGTCGCCGTACTCGGTCTTTTCCAGCAGATGCCCGGTGAGGTCGTAGACATAGGCGGTGCGGCGACCATCAAACCCGGTTTCCTGCTGGATCAGGCCATTGGCGTGATAGTCGAGCCGATAGGTTTCCCCAGCCTCGTTTTCGATCTCGGTCAGTAATAGCCGGACATTGTCATAACGGTATTTAAGCTGCGTGCCGTCGGGATTAATCCGCCGGCTGATCAGATGCAGGCCGTCGGCATACTCGTAGCGCGTAACCCGACCCAGCTCGTCGCGTTCGGCAGTGATTTTGCCGTAAGGGTTGTAGCTGAATTCGCGTGTGGCGCCGCCCGGCTGAATCACTTTCAGCAAACGACCTACGGCGTCCCACTGATACTGGGTCAGCGCACCATGCTCATCCTCGCAAGCCACCTGCCGCCCCAGCTCGTTATAGCGATAACGCCGCACACCGCCATTCGCCAGTTTTTCCTCAATGAGCTGGCCGCGTTCGTTCCAGATAAAGCGTTGGCTGCTGTTATCCGGATACCAAACACCCGTGAGCTTTCCGTGTTGGGTGTAGGTGTATTCGGTGTAATTGCCGTCCGGATCAGTCTTGCGAGTGATATCGCCTTGATCGTTACGCTGGTATTTCCACACCGCGTCACCACGGCGCACAACCCGTACGAACCCGTTGTCATGCTCGTAGGACGTCGGCGTATCGTCCCCGGGAAACAGCGCAATCAACCGACCGGCTTCGTCGTACTGATAGGCCGTCACCGCCCCCAGCGGATTCTGCTCGACCGTCAGCCGGCCTTTTTCATCGTAGGATTTGAAGTGCTGCGCGCCGTCCGGATCAATCTGCTGCACCAACCGTGCGCGCTGGTCGTGGACATAGACTTCCTGGCTGCCATCGGCGTTGTGCACGGTGACCGTGCCGTTGTCGTCCCACACATACCGCGTGTCCATCTGCGAAAAACTGGCCCAGTGCCGGACACATCGCGCCGCCTTGCCGGACCGTTCCCACTCCCAGAAGAAACTCGCCCCACCGGCCAGTTCCCGTTCCAGGATCACCTGCTGATCGTCGTAGCGATAACGCTCGCTTTCGCCGACAGCGTTGGTCGCTTCAACCAATCGCGAAGCGTCGTCATACCTGTAGGAAACAATGGTCTGTTCGGTGACCCAGCCCGGCTCCCGCTGCACCTGATAGTCGACCGCAACGATGTGCCCCCGGTCATACCGCAGCAGCAATCCCTGGCCAACATGGTTATCGATCCGATGAATCCGCCCGGAATAGTCGCGGGAAATGCGCAGTTGGTTGTCATACGCATCGCTGATCGCCGTCAGCACACCGTCACGGAAGTGGTAGAAAAGCGACGCCTGAGCCAGCACCCATTCATCCGGCAAAGCACCCAGATAAATCGCCGCTTCCGCCAGGCTATTGGTGATCGCCGGCCGTGCAGCAGAGGGCAGGGGAAAGGTGGTGCTGCGGTTCTCGTGATCGGTCCACACCACCGATTCGCCGCTCACCACCAACCGTTGCGCCAGCGAATGGCTCCAGCCAAACCCCAACCCGCAATCCACTTCGACGGCACTGCTGCGATACAACCGCGTCCAGGCAAACGGCAGCACACCTTCCAACGAGCCATCCGTCAGGGTCAGCAGCTCCTCACCGGTAACCATCGATACCGGGCAGCCGTTTTTACAGGTATCTACTGCACAAGCCGAAGCATCCCCATTGGGGTTTTTCGCCGAAGCAGGCGCATCATCCACATGCGCTCCCTGTCGAACCGCCGTGTTCTGACGTGGCCCCCAGCGCATCTGCACGCCACCTTTTTTCAACCCCTCCACAGCGCCCCGAACCGCTACTGTCTTGTACCGTCCCACTGCCCCCATAAAGCTCTGAAGAACACTGAATATGCCCTTCACAAACCGAATGGCCGCCTCAACAATCCGAGCGCCATACCTGAGCGCACGCGAGCTCAAATAGGCGATACCCGCCGCCGGCAAAACAACCGTCAGCAAAGCCGCCACCAACAAATCGATCAGCAACGACACCACAAACCCGGCCACCGCCTCGGCGGTACTGCCGGCAACCTCGCTAGGCGGTAACGCCGACAGCCAAATCATCGCCGTGCGCAGCATCAGGTACAGCGCCGCCTCATCACTGGCCAGTAACATGGCCTGTTCCATCACCTTTGGCGCAGTGCGGGCCAGCTCCATCAGCTCGCTGGCTTTGGCTCCCAGGCTTTCAAACAGCTTTCCCGGATCCTTGAAGGTCTCCTGCACCTGCTTGATGGCGTCCCACACGCCAGTAACTGCTGCCCAACTTCCCGCCAGCACGCCAGTGCCAATCGCGCTTGAAGTGGACCTTTCCCAATGCGGTCTGAAACCGTCCCATTGTTTGCGAAGCCAGCTTTCCAGGTCAGCGGTCAAACCGTCGTAAGACGAAAGCAGCGCCTCGACCTGCTCCTGCGAAACCCCGCCCTGCACCCGCACCCGGTAGCGTTTGCCGGCCACACAGGGGTGAGAGCCTTTCCCCTGTTCATCGAGCATGACGACGGTAGAGCTGCCGTCATCCAGCCCAATCACCTCGACCGGGATACCTCCCAGCGGCACGTCATACACCGACTCGAACTTGCTCTCGATCTCCAGTACGCCACCGACCTCACAGCGCACCACCGTCGAGAAATTGTCATCGGTCATGCTCACCGATTTGCTCGAGTCTCCCACCCGAATGATTCGGTCCATTCCTAGCAACGACGGCAAATCCGCTGCATGGCTGACCTTATCCAGCGCTTGCGAATACCAGGCGCCCACCTGCTGGCGATACACCGCCAGGCTCTGATGAAAGCCATCCAGTTCGTGTTCGATGTGGGCAATGTGGGACGAAGAAGCAGTCATCCATGACGTCTCTGCAAAGGGGAGGCGTCGGAGTCTGCAACAGCAAAATGGGGCCTGGACGAGTGGTCTGGAAAATCAGATTGGGCTTACGAGGAGGGCGATTTTTTCCGTGCCAAGCTACTGCCAGGCACTACGTAAAACGGCGATTCAGCTCATTGACTGCAGCGATTCCCCCCAGCATTGCGCTGGGAAGGAACCCGTGTCGATCAATCGTACAGCCACGGTTTCAGCTCTTGCAGGTTCTTCACCACGATCTGTTGGGCTTCGGGTTTAGGGTCCAGGTTCTTCGGATCGATCTGATAACGCTGCAGGACATATTTCACCAGCGCCTGGCGACTGGGGATTACCAACTGCCCGTCGACCATGCCGAAGTCCGTTTCGATGATCGCCCGCTGGGTCGGTGACAATCGCTGGTCCGGTGCAATCACCAGGTCCACTGCGGTCTCCCACACCGTATCTTCGCCGATCAGGTTTTCTGACTTATCCAGCAACTCCGGTTCACCCCTCAGGCGGCTGAGCACAAAGTCGCGGTACTTGCGGTTCTTCTCGCAGTAAGCCCGCACATGCCAACGCATGCCGGTGTACACCAGAGTATGAGGAGCAATCAGGCGAATCTCCGGCTCCGGGTTGGCCAGGGAAACGTACTCGGTTTCCAGGCGCAGCCCTTCGCGGCAAGCCTTGAGCAGCGGACGCAAAATTTGCGGGCGAATGGTACGGTCGGGCACCTCCAGTACCTTGGTGTGGGCATAGGCCAGCGCCAGGCCTTCAATGTGCGGCGCTCGTTCATTGTTCTGGTAGAGCAGGTGCAAATAGGCGCTGGCGCTGTCGTCGATGAACCTTGGCTTGAACAGTTTGCTCGGGACATAGCCCTTGAGCTGCTTGTCATATGTCAAGTTTCGGGGCGCATGCTCGTTGATGTACGTGTTGATGTCCTTCGACGCCTGCTGCCGGCTGATGCCGAAGCTCTGGATCAAGTGCCCCGTGGTCAGGCGCCCCTCCCACCAGGCGACTGTCTCGATCAAGCGATAGCGAAGTGCCAGGTCCCAGCGTACTTGCTCGATGGATTGCTTGCGTTTCATGACCCCTCCCATGTGTGCCATTACTTTACCTGTATCTGTCCACAGTATGGACCTGTAATTAAAGGCTACATATCGTGTGGCTGTCTTCGGGATTGCTCGGAGCTAAAAAAAGGAAAAAGGACATGGGTATGTCGGAGTTGATTTCGACAGGTGCGTTGGTGTTGATCGGTGTGATTCTGCTGGTGCTGTTGATGCAGTATCTGCGGCTGCGGGAGATCTGGAAGTTTGTGATGGGCTGCCGCACCGCGACACGCTGGGCGAAGATCCGGGAGATGGAGAATCGTGAATTGAAGCGGGCGTTGCGGGCGGAAAGGGCGCGGGTGGCCGAGCTGCGGGGAAGGCTTGAGGTCACGTGAGCTATACATGCCTGATCGCTTGCGGGCAAGCGATCAGGGTTGGAGCCACATTAAGCAGCCTGGAGCACCGCCATGCGACCGTTGGGCAGCGACAGTAGCAGCCGGTTCTCTTCCGAGTCGATCAGCTGTTTGGCTCGGTGTTCAATACGGTGGAAGGTTTCAGCTTTATCGCCGATGCTGCCGCGGACCAGTTGACGATGTTGGTCATTGAGGAAACCTTTATAGAGCCCAATAGCACCTTGATAGCGCTCGGAACCATCCTCCAGAATTTGTTGTGCCAACTGCGGTTTGCCGACACGAGCAGCCAGCAGGTATTCGGTGTGCATGCCCAGCGGCATGATTTCCAGCATCATGTGAGCGAAGTTGACCACCAGCTCATAGTGCTTGTTGGTCAGCTCGTTGCTGTTGTGCGCAAGGTTCAGGATGTTATCGATGAACGACAATGCGTGGTTGCGCTTAGCGGCTGCCGTGGCCAGGAGCGGGTAGGCCACTTCCTTGATTTCATGGGCCAGGCTGCGGTCTTTCAACAGCGTACGGGCGACCTCTATGGCGCCGATGTAGTCGGTGACCTTGTCCATGTAGTAGATGATGTTTTGCGAGTGCAGGTCTTTGGAGATTTCGTCGACAGTGCTCTGGATCTTATCGAGTTTGGCGGCGAGGTATTTGGTCTGGATGATCAGGGCGCCCAGGATCACGCACGTCGAGGCGGCCGTAGCCAGGACCGTGGTCATCTGTGCGGCTTTGATCGCTTCTTCAGCAGACTTGATCAGCGTCTCCTTGAACGGCAAGTGCTGAATGATGCCGGTCTCGCCGCTGCCTGCTTTCCAGTAGGCGACACCGTCATGGATGACGGCCTTGCCCTGTGCCAGTGCATCCAGCAGTTTTTTGGAGAAGGCGGACTCATCGAGCACCCAGATTTTTTGCAGCAGGTCGGCGGCGGCTTGCATTAGAAACGGTCCTCTTTTTCGTATTTTCGACGCATATAGGCGATCTGGATAACCGCCGGAATCGTGACTCGGTAGGCAGCGCCGCTGAACATAGGAATGGTGATGGCCAACGCCGCGACCGGCCCTGCGAAAGCGGCCACGGCCCGCCCGCCTATCAACGCAGCGGCGCCGCCCGCGCCCATGGCAGCAGCACTGCCGAAGAACTGGCGCGCGGAGCTCGCGAGCCACGCCGACCACTCGAACGAGCCTTTACCGCCTGAGCTGATCGCCTTGATGATGGCCACTATCGGCATCGAATCAATGGCGTCTGGAAGGTTCATCGATTCCATGGCCTTGCGTTTTTCAGCATCGGACATGCTGTCCCAGGACTGTGCGACCAGCCGTTCGATCAGCGTGTTTTCGATATCATAGGCCGACGCTTTACTGTCGTATTTGGCTTTTGCCTTGTCGCAGACGTCGCTGAGCATTTCCCGGTACAAAACACCCTGGCGGCGGAACAGGTTGACGATGGAGTCGCCGGCAAAATGCTGCAGCTCACCGGCGACCAACTTCCAGCATTGACGCCATTGGTCCGGTTGCCCCTCAAGCTGTTTGAATTGCGGGTCGTCGGCAATCTCGCTGGCCACGCGTTTCTCGCCGTCGTTATCGAACATCAGGTACTTGGCCAGTTGGCGGATGTCGTCTTCTGTGCAGTACTGGAGAAACGCCAGGTCATCATCCGGGCGGTAGGTGATACCCATTGCTGTAATCCTTTGTCTGTAATGAAAAGTGGGAGAACGCTGCTTAGCGATCTTCCTGAATCACCCAGCGCACTTCGATGCGCCGTTGTTGGGCGTCCTCAGGGGCGATGCCGGGAATGGGCTGGGAGTCGCCGTAGCCGGCCACCACCACGCGTTTGGCACTGGCCGTGTCGAGGTCACCGATGATCAACTTGCGGGCCTCTCGGGCGCGGGCGGCGGACAGGGTGAAGTTGTCGTCGTATACCGTGCAAAACGCTTCAAAGTTGGTCACTGGGCGTGATACGGGCAAGTTGTCGGTATGGCCTTCGACGTACACTTTCCCGCTGCTGAAGGTGGCCAGGAAGTCAGCGATACGCGCCTCGATGCTGGCGAATGCCAGTTTGGCCTCGTCCGTGACGCAGGCGCTGCCGCGACCGAAAATACCGTCGCGCAGGGTCATCTTCTGCGCGTTGATGTCCAGCACGACCAACCCGTCGTTATCACTGGTCTCCAGCGAGGCCTTGAGTTGGCTGAGAATCGCGCCAACCTTTTCGCGTTGTGAGGTGCTGCTTTTTTCCATCTCCTGCTTGTGCTTGAGGTCGGAATAGGTCTTTTGCAGCACCGACATCACCAGCAGTAACATGACCACGGCCATGACTCCGGCCATCAGGTCAGCGATGGACACCCATTCATTTGGTTTGTCTTTCATGAGAAAACCTTCACGCCTCTTCAGCACTGAGACTCGAGGACTCGAGCCGCGGGGCGGGGTTTTCAAGCCGCTCTACAATCCGTTGCAGCGGGCCCTGCAGTTGGCCAATTGCGTGTAACTGTCGCTCGTCGTCGGCAGCCGACTTGAGTGCAAGCAGGTGCTCGTCCAGGCGCTGCAGGCTATGCCCGATCATCTCGACCCGGCCGGCGACGGTATCCATCACGGGTTGCAAAGGGCTGGCGTGTTGGAGCTTTTGCAGTTCAGCGACGAGTTCCTCGATTGCGACGGCGCTACGGGCAGCTTTTTCAGTGACGTCCTGGAATTTAGAGTTGACGGCGATCATACCCCGACTACTTTCCGACACGGCCTTGAGGCCAGAGACAATGCGTTCACGCAGGTCCCCGACCAGGTCGGTCATGCTCCCAATGTTTATGTTCAGGTTTTCGCTGGTCCCCAGGAATTCGATTTGGGCATTCTTCTGGATTGCCATCGAGTCTTCGTTGGACTTCTGTATCTTGTCCATCGTCTGGCCGACGCTACTGGACAGGTTGGTGACGGCTGTTGAAATACCGCCGGTGGCGTTGGCCATGGTCGCGGACATAGTGGCCATGTTGTCTGTGAAGCTGTCTCCCATCTGGCCGATGGTACTGCCCAAGTCTTGCTTGATACTGCCCAGTACATCGGCAACACCATCTTTGAAACCACCGATAGCTGACTGCAGTTCCTTGGCTGACAGGCCCACATCGCTGGCAGCACCGGCCATCTGCGTGGCCGCCTCGGAAATCGCTGCCAGGTTGCTGATATTGGCCTCCATATGCTCCAGGCTTTTTTGCGCGGCATGGGCGGCCTTGAGCTGTTGTTTCTGCCCTTCGTTGTTCTGTTGCTGAGTGCTGGTGGTCTCGCGCAAAGCCTCCAGGGCTTGCTCGGTGTGGTTGTTGAGGGTCTGAACTTCGGGCAGCAGGGCTTGCTGCAGATCCTGAACTGCGGAGTGGATCGCGCTCGCCGTGATGCCGTGTTGCTGCAGATGCGTGACGGTTACCAACAGCGCATCGCGTGCCTGGTTATTGCTGGTGTTAAGCGTCTGCACTTCAGGTAACAGGGTTTGTTGCAGGTCATGAATGGCTGAGTGGGTCGCACCCAGCGTGATGCCGTGTTGCTGCAGGTGAGTGAGCGTCTCTTGCAGTGCATCACGAGCCTGGGCATTGCTGGCGTTCAGGGCCTGCATCTCGGGCACCAAGGCCTGCTGCAATGCCTGGACAGCCTTGTGGGTGGCAACCTGGATGGCACCAGAATGCTTGTTCAGCGTGCATTGGGTTTCAAGCAGCGCGTGATTCGCTTGTCCTTGGCTGACCAGTGTCTGGTCAATTCTGCCCAAGGCCTCGATCAGAGCATATTGGGTTTGCTGGCGTTCCTGTTGTTGAGCCAGGCGGCTAAAGTCGAAGGCGGCTTTCATCTTGCCGACACACCAACGCAGGCGTCGCTCTTCGTACCCGTTGCGAGCCGACCATGCCTTGAGCAGCAGGAAGGCCATGATGCCCCAGGTGGATGTTTTGAACTTGGTGCCCAGGCCTTCCATCATGCCCATCAGGTTGGCCATGGCATTGTCCATGCCGCCCCCGGCATTGGCTTCGAGCAGGATGGTCGAGGCCTTGTTCAGGGCGATACCCAAGCCGAGGAACGTACCGAGCAGCCCCAGAATCAGCAGGATTCCAGGCATGATGTCCGCGAGTTTTTCGCCGGGGCTGGCCACGGCAGCACTGATTTCATTGACCGAGCCGTGTTCCACGTCCAAGTCATCGACTTGACCGTTGCCGTTCCATCGCTTTTCCCAGGACTCGGAGGTAGCGCCACGCCATACGCCGATCAGCGTCGTGGCGATCAGGATCAGAAACAGGCCGCCAAAAAACAGCTGTATAGGGTCGTTTCCCGGGATGAGGAACGCGATGATTTCGTCGAACTTCACGCCACCACCTCGACCAGCCTGGCCGCTCGGGCGCGACTGGCTTCCTCAAAGATATTGGCGAAGTCGATGATCAGGAATTGCTCGGACTCGCTGAGTTCCTCCCATTGTTTGCCGTGTTGGGCACACTCGATGATGATCATCCCGGCAGCGCTGCTGTCTTCGAGCAGGTATTCCTTGTCGGCGAAATCCTCGGGATTTTTCTCCAGCATTTGCAGGAAACCTTCAGCGGCAAACACGTAGCTGCGCATTTCGTTGGCGCGTTTGCGCTTGCCGTCCATCTGGGCTTTGAGGGCCGGCACTTTGGCCTGCAGGTCGGCCAGTATGGTGGCCTCTTCAGCATCCAGTTCAGACAGGCGTTGGCCGATTTCCAGGCGACGCAGCAGTACCTGGTCCTTGGCGATGGCTTGGCTCTGGGCTTTCCATTCCTGTTCCATGGTGTCCAGGTTGCAGCCCCAGGCCATGATCATTTCTTCGAACACGAATGGGATCAACTTCTGCCGGAAGCGCGCGTAGATGACTTCGTCCAGGCGTTGGGTGTCAGCTTCGCTGATGCTAGGGGACTTCTTCAGCAGCGCGGCGCCTATCTCCATGAGGAACAGGTCGTCGGCATTGATAACGTGGATGTCTTGCGCCAGCATCAGGCGTTTTTCGGTGTCCTTGAGCAACTTTTGCGCGGCACGCAAGCGCAGGTAGTGCTCAAAGTCCTCAATGTTGTTGTTTTCCATGACGTGAGTGATGCGCGTATTGAGCTGTGCATAGCTGGTAATCAGGCTGGCTAGGTCGATGGCCTTGGCGGCATCACCGCGCATGTCGTTGCGAGCCTCGCGGAAGGTAGCTTCGTGTTCTGTCGCTGTGGCCATTTCTTCTTTACTGAGGTTTATGTCGTGCAGGTCCTTGGCTCTCTGAATAACCCAGTGGATGGCCGCATCAAGCCTCTTCGCCATGGCGGTCTTGTCCCAGGCCACCAGGGCATCCAGCGCTTTGTCGAAGGCAGCGATGGCCCCGGCGACCCAAGGAAAGGCGGGCAACGCGGCGGTTGTCCATTGCACGGCAAGCTTCAGAGCTGGCTGTACGACCTTTTCAATAAAGGGCTTCACCTTCTGCCAGACGCTTTTGACTGTGCCGACAAACGTCTCTGCCTTTTCTGCCATCAAGCCAATAGCTTCTCTGGCTACTTCCTTGGTCTTTTCCCAGGCCGACGAGGCAGCTTTTTTGACGCTGCCCCACACTTTTGAAAGAATTCCCATGACGTTGCTCATTATTAAGTTATTGAAGGCCTAGCAGGCTTTTGGCACGGGCCACGTCCTGCTCGCTGTGTATTCGGGTGGAAGGCGGTGTTGCTACCTGGTGGTGACTGGCCAGGACTTCATCGATAGCCGCGTGCAAGTGCTCGGCGTGCAGACATGGGGGTACGCCGTTTTTCTCGGCGGCAAGAAACGCCTTAGGCAGTGCCAGGCGCATGCACGTCCGGATTTCCCGGCCAGACAGGCCGTCGGAACGCAGGCTGGCACTGTCGAGCAACGCTTCGCGCGGCCCGGCCAGCGGAATCTGCGGCACCAGAAACCGCTCCCAAAGCTGTTGCCGAGCGCCCAGGTCGGGCAAACAGAATTCGACGTGGTAACCGATCCTGCTGCGAAAGGCCTCGTCATAATTCTTGGCAAAATTGGTGGCAAACACCACGATGCCCTCGAAACGTTCCAGCTCGATCAGCAAGGTCGAGCGCATGGCATTGACCTCGTTGTCCACGCCCTGGGTGACGGACGATAGGCGCTTGCCCAGCAACGTGTCGGCTTCATCGAAGAACAGCAGCGCACCGGTTTGCCGGGCCTGCTCAAAGGTCGTCTGAATGTTCTTGGCCGTATCGCCCATGAATTTGCTTTCCAGCTCAGCAATACCCAGCGCCATGAACGGCAGCCCAAGCTGGCCGGCGAGGGCCTCGGCACACAAGGTCTTGCCGGTACCGGGCGGGCCATAGAAGTTCAAGATGGCGGTCATGCCCATCGGGTCTACGGCAGCAAAGCCCCAGTCCTGGTAAATCTTCGTATGAAAGCGCAGGCGTGCCAGGCACTCATCCAACTGCAGCCGGGTGCGCGCAGGCAGCACCACATCCCGCGAAAGGTTGAAACGCGCTTCGCGCAGAGGTATTTGCAGCGCAGGGGGCGTCGCCTCCGATAAACGCCGATGGGCGATCGAAGGGGGAAGATCAGTCATGGGAGTGCCTGGAGTGAGCGGGAGCCGTTAGGCAGGTACAGCAGAGCCTTGGGCCAACAGAGCGGATCCTTCGCTGTGACATGGTAACTGCCTTGTACTGCCGGGCCTGGGAGGTGTTGTCAATTGGATAGGAGCCTACTACAGGGGGTGGCTAGTTGCTACCATCCTTTAGGCGAAGGTCATTCATTGGCAACCGGGCATTACTCCGGCTGACAGTGACCAGTCCAGCTCGTTTCAAACTTGACTAGGTCTGTGTATACCCGTTGGAGAGCTTCAATCTGATGGGACAGTTGCTGTTTTTTGTCTGCAATCGCTTTATTTGCCTTATGCCAAGGCAGCTCATCGCCCTGGGCGCTATGCAGAATGCCCTGCAGTTCCTTGAGCTTGAAACCCAACTGTTGAGCGCACTTGATAAACATCAGCAGCTCAACGCTTTGTGCGGAATAGATCCGGTAACGACCTTCCCGCTGCGGCGGCGGTAACAGGCCGATGGCCTCATAGTGACGAATCGCCTTGATGGTTGTGCCCGACAGTTGCGCGGCTTTGCCGATGTACATGAAAAATCCTTTTCCCAAAGAGTGCGCCGGCCCGTTTCAGCCACTGTTCCCGCTGTGCTGGCGTAGAGCCCAGCACCGGTCCGAACTGCAACGTCTTGATCGGCTGGATGCCACAAAACGCCAGCGTCGTCTTGCGCATCTGGTGCAGCGCGGGCATGCGGTAGAACCACCTGTAATACCACGGCGGCGTGTCGAGGGTCACCAGCAAGTGTGCGGTTCTGCCCTTCAGGAGTTTGTCGGGGAAGGTCTTGCCTTTGCGGTATTTGAAGGCGAAACCAGACAGGAAAATTCGGTCGATAAAACCCTTCATCAATGCCGGAATGCCACCCCACCAGACGGGGAAAACAAACGTCAGGTGATTGGCCCACAGGATGTCGGATTGAGCGTTGAGCAGGTCGGGTTCCAGAGGCTGGGCCTGGTTGTAGCCGTTGTGGAGGATGGGGTCGAAGGCCAGTTCACCCAGACGCAGGATGCGTACTTCGTGGCCGGCTTTTTTGGCGCTGGTGATGTAGGTGTCGGTGAGGGCAGAGCAGAAGCTGGTGCTGGAAGGGTGGCCGAGGATGACCAGGATGCGTTGGCTCATGGTGGTGCGGTCCTGAAAACTGGGGTTTCAGGGTGGGGTGTGACCTTAGGGGGAGAGTCAAGAAGTGGCAGTGATTGGGAATGGCCAGGAAGACTGATCCCTTTCCTTTGCAGGACGTTTCCTAGAGAATTCCAAGCGCTTGCGCCAGCAAAATCCCGCGACTAGTCTGCGTTCCGTCACTGCTTATTCAGTGATCGGGTTTAGTCGCCCGGACAACGCTAGGCGTACAGCGCCATCTCAAAGCCAGGTATTTATCGCCTGCACTTTATGGTGGCTGTGCGCAGGGCACCTTCGGGTGCGCCGGTGCCTAGCGGCCGGTCGACTAACCTGCGTACAGCTGCCACCTTCTGATCGTTTAGTCGCGAGAGGTTAGTGGTTCAACTCACTGCTAGGAGTTCTACCATGGTCAAAGTTACCCCCGATCCACCCACTTTCCGTAAAGCCTTACTCAGCGACAATGACGCCACTCGGCGCGCTATCGATCACTACCTCAAAGCACCTGAAGTACCGCCTTCACCCAACCCGTTTACCGTAGATGACGAACTGAGTTTCGAAGATGCCCTGGCCCATGCTGCCGAGTTATTGCATTGCGCCGTGGCGACCGCCCAGGCGTCGACCGAGCCGCTGAATGGCGCACAGCGAGCGGTGATGCATTTGGTGGAAATGTCGAAGGTGGTGGTGGATCGAGCGCTGGACTGTTTGCAGCCGAGGTGAGGTGACTTCCCGGCCCGACTTTCTTCCAGGCATTAAAAAGCCGGCTTGTGGCCGGCTTCTCGGGGACTGGTTCAGCTTATTTTTGGTAAACCTCACCAGCCTTCAAATCGTTCACCCAGGCTCACACCCAGGTGATAAGGGGCATCAGCGGGAACTCCTCCGCATCGCCAGGCAGGGCGGACCGGCTTCACGCCAACCCCCTGCCAAATGTGCGGCGGATAATACCCATATTCGCCTCAATTTCCCAGCTCCGGATCCGATTTAGAGCCTTCGTAGCCCAATAAATGCGCATCCAGCGGCACCGGCGGGCGGCGGTTATTCAGTGTCGCCCACCAGAACACCCAACCCAGAATCTCAAAGTTCTGCTCATGCCGCTGCTCATAGGTCAAAAACTCGTCCGGATGCTCGGCGCTGTTGTGGCTACGCATCCGCAGGCCACCTCCTGGACGGTTGTAGAGGTATTTGATCCGCAGCATTCCGTCGTGCTCTACCGCGTAGATTTCGCCATCGATGATCTGTTTGCGACCACAGTCGATGGCAAGGGTACTTCCGTCCTGGATGATGTCGATCATGCTGTTGCCGACCATGTAGGCCCCGAGCGCCCGCTCCGGGCTTACACCGATGGCTTCAAGGGTGTGCAGGGAGAGGCGGATGCTTTCGGTCGAGGTGAAGGTGGGGTGGAGGGGGATCTCCACGTCGATTTTTACCGGGCCCGAGACCGGGTGGGTGATGTAGTTGCCGCTGGTCTCGCGGGCGATACGGTGGGAGGTGTCTGCATCGGATCCTTCCAGCAGGTAGTTGGCGGGTGGATGTTTGGGGCCTTCGCCTGTGCGCAGCCAACGGCTGGTGACGCACAACAATTCTGCGAACTCGTTGAGCCGGCCCATGGGGACGCCGCGTTTGAACCAGTTGTTTACGTGTTGAGGCGTAACATCGCGGTTCTTGGCGAAGTCGGAAGCGGAAAGATGAACTTCCCGTAATAGCGCTCTTAAGCGATCACCTGATGTATTCATAAACGCAGAGTTTACTGGCCGTAAAATCAGATCAAATAAACCATGCGTTGAGTTGCTGTATGTAGGTGTTTCCTTATCGCAGGACTATTCTGCTAGTTGATTAAGCTAGTTAAACAATTGCTGTAAATATGTTTATTAAAGTAGGCGGATGTTTATATTTTTCCCACAAAAAAAGCCCCGTTTAATCGGGGCTTTTTCAGAGCGAATAGCGGTATCAGCCTTTGTAGGCAGCGACCGACTTCATGATCTCGGCGCGGGCGGCGTCTGCGTTGCCCCAACCGTCGATCTTCACCCATTTGCCTTTTTCGAGGTCTTTGTAGTTCTCGAAGAAGTGTTTGATCTGTTCCAGCAGCAGTGGCGGCAGATCGGTGTATTCCTTCACGTCGACATACAGCTGGGACAGCTTGTCGTGTGGTACTGCGATAACTTTGGCATCGCCGCCGCCGTCGTCAGTCATGTTCAGGATGCCGACCGGGCGGGCGCGGATAACCGAGCCTGGGGTAACCGGGTAAGGGGTCACGACCAGCACGTCGAGGGGGTCACCGTCGTCTGCCAGGGTGTTGGGGATGAAACCGTAGTTGGCCGGGTAGAACATCGGGGTGGCCATGAAACGGTCAACGAACAGGCAGTCGCTGTCTTTGTCGATTTCGTATTTGATCGGCGCGTGGTTGGCCGGAATCTCGATGGCGACGTAGATGTCGTTCGGCAGGTCTTTGCCAGCCGGAATCTTGCTGTAGCTCATTGGGCGTTGCCCCCGTAGTTGGCCATGGAACATGGCCGGATTGGCCTAAAAGTGGCGGCGATTATAGGCATATTCTGACGCCGATGCCATGCGTCAGACGTCGTAGGGCGCTTGGCGTTCCGTCTGATACCGCACGTCGCCGGCCTGCAGTTGGTGCAGGCGCGCCAGGGGATCCTGACGGTAGAAGTGGCTCAGTTGCTCGTACACCTGTGGATAACTGCTGACCAGTAAATCCGGGGCACTGAAGAAATATTCGCTGGTGACGGCAAAGAACTCGGCCGGGTTTTCCGCGGCGTAGGGGTCGATGGCAGTCTCTGCGTCTGGGTTGCGGTCGAGCTGGCGGTTGAGGTCGTCGAAGGCGCTTTGCATGACGCTGGCCCATTCCTGCACGCGCATGTCGTGGTGCAGGGGTGGCAGGCCGTTGGCGTCGCCGTTGAGCATGTCCAGCTTGTGGGCCAGTTCGTGAATGACCAGGTTGTAGCCTTCCCAGTTGCCGCTGGCCAGTACGCCGGGCCACGCAAGGATCACCGGGCCCTGTTGCCAGGCTTCGCCGCTGTGCTCGCCGTCCCACTCGTGCTCCACGCCGCTGGCGTCGCGATGGCGCTGCGGGCTGAGGAAGTCGTCGGGGTACAGCACGATCTCGTGGAAGCCCTGGTACCAGTCGAGGTCGCCAAGGTTCATCAGCGGCAGCTGTGCCTGGGCGGCGAGCAGCAGGCGCTGTTCCTGGTGCAGTTCGACGCCGGGCAGGGCGGTGAGGTGTTTTTCGGCGAGGAACACCACGCAGGCTTCCCGCAGCCACTGGTCTTGCTCGGCAGTGATGCCGTCGAGGAACGTCAGGTGATGGCGCACCCGCTGCCACGTTTCATCGGCAATCGGGTGCTTGGCCAGCAGGCGCCGGCGACGCCAGGCGCTGAGGGACCACATCGCAGGTTACTGCGGCTTGGCTTCGGTGGAATTGCGGCCAAAGCGGCTGCGGAACACACCGATGATCATCGGTACCAGCGACAGCAGGATGATGAACACCACCAGCAGCGACAGGTTTTTCTTGATGAACGGCACGTTGCCGAAGAAGTAGCCCAGGGTTACCAGGCCGCCGACCCAGAGGACGGTGCCGAACACGCTGAAACCGAAGAAGCGCGGGTAAGGCATTTTCGCGATACCGGCGACGAACGGCGCAAACGTGCGCAGGATCGGCAGGAAGCGCGCCAGGGTCACGGTTTTGCCGCCGTGCTTGTCGTAGAAGTCGTGGGTTTTTTGCAGGTAGTCGCGGCGGAAGATCTTCGAGTTGGGGTTGCTGAACAAGCGTTCCCCGGCCGTTCGTCCGATCACGTAGTTGGTACTGTCACCCAGGATGGCCGCGAGCATCAGCAGGCCGCCCAGCAATATCGGGTCCATGCCGCCGCCCGCTGCAACAGCGCCGGCGATGAACAGTAAGGAATCACCCGGCAGAAACGGCATGACCACCAGGCCGGTTTCGCAAAAGATAACCAGGAACAGAATGGCGTAGATCCACACTCCGTAGTTTCTCACCAGCATGTCGAGGTACACGTCGAGATGCAGGATAAGGTCGAGCGGGTTGAAATCCATGGAGGGCACCTGTGTGAATGGCCTGGCTCAGCGGGCCTGTGCGGAGGCTTCGGGTAATAAGGGCTACAAGGTTGTGGCGTAATTCTTACGACCCTGAAAGGTCCGCATTATACGGATAGAGTTGTGAAAAGCGTGCTGGTTTTGTAGCGGGGAATGTCGCGACTTCGATCTGATTGTAGACACAGCGTCAGTGTGGGAGGGGGCTCCCACAACAGATGTATGAGGTTTGGTTAATAGTTGTCAGTCATCGCTGATCGCAAGCACGTAATTCTTGAACTCGGTGTCTTCCCGAAAACCGATGGACTCATAGGTTTTCTGCGCCACCTGGTTGTCGCTGCTGGTGGACACACGCAGGCGCACGGCTTGAGTTTCCTTGGCCATCTTCTTCGCGGTACGCATCAGGTTGTCGGCCACCAACTGCCGGCGTGCGTCTTCGGCGACGTAGATGTCGTTGAGGATCCACACCCGCTTGAGGGACAACGATGAAAAGCTTGGATACAGCTGGCAAAAGCCAAGCAGTTTCTTGTCGTCATCGTCGGCCAGCGCCAGGTAGATCACGGACTCCTTGCGGCGCAGGCGTTTTTCCAGGAAGGCGCGGCTCGAATCAGGAAACGGCAGCGCACCGTAAAATTCGCGGTATTTGACGAAAAGCGGGGTCAACAGGTCCAGGTGTTCAAGGGTCGCTTGAGTAATCCGCATGCCAGGCCTCAACTTCCAAATGGGGTATGACCACACAAGCGGCCGTGTCTCGATGCTGCCTAAAGCAGAGAAAAAGCGCAATCGTGCAGGGATCAGTCCTTCGGTGGGCTGAGCAGGAAGTTTCCTTTCATCAGGTCGGGATCATCCGACTCGAGGGTTTGTACCTGCGCTTCATCCTTGAGGTTGACCCCCGACAACTGCCGGCGACAGGCCTCCCGCATCAAGTAAAGCAGGCGGTGAGCGGCCATGCCGTAGCTCAAGCCTTCCAGGCGCACATTGGAGATGCAGTTGCGGTAGGCGTCAGTGAGGCCGACCTTGGGGTTGTAGGTGAAATACAGCCCCAGGCTGTCCGGCGAGCTGAGCCCCGGCCGCTCGCCGATCAGGATCACCACCATTTTTGCCCCGAGCAACTGGCCGACTTCATCCGCGACGGCGACACGGCCCTGCTCCACCAGAATCACCGGTGACAGCGACCAGCCTTCAGCGTGGGTTTGTTCCTCCATGCGTGTAAGAAACGGCAACGTATGTTTATGCACCGCCAGGGCCGACAAGCCATCGGCCACCACCACCGCCAGGTCCACGCCGCCGGGGTTGGCTTCGGCATAGTCCCGCAGGGCCTGGGCGGATTCATCACTGAGGCGGCGCCCAAGGTCCGGGCGTTGCAGGTAGCTGTGGCGGTCGACGGCGGCGCTGTGCAGCAACAGGCTGTCGCGGCCGCGCTCCGCCAGTTGGCTGCTGAGTCCTGCATGATCAAACGGCAGGTGTACCGCGTCGCGGGCCTGGGCATGGGCGAACTGGAAATCCAGCTGCGCGCCGGTAGGCATGCTGGTGCCGGTGCGGCCCAGGGCAATCCGCGCCGGGGTCAGGCGCCGCAGCTCAAGCCACGGGTTGTCCACGTTGTTTTCCGGGGTGTCGATGTGCACGGGCGGTTCCTTCTTCATCCCAGTTGCGCCAAGGCGTGGCGGAATGCCGGTGGCAGGCTGTTGCCGAAGTGCACCTTGCCGTCGGCTTGCGTGAAGATGCCCATTTTCGCCAGCCACTGTTCAAACTCCGGCGCCGGCTTTAAACCCAATGTTTGCCGGGCGTAGAGCGCGTCGTGAAATGAAGTGGTCTGGTAGTTGAGCATGATGTCGTCGGAGCCCGGGATGCCCATGATGAAGTTGATTCCGGCCACGCCCAGCAGGGTGAGCAGGGTGTCCATGTCGTCCTGGTCGGCTTCGGCATGGTTGGTGTAGCAGATGTCGCACCCCATGGGCACGCCCAGCAGCTTGCCGCAGAAGTGGTCTTCGAGGCCGGCGCGGATGATCTGCTTGCCGTTGTACAGGTACTCGGGGCCGATAAATCCTACGACCGTGTTCACCAAAAACGGCTTGAAGTGCCGGGCAACGGCATAGGCGCGGGTTTCGCAGGTTTGCTGGTCGACGCCAAAGTGTGCGTTGGCCGACAAGGCGCTGCCCTGGCCGGTTTCGAAATACATCAGGTTTTGCCCGAGGGTGCCGCGATTAAGGCTCAGGCCCGCGTCGTAGCCTTCCTGCAGCACGCTCAGGCTGATGCCGAAGCTGGCATTGGCCGCCTCGGTGCCGGCGATCGACTGGAACACCAGGTCCAGCGGCACGCCACGGTTGATGGCTTCGATGGAGGTGGTGACGTGGGTCAGCACGCAGGCCTGGGTCGGGATTTCATAACGCTGGATGATCGCGTCGAGCATTTCCAGCATCGCGCAGATCGAGGCGATGCTGTCGGTGGCCGGGTTGATGCCGATCATGGCGTCGCCGTTGCCGTAGAGCAGGCCGTCAAGAATGCTCGCGGCGATACCGGCCGGCTCATCGGTGGGATGGTTGGGCTGCAGGCGGGTGGACAGGCGCCCGCGCAGGCCCATCGTGCCGCGGAACTGTGTGACGACGCGGATTTTCTGCGCCACCAGTACCAGGTCCTGCACACGCATGATCTTCGACACGGCGGCGGCCATTTCCGGTGTCAGCCCGGGCGCCAGGGCGCGCAGGCTCTGTTCGTCGGCCGCGTCGCTGAGCAGCCAATCCCGCAAACCCCCGACGGTCAGGTGGCTGACCACGGAAAACGCTTGTTTATCGTGGGTGTCGATAATCAGCCGGGTGACTTCGTCGCTTTCGTACGGGATCAACACTTCTTCGAGAAAGTGCTTCAACGGAATGTTGGCCAGGGCCATTTGCGCCGCGACCCGCTCGCCATCGTTCTGGGCGGCAACACCCGCCAAAAAATCCCCGGAGCGGGCCGGGCTGGCCTTGGCCATCACGTCCTTGAGGCTGTCGAAGCGGTAGGTCAATGCACCGACCGCGTGGGAAAAGCTTGCCATACAGAGTCTCCTTGTCGACGCGGGCTGAATGTGAGTAAAGCGCCCGCGTCGAGGTTTATGGCAGTTAGTGCAAGGCGGCCTCTGCGGCCTGGATCGCCGCAAATTCTTCTTCCGGCGTGCCTGCTACCAAGTGATGCCGACTGTAGAAAGCAAAGTAAGCAATTAATACTCCATAGATGATCGCGGCGCCAATCACCACGCGCGGATCCACCAGAAAGCCCGCCACAACGGCGATGCAGGCCAGTACCAGGGCGACGCACGAGGTGAAGATGCCGCCCGGAGTACGGTAAGGGCGGTCCATTTTGGGGCGGCGGATGCGCAACGTGATGTGCGCGGCCATCATCAGCACGTAGGAAATGGTTGCGCCGAATACGGCGACCAGGATCAGCAAATCGCCTTGGCCGGTCAGCGACAGGCCGAACCCGATGATGCCGGGGATCACCAGGGCCAGTACCGGTGCCTTGCTTTTGTTGGTCTGCGACAGCTTGCGCGGCAGGTAGCCGGCGCGGGAGAGGGCGAAGATCTGCCGGGAGTAGGCGTAGATGATCGAGAAGAAGCTCGCGATCAGCCCGGCCAGGCCCACCAGATTGACGAAGTGGCCCATCCACGTGGAGCCGCCGTAGGCTTTGGACAAGGCTTCCACCAGCGGATTGCCCGATGCCATCAACGCGTAGGCGCCAGCACCGCCGGGGGCGATCACCAAAATCAGCAGGGCGAAGCTGGTCAGCACCACAATGGCGCCGATCAGGCCGCGGGGCAGGTCGCGTTTGGGGTTCTTGGTTTCTTCGGCGGCCAGGGGCACGCCTTCGACCGCAAGGAAAAACCAGATCGCATAGGGAATCGCCGCCCACACGCCGACATAACCGAAGGGCAGGAAAGAGCTGGCGCCCTTGGCCTCGGTCACCGGGATGTCCAGCAGGTTGGCGACACTGAAGTGCGGCACCATCGACACCAGGAACACACCCAGGGCAATCGCGGCGACGGCGGTAATCACAAACATCAGCTTCAGCGCTTCACCCACGCCGAAGATGTGGATGCCGATAAAGATGATGTAGAACGCCAGGTAGATCATCCAGCCGCCAATGCCGAACAGCGACTCGCAATAGGCGCCGATAAACACCGCGATGGCGGCGGGGGCGATGGCGTATTCGATAAGGATCGCGGTGCCGGTGAGGAACCCGCCCCAGGGGCCGAACGCGCTGCGGGCAAAGCCGTAGCCGCCGCCGGCGGTAGGAATCATGGAAGACAGTTCGGCCAGGGAGAAACACATGCACAGGTACATGGTGGCCATCAGCAGTGTGGCGAGGAACATACCGCCCCAGCCACCCTGGGCCAGGCCGAAGTTCCAGCCGGCGTAGTCGCCGGAGATGACGTAGGCAACACCGAGACCGACTAATAGTACCCAGCCGGCAGCGCCTTTTTTCAGTTCCCGTTGTTGGAAGTATTCGGTGCCGACCTTTTCAAAGTCGACGGAAGACCCGGACGCCGGAGCGCCATTCGGTTCGCTGGGCATGATGGAATCCCTTTCTTATTGTTTTATCCCGGCTTACTTAAGTAAGCCGAATGAGTAGCAAGGTCTTGTGAAGATCAAGTGTGGGAGCGGGCTTGCTCGCGAATGCGGTAGTCAGTTGAAAACTCAGTAACTGATACACCGCATTCGCGAGCAAGCCCGCTCCCACATTTTTATTGCATTTCAAATGTGGGAGCGGGTTGTGAGTTAGAAGAAGCCCAGCGGGTTGATGTCGTAGCTCACCAGCAGGTTTTTGGTCTGCTGATAGTGATCAAGCATCATCTTGTGAGTCTCACGGCCCACACCGGACTTCTTGTAACCACCGAACGCGGCATGCGCCGGGTACAGGTGATAGCAGTTGGTCCATACACGCCCGGCCTTGATCGCCCGGCCCATGCGGTACGCGCGGTTGATGTCGCGGGTCCACAGGCCGGCACCCAGGCCGAACTCGGTGTCGTTGGCAATCGCCAGGGCTTCGGCTTCATCCTTGAAGGTAGTGATGCTCACCACCGGGCCAAAGATTTCTTCCTGGAACACCCGCATCTTGTTGGTGCCCTTGAGCAGGGTCGGCTGGATGTAATAGCCGGTGGCCAGATCGCCGGTCAGCTTCTCGACCTTGCCGCCGGTGAGCAGCTCGGCGCCTTCGCCCTTGGCGATTTCGAGGTAGGACAAAATCTTGTCGAATTGCTGCTCGGACGCCTGGGCGCCGACCATGGTGTCGGTGTCCAGCGGGTCGCCACGTTTGATCGACTCGACCTTCTTCATCACCACTTTCATGAAGTCGTCGTAGATCGACTCTTCCACCAGCGCGCGGGAAGGGCAGGTGCACACTTCGCCCTGGTTGAAGAACGCCAGCACCAAACCTTCGGCGGCCTTCTCGATGAATTGCGGTTCGGCTTTCATGATGTCGGCGAAGAAGATGTTCGGCGACTTGCCGCCCAGCTCAACGGTGGACGGAATGATGTTCTCGGCGGCCGCGTGCATGATGTGCGAGCCCACTGGCGTGGAGCCGGTGAAGGCGATCTTGGCGATGCGCTTGCTGGTGGCCAGGGCTTCGCCGGCTTCTTTGCCGTAGCCGTGCACCACGTTCAGTACGCCCGGCGGCAGCAGGTCGCCGATCAGTTCCATCAGCACGTTGATGCCCAGCGGGGTTTGCTCGGCAGGCTTGAGCACCACGCAGTTACCGGCGGCCAGGGCTGGCGCGAGTTTCCAGGCGGCCATCAGCAGCGGGAAGTTCCACGGGATGATCTGGCCGACCACGCCCAGCGGTTCGTGGAAGTGGTAAGCGGCGGTGTGTTCGTTGATCTCGGCGCTGCTGCCTTCCTGCGCGCGGATGCAGCCGGCGAAGTAGCGGAAGTGATCCGCGGCCAGCGGGATGTCGGCGTTCAGTGTTTCGCGCACGGCCTTGCCGTTGTCCCAGGTTTCGGTGATGGCTAGCAGTTCGAGGTTCTGTTCGATGCGGTCGGCGATTTTCAGCAGTACCAGCGAGCGGTCCTGGGCCGAGGTCTTGCCCCAGGCGTCAGCGGCGGCGTGGGCGGCGTCCAGGGCCTTGTCGATATCCTTGGCAGTGGAGCGCGGGAATTCGGCGATGGGCTTGCCGTTGACCGGCGAGGTGTTGGTGAAATAGTTGCCATCGACCGGCGCGACAAACTCACCGCCGATGTAGTTGCCGTACTTGGCCTTGAACGAAACGATCGCGCCTTCAGTACCGGGGTGTGCGTAACGCATGGTGGGTATCTCCTGGCTTTTTTGTGTTTATTGGAGGACGCACGGTTGTGCTTGTTAAAGCGTAGAGCAAAGGTCGGGCCAGTGCCTCGTAGAGCCTGTAAATCAAGGGTTTAGAGGTTGTTGCAAACCGTTGCTGTGGCAGGCTTGGTACAGCCTGGGTGACAGTTTGTGCCATAAGCGGTACAGCCTGTGACCGGTGGGTCTGCCCGGGATTGCATTGGTCGGGAGGCTGGAGGATGCTGGGCACTCGCGCGCGGTGTACTTCACGCAGGGAGAATAATAAGAACATGCAAAACGATCATTTCAGTCGCCATGCCCAACAAGTCCTGACGGTCACCCGTGGGCAGGACCCGCTGCATGGCCCCGGCAGCGATCCGTCCATCGCCCGCTCCTGGCTGCGTTGTCTTGAGGACTATCACCTCGACCCCGCATTGACCATCGCGCCCACGGTGCTCGAACATGGCCGCCTGCTGGAAAGCCGCGAACGCCTGCAACAAGTGCTGAGCATCGCCGGCAATGAAATGAACAGCCTGCATCAACAGCTCTCCGGCGCCGGCCATGCGGTGCTGCTGACCGACGCCCGCGGGGTGATCCTCAACTGCGTCACCGCCCCCAGCGAGCGCAAGATCTTCGAGGGTGCCGGGCTGTGGCTGGGTGCCGATTGGAGCGAGGCCTGCGAAGGCACCAACGGCATCGGCACCTGCCTGGTGGAGCGCCAGTCCCTGACGATTCATCGCGATGAACATTTTCGTGGCCGACATACCGGCCTGACCTGCTCGGCCAGCCCGGTGTTCGACCCTCATGGCGAACTGCTGGCGGTGCTGGATGTGTCCTCGGCCCGGGAGGCGGTGTCGCGCCAGAGCCAGTTCCACACCATGGCGCTGGTCAATCTTTCGGCGAAGATGATCGAGAGCTGTTACTTCCTGCGCCATTTTGAGCACCACTGGTTGCTGCGCTTTCATTTGCAGGCCGAGTCTGTGGGCCTGTTCAGCGAAGGGCTGCTGGCGTTCGATGGTGAAGGGCGCATTTGTGCGGTTAACCAGAGTGCGTTGAACCTGCTCGGGCAAATCCGTGGCGGGTTGTTGGGGCAGCCGGTCGAGGCGTTTTTCGATTGTTCGCTCGATGAGTTGCTCGGGCGTGCCAGCGCGAACGCCAGCGCCAGTTGGCCCCTGCGTACCCGCGATGGCCGTGGCTTGTTCGCGGTGTTGCGCGGCCAGCCACGCAGCGTACCGGTGCCGGTGGCCCACGCCTTGCCGGAGCGGCCGCGATTGCCGGGCATTTGCCTTGGAGACGCGGCGCTGCAAAACGATTTCCGCAGAGCCTTGCGGGTGTTCGAGCGTGATGTGCCTTTGCTGATCCAGGGGGAAACCGGGTCTGGCAAAGAGGCGTTTGCCAAGGCCGTGCACCATGCAAGCCTGCGCGCAGATAAAGCCTTTGTGGCCCTCAACTGCGCAGCCATCCCGGAAAGCCTCATCGAAAGCGAGCTGTTCGGTTATCGCGGCGGCAGTTTTACCGGCGCCCGCAAGGAAGGCATGCGCGGCAAGCTGCAGCAGGCAGATGGTGGCACGTTGTTTCTGGATGAAATCGGCGATATGCCGCTGGCTTTGCAAACCCGGCTATTAAGGGTGCTTGAAGACCGCTTGGTAGTGCCCATCGGCGGTGAACCGCAAGCGGTGGACGTCAGAATTATCAGCGCTACCCACCGTAATCTGCTTGATCGGGTGCAGGACGGTAGTTTTCGTGAAGACCTGTATTACCGGCTCAATGGCCTGGAAGTGGCCTTGCCGCCGTTGCGCGAGCGCAGTGACAAGTTGCAACTGCTGGACTTCCTGTTGGCCGAAGAAGCGGGAGATCAGGCGGTGCAGCTTGACGGCGAGGCCCGCCAGGCCCTGTTGGCGTTCGCGTGGCCGGGCAACGTGCGGCAGTTGCGCACGGTGTTGCGCACCCTTGCCGCACTGTGTGAGGACGGGCGGGTGAGGCTTGATGACCTGCCTGCACAGATTCGTGCCGTGCAAACCCTGCCGGTGGCGATGAGTGAACCGGCAAACTCATTGCTGGATGCTGCCGAGCGCCAGGCATTGCTGGCAACATTGGTGCAGCAACGCTGGCATATGACGCACGTGGCGACCGTGCTTGGAGTCAGTAGAAATACGCTTTATAGAAAGTTACGTAAGTATGGTATAGCGCGTCAGGTTTAATGATGACGTTACCTGTTCTGGCTGTGAGTGATCAATCTGTGTTGTGGGCGACTGTGCGTTAAATAATTGGCGTCGCACCGTATTAATGTTTTGTCATGTATTTTCTTGTGTGGGTGACTGTCTTCTGGAACGTTCATTATCTGTTTAGTTACTAAGTTGGCGGTTGTCGATTGTCTCGATAACTCGCTAATAGCGCTTATGCGTAAATAGTAACAACAAGTGAGATAATAATCATGAATAGTATTAGAATTCGGCCCAACACGGTCAATCTACCTCCAGTGAATACACCACCGGCCCCGCGCAATGGCGGTGTAACGCCTCCGATAGTACGTCCCGGTGGCCAGGGCAGCTCCCCTCCAATAGCTCCCCAACCTAAACCCCGGTTAGGGAAAAATCCGGCCACAGACACCTCCACAACGCTACCCAAGCCCGAGAAACCCAATAATTTTCAAACGCTGACACAACAAAAATTGATGAACCAAGGGCCTGCCAACCGGCCGTTCAAGCCTCAGGCCAGCGCAGATCCTAAAGATATGGCACAGGTGACTCAAAACCTGATGGTTGCTGATCGCCTGGTCAAGGCTAAGGTGTTCGACACCTCGCCCCAGGCGGCGACGGTAGCCCGCGACGCCTTTGTCAGTTCGGGTGTAAGCGGATTGGTCAGTGCTCCCCTGAGTATTGGTACCTACGCAGGCTCGGTTTGGTCTGGCGAGACAATCAAGGCGCAGTTTACAAACAATACGCCACTGCTCCCTCCGGCTCACCAGCCGGCTCCAAGCACGCAGGTGCCTGCCGCGAAAACCGACGGGACAACATCGGTCGTCGCCACGCAGGACACCGACACGGGTGCCACGACCGCGCGCTTGGGCCTGGCCGAGTTGCGCATGGAAGTCATTGCCAACAATATTATGGCAATGCGTCAAGGAACGAATGCTCCGGCACTTAAAATGAGCGACTCCTCGTCGTCGCGTACGCCAAGCGAGCGCCTGGAAACGCTTGAGGCCTTGTATAAAACTGCGGAGGAACAGCTTAAAAAACTGGCGGACGAAAGCGACATGGTATTCCGGCCTTACATTGCCACTCCCGCAGACGGCACCGATGACAAAGGCCGTCTGGATGTTATTGATAAAAAATTCGACGCATTAAACAAGTTCATAGGGAAGTTGTTGCACATGAAAACGCTGGAATTACCGGCGGAGTCTGCCGAAACAAAAGTCGTGTGACATAACCCCGCGTAAACTTTCGAGTCATGGATGATGCTCAGTCAAACTGGCGATGGGTCCGATGCCATGCATGCATCCTGTGGCACCGGACTTATCGAATATTCCCCTACGCTCTGACAAACAATGGCGGCTACCCCCCAAGGCCTGCGTGCTACAGCTAAAGAGTGCGATTTTCCCTTCCCTGCGCTAACCTGCCTCGATGTTTTACGAGGTCGACTATGCACATTCATATTCTCGGTATTTGCGGCACGTTCATGGGCTCGATGGCGGTGCTCGCCAAAGAGCTGGGCCATCATGTTACTGGCTCCGATGCCAACGTTTACCCACCCATGAGCACGCAACTGCAGGCCCAGGGCATTGAGCTGACCCAAGGTTATGACCCGGCGCAATTCGACCCGGTCCCGGACCTTGTCGTGATCGGCAATGCCATGGTGCGCGGTAACCCGGCAGTCGAATATGTACTGAATAAAGGTTTGCCGTACGTGTCTGGCCCGCAATGGCTGGCCGACCATGTGTTGCAAGGCCGTTGGGTACTCGCCGTTGCCGGTACCCATGGCAAGACCACCACCAGCAGCATGCTGGCCTGGGTGCTGGAGCATGCGGGCATGAGCCCGGGCTTCCTGATTGGTGGCGTGCCGCAGAATTTCTCGGTGTCGGCGCGCCTCGGCGACACCCCGTTTTTTGTTATCGAAGCCGATGAGTACGATAGCGCGTTCTTCGACAAACGCTCCAAGTTCGTTCACTACCGCCCGCGTACGGCGATCCTGAACAACCTGGAGTTCGATCACGCGGACATCTTCCCTGATCTGGCGGCCATCGAGCGGCAGTTCCACCACTTGGTGCGCACCATTCCCAGCGAAGGCCTGGTGATTCACCCCACCACCGAACCTGCCCTGCAGCGAGTTATCGAGATGGGCTGCTGGACCCCGGTACAAACCACCGGTGCTGGCGGCCAATGGCAGGTCAAACTGCTGAGCGAAGATGGCTCCAAATTTGAAGTACTGTTCGAAGGCGTCGCCCAAGGCATCGTCGATTGGGACATGACCGGCCAGCACAACGTCGCCAATGCCTTGGTCACCCTGGCGGCTGCGCGGCATGTCGGCGTGGTGCCGTCCATGGGCATTGCGGCCTTGAGCGCGTTCAAAAGCGTCAAGCGCCGGATGGAAAAGGTCGCCGAAGTGAATGGGATTACCATCTATGACGACTTTGCCCACCACCCGACGGCCATCGCCACTACCCTGGATGGCTTGCGCAAGCGTGTGGGTGATGCCCAGGTGATCGCGATTATCGAGCCGCGCTCCAACTCCATGAAGCTGGGCGCCCACCGTGATGGTTTGCCGGAAAGCGTCAACGATGCCGACCAGGTTGTTTGGTACGCGCCGGCCAACCTCGGTTGGGACCTGCCTGCCATCGCCGCGTTGTGCACGGTGCCGTCGATTTGCCGCGACTCACTGGAAGGCATTATCGAACACGTGAAACACCAGGCCAGGCCCGGCACTCACGTGGTGATCATGAGCAACGGCGGCTTTGGTGGCCTGCATGGCAAACTCGCCGAGGCCCTGAAGTGAGCGGCCCGGAACGCGTCACCCTGGCGATGACCGGCGCGTCCGGCGCGCCCTATGGCTTGCGCCTGCTGGACTGCCTGGTGCGCGAAGACCGCGAGGTGCACTTCCTGATCTCCAAGGCCGCGCAACTGGTGCTGGCCACCGAGACCGATGTGGCGTTGCCGCCCAAAGTGCAGATGATGCAGGCCTTCCTCACCGAGTACACCGGTGCGGCGGCGGGGCAGATCAAGGTCTATGGCAAGGAAGACTGGATGTCACCGGTGGCGTCGGGCTCCGGTGCACCGGCCGCGATGGTGGTGGTGCCGTGTTCCACCGGGACCCTGTCGGCGATTGCCACGGGCGCCTGCAACAATCTGATCGAGCGCGCGGCGGACGTGACCTTGAAGGAGCGTCGCCAGTTGATTCTGGTGCCGCGCGAAGCGCCGTATTCGAGCATCCATCTGGAGCACATGCTCAAGCTGTCGAACATGGGCGTGACTATCTTGCCGGCGTCGCCGGGCTTCTATCACCAGCCGCAGACCATCGATGACCTGGTGGACTTTGTGGTGGCGCGGATTCTCAACCTGCTGAACATTCCCCAGGACATGCTGCCGCGCTGGGGCGAGCACCATTTGAGCAGTGATGAATAAACTATTGATGGTGCTGCTGGCGCTGCAACTGACCGGGTGTGCGACTGCGCGAACCCTGGACGCAGCCCAGCCCGGCGCGCCGGTGGTGTATGCCGGCACGCGGCTGGACATGTATGCGATTCAGGGCGGGTGCTGCGCGATGGACCGTTTTGGGGCCGAGGCGCCGAGCTATCCCCATGTCGACCTGCCGGCCAGTGCCTTGCTCGACACGCTGCTGTTGCCGCTGTCGGTGCTGACGGTGCTGGGGGTTGGGTTTAACGCGACGGGCGGGCTGTAGTACTTAATCCCAGTATTAACAGAAATCCAATGTGGGAGCGGGCTTGCTCGCGAATGCGGTGGATCAGTCACTGTATCATTGACTGATCCACCGCATTCGCGAGCAAGCCCGCTCCCACATTTGGATGGTGTCCTGCCTGGAATTACGTGTTATTTGCCGAGCTTGCGCAGCTCGTCCGACTCTATAACCCGCACCCCATCCTGCTCTTCCAGCGCCAGTCGCCACATCGCCCGCGCCAGTTCGCACACTTCAATGCCGTGGTACTTGCCCGGAATCAGCCGCGACAATGGCCCGGCCAGTTGCTCGGCCAGCCGCGGTTCCAATCGCTCACCCAACAACAGCGAAGGTCGGACGATGGTCAACTGCGGCCAATCCTGGGCTTTCAACGCCTGTTCCATCTCGCCCTTGACGCGGTTGTAGAAGATCGAGGATTTCGGGTCGGCACCGATTGCGCTGATCACGATCAGGTGCCGCGCCCCCATTTCCCGGGCGCGCTTGGCAAAGGCCACGACCATGTCCAGGTCGACGGCGCGGAACGCTTCTTCGGAGCCGGCCTGCTTGATGGTGGTGCCCAGGCAGCAGAAGGCGATGTCCACCTGGCCGCTCAGTTGCGGCAGGAATACTGCAGGGTCGCCCACCGGGTTTTCCAGGTGTGGATGCTCGGCCAGAGGCTTGCGGCTGGGTGCCAGCACGCGGGTCACGGTCGGCTCGTTGAGCAGGCGGTCCAGCAGGTGCTCCCCGGTCAAGCCGGAGGCTCCGGCGAGCAAGATATGCTGAGGCGTCAGGTACATGATGTTTCCCCCTTGATACAGATTCAGCTTAGTTGCTCTTGGCTTCCTTGCTATTTATTGAGACGCTATCGAGCGCCTTTCGTGCCTGCTGTTTGCGTAATAATTGCCAATGGGCGATTACGCCTTTGGGGGCCCAGATCTGCGGTTCGGAGGCTTCGAAGTTGTCCGCCTGTTCGCGTTCGGCCACGTGGGTCTGTGCCAGCTTGAAGGCTTGCTGCAAGTCGTCGGTCTGGTTGAAGGCCTGGGCGAAGAGGGCGTCGCCGAAGTAGGTGAAGTCGGCCTCTTCGGAGCAGCCGAACGACACACGATCGGCGCGCGAGGCGGTCATGATCAGGGTGTGTTCGTCCTTCAGGGCCGGGATGAACCCGCCGGAGTAGCAGGCCGAAATCACGATGATCTTGTCGCGGTTCTTCAGCGGTGCCAGCACGGCGGCCAGCTCATCGGCCGGCAGGTCGGCCAGCTCCATGCGCGGCTGGTCGAGCACCAGTTCGTGCTCGTGGGTGCCGTGGCTGGTCAGGTAGATAAACACCAGGTCTTGCGGGCCACTGCGTTCGGCCAGGGTCTGGACTGCGCGGCGCAGGCTTTCGCGAGTGGCCATCGGGCGGTCGGCAATATGGTCGCGATGGTTCACCAGGCGGATCTGGCCGTAGGCGCCGAAGCGTGTGGCGAGCATGTTGCTGACGTAGTCGGCTTCGCGCAGGAACACGCTTTGTTTGCCGTCGCCGGCCACCACCAGGGTGTACAGCTCCACCCCCGATCTGGACGCGGGCACGGCGGCGAGGGCGGCATCCAGCAAGTGGCCCTGGGCAAACAGGCCGATTTCCAGCGGGTCAGGCAACAATTTGCCCTCGGCGTCGCGCACGCGCATGCCGTTGACCCAGGTGCCGGCCTGCACGGTGCCGTCGGTGAGCACCAAAGTGCCACGACCTTGATAGCTGTCGCTGTCGAAGCCGCCAATATAGAAGCTGCCGTCGGTGAGGTTCAGGCGGCCTGTGCCTGTGAAGCGCCAGTCGACGAACTGGCCGACGTAGTGGCTGCCATCGACGCCGATCAGTTCGCCCTTGCCGCTGAGGGCGCCTTCCTTGAATTCGCCGATCCATACGTCGCCGTCGGCGTTTTCGTAGCGGCCCTTGCCGTTGAGCTGGTTTTGTTTGAAATGGCCGATGTACATGTCGCCGTCGGCGCTGTTGAAGGTGCCGTTGCCCTCCAGCTGGCCATCGACGAAGCGGCCGCTGAACTGGTTGCCGCTGTCGTCGTTGCGCTGGCCTTCGCCGTTGGGCTTGCCGTGGGCGAACTGGCCCTGGTACTGGCTGCCGTCGGCCAACTCGAGGCGGCCGAGGCCGGAATACTGGTCGTCCTTGAATTCGCCGCGATAGGTCATCTGCCCCTCTTTGAGGGTGCCTTCGCCGTTGCGCTTGCCTTGTTTGAAACCGCCGACGTAGCTGTTGCCCGACGTGGTCAGGCTGCCCTGGCCGTCGAACAGGCCCTGCTGGAACTGGCCTTTATAGACCTCGCCGTTGCTGCCATGCCATTCGCCCTGGCCGTGCCACTGGCCTTTATCGAACTGGCCCGCGTACCAGCTGCCATTGGGGTAATCCACCCGGCCCTGGCCTTGCAGCAAGCCATTGACCACATCGCCACGGTAACGACCGCCATCGGGCAGCCGCGCATCGGGCGGCAACAGCGATTCGCCGTCGCCGCACGCGGTGAGCAACAGGACAAGAGCAAGGGGAGCGAGTGGGCGCATAGCGGGATCCGGATAATTGAGCGCCGAGTATGCCGCAGCTGCGAGATCTATACATAAATTTACATGAATTGTGGTGAGCGGACGGGCTCACCACAGCCAGGTTTCAGACGAAGCAGAGTGACAACGATTCTGCAATGTAGGCCGGTTTTTCCTGGCCATCGATTTCCAGGGTGCAGGTGGCTTTAAGCAACCATTGCCCAGGTTTTTTCTCGGTGGCGTCGGTCAGGGTCACGGCCAGGCGCACCCTGGAGTCGACCTTCACGGGCTGGATGAAGCGCACGCTGTCCAGGCCATAGTTGACCGCCATCTTCAGGCCTTCGGGCATGATCAGGATGTCTTCGATCAGCTTGGGTATCAGCGACAGCGACAGGAAACCGTGGGCGATGGTGCCGCCAAACGGGGTCTGGGCGGCTTTCACCGGGTCGACGTGGATGAACTGAAAATCGCCGGTGGCTTCCGCGAACAGGTTGATACGTTCCTGGTCGATGGTGAGCCATGCAGAACGTCCCAGTTCCTTGCCGACATATTCTTTGAGTTGCGCTACGGGTACTGAGGGCATTGCGACTCTCCTTCTTTGCTCGGTTGGCTTCATCGTTTTTGTAGTTTTGGACAGGTCCAGAGAACCAATGTAGATCATCACGGGCACTTGGCCCGGTCAACCCACCATGCTTTTGGCGAATGCCGCTCCATAGAGGCAGCGTGCTTATAATGCCGACACGCTTTTGGGGGGAAGAACGGATGCTGTTACGCGGTCTGACATGGCTGGTGCTGTTTCAATTACTCGGCACGGCGATCAATCATTTGTTTGTCCCGGTGCTGCCGGGGCCGATTATCGGGCTGCTGCTGATGCTGGCCTTCCTGGTGTGGCGCGGCGAAGTCGGTGAACCCCTGAGCCTGGCGGCCAGCAGTCTGCTGCGTTATTTGCCGCTACTGCTGGTGCCGCCTGCGGTCGGTGTGATGGTGTATGCCAAGGACATTGCCGCCGACTTCTGGGCCATCGTCGGCGCGCTGGTGCTGTCGCTGGTGATCGCCATGGGCTTTGTCGGCGTGCTGATGCAGAAACTGGTCAAGCGCCAGGCGCAGCGGGAGGACGGCCAATGACACTGGACTGGCAGGGCGCCTGGACCGCCGTGATTCATCACCCGTTGTTCGGCATCGGCATCACCCTCGGCGCCTATCAGCTGGTGCTGGCCGGTTTCGAGAAAACCCGCTGGATTTTCCTGCAACCGGTGCTGGTGTCGATGCTGTTGGTGATCGGCGTGTTGCTCGGCTGTGGCCTGACGTACGTCGAGTACCGCAAGAGCACCGAGATCATGAGCATCCTGCTGGGCCCTGCGACGGTAGCCCTGGCGGTGCCGCTTTACCTGAATCTGCGACGAATTCGCCAATTGTTCTGGCCGATTTTTACTACGCTGGTGGTGGGAGGCGTATTGGCCACCGGCCTGTGCGTGCTGTTGGGCTGGTGGTTTGGCGCCGAACACATGATGCTGATGACCATGGCACCCAAGTCCGTGACCTCACCGATTGCGATGCTGGTGGCCGAGCAGATCGGCGGCGTAGAGGCACTGGCGGCGGTGTTCGTGCTGATCACCGGGGTGATCGGCGCGATGATCGGTCCGGCGTATCTGTCACGGTTGGGCGTGCACAGCCCCGAAGCGCGCGGTATGGCGCTGGGCATGACCGCCCACGCCGTAGGTACGTCGGTGGCCTTGCAGGAAAGCGAAGAGACCGGCGCCTTTGCGGCGCTGGCCATGAGTCTGATGGGCGTGGCCACGGCGGTGTTCCTGCCGTTGGCCGTGTCGCTGGTTATTTAAGTCGGGTTTAAGGAAACCTTTATGAGTCTGGCGCTTTTCCCGCTCAATACCGTGCTGTTTCCCGGGTGCACCCTCGACCTGCAGCTGTTCGAGGCGCGTTACCTGGACATGATCAGCCGCTGCATGAAAAAGGGCGAAAGCTTTGGCGTGGTGTGCATCCTCGACGGCAAGGAAGTGGGGCTGGCGCCGGATGGCTATGCGTTGATTGGCTGCGAGGCGCTGATCCGCGACTTCAAGCAGCAGGACAATGGCCTGCTGGGGATTCGGGTCGAGGGTGGCCGGCGTTTCCGCGTGCGTGATGCCGGTGTGCAGAAGGACCAGTTGCTGGTGGCCGAGGTGCAATGGCTGCACGAGCATCCCGAGCAACCGCTGGAAGAGGAAGACGCTGACTTGCTGGCGTTGCTTCATGCCCTGGCCGAGCATCCGATGGTGGCGTCCCTGGATATGGGCACCCACGCCGATGGACAGCAAGCCCTGGGCAATCAGTTGGCCTATCTGCTGCCCTTTACCGAGGCCGACAAGATCGACCTGTTGCAACTCGATGACCCGCAACAGCGCCTGGACGCGATCCAGTTGCTGCTGGATGAGTTGCAGGGCGAGTTGTTCACCTGACCCGCGAGTGTCACTCGGACTTGTCCTTCCCGGTCTTCAGATTTTCCGTGGTTGTCCTGATCCCGTTGCCTGAAATAGTTGGCAGTCACGTAACGATGACCAGGGGGAAAGGATGATTCGGCTTTCGCAATCGGAGCAAGTCGTGTGGGATGCGTTTTTTATGGCCGTCACCACGCAAATTCTTCATATGAACGACGGTCGCAGCGCGGAGTACATCGCCGAACGCGCCGCGGAGATGGCTGACGAAATGCTTCTGGAGCGGCGCGAGCGCAGCGTCGAACGCCGCGCTGCACCCCTGGATTGGCTGGGGCCTGCCTAGTAGGCATACCTCAGCAGCGCGTGGGAAGTGCCGGTAAACGCAATGAACCCGAGCACCGCGCCACACACCGGCAGGATCAGCCACCAGACTTTCGGCGGCATCGGTGGCAACAGGCTGCGGTGCTGGCTTAACGTCAGGCTGAAGGCGCACACCGTCATTGCCAGCAGGGTGCCGGCCAGGATGTCCGTCGGCCAGTGTGCACCCAGGTACACCCGGGAAATCGCGATGGTGGCGGCGGGAATGCAGCCAAGCACCAGCCAGGTCAGGCGCAGTCGTGTCGGTTGACCGCGACCGGCAAGCACTGCCAAGGCCAGGAAGAATGCAAACGAGCCGGACGCATGGCCGCTGGGCATGCTGAAGCTGGTGAGTGGGTCGGTCAGCACTTCGGGGCGCATCCGCGCAAAAAACAGCTTGGTCCCGGTATTGATCAGCGCCGCGCCCAGCAGGGTGGCGCCGACAAAGATTGCCTGGCGCCATTGCCGCGCCACCACCAGCAGGCCGGTCAGCACCGCGCTGGCGACAAACATCTTCTTGAACTCGCCGAGCTGGGTCACCATCACCATCGCCCGGTCGATCGCCGGGCCGCGGTGTTCCTGCACCAGTGCCATCAAGCCCTGGTCAAAGTCGTTGAGGTAGGGATAGCCGATAAACAACGCGATCAACAGTGTGCCGCCGATGCAGCCAATCCATAGGGTGGCGCGCCGATGGCCGCGCAGGCTGCTGTTGAGGCTTACGCCGATCAACACTGCGAGACAGGCGGCGACAATCCCGGCCTCTGGCCAGAAGCCTTCGGGCAATGGCAGGCGGAAGGCCGCGCCGGTGGCCCAGCCCGGCAACAGATACGCCACCGACCAGCCTGCACCGGCCAGCAGGCTCACGGCGGCAAAACGCGGGAAGGGCATGTCGCACATGCCCGCAACCATCGGCAACATCGGCCGCAGCGGGCCAATGAAGCGGCCTACCAACAGGCTGGCGATGCCGTACTTCTGGAAGTAAGCCTCGGCGCCGCTCATCCATTCCGGGTGATGCCGCAGGCCGGGAAGGCGCCGGATGTTCTGGTGGAAATGGCGACCGAGGAAGTAGGAAACAACATCGCCCAACACGCCGCCGAGGAAGCCCAGCAACAGGGTTTCTCCCAGGGACAGTGCGCCGCTGCCGGCCAGGGCGGCGATGGCAAACAGCAATACCGTGCCAGGTACGATCAGGCCGGCAATGGCCAGGCACTCCACGCACGCCACGATAAACACCGCCACGGCCAGCCATTGCGGGTTCAGGGTCAGCCAGCCGGTAATGCTATCGAGCCATGGGCCCATACAATCAACTCCCTTTTGTAGATCGTCCTTGTGGGAGCCCGGCTTGCCGGCGATGGCGTCCTTGAGTCCGCTATCGCCGGGCAAGCCGGGCTCCTACAGGTTTATGTATGTTTTCAAATCAAAAAATAGTCGCGGCCTTCGACCTGGCCCCGGCGCAGCGGGTTCCGTGTGCAATACGGCGCATAACCGGCATCGACGAAGCGGTACATCAGGTGTTCATCGCGCCCACCGGGAATGCCCAGGCGGGTGGTCTGGATGATCTGCGCTGGCGCCAGCCCTACGTCTTCCACGTAGAGCAGTTCCTGGTCAAAGCGCTTGGCGTCCCACATCGGCACCTTCAAACCCAGCGCCTTGCACAGCAAGGTCTGGCCGGCGCACAGCTTTTGCGAGGGTCGTGGCCTGCCGCTGGCGTCCGGGTTATTCAGCAGCATCTGCGCCAGGCTGGCCGGGCCGGAGACTTCGTCGACCCACGGATAGGCTGATTTGATCAGCACCGCATTGCCCGGACCGTGGGCGCTGAAGTTCAGCGAATCACCGCCGCGGGCGTAGTACATATAGATGTGCCCGCCATCCAGAAACAAAGCCTTACGCTTTTCTGTGTAGCCCAAGGACGCGTGGCTGCCTTTTTCGGCGAGGTAATACGCTTCGGTTTCGATAATTCGTGCCGACAGCCACAAATCACCAACACGATGGCGAATGACTTTTCCGAGCAATTCGCGCGCGAGCAGTTGCGCGTCACGGTCGAAAAAGCCGTCGGGCAGGGCGTTGGCGGGGATCAGCGGCGAGAAACTGGACATGGCGATCAAAGGTAATACGGCTAAATGTGACAGGATGATAACAACTCCAGCCTTAATTCCCGCTGAACGTCGGGTTTTTACAGTTCATTTCGACCATCCGCCCCTCACCGCTGTCCGTAGGACGGCGTCACAGCTATAATCTGCCGCTTTCCTCTTTGCCAAGACCCCACCAGACCATGACTGAGTCCGTTCTTGACTACATGACCCGCCTGGGTCGCGCTGCCCGTCAGGCCTCGCGGTTGATCGCCCGTGCGAGCACTGCGCAGAAGAACCGCGCCTTGCTGGCAGCCGCCGACGCTCTGGATGCTTCGCGCTCCGAGCTGAGCGCCGCCAATGAACAGGATTTGGCCAACGGTCGCGCCAATGGCCTGGAGCCTGCATTGCTGGATCGCCTGGCGCTGACGCCGGCGCGGATCGACGACATGATCGAAGGCTTGCGTCAGGTGGCCAAGCTGCCTGACCCCATCGGTGAAATCCGCGACATGCGCTACCTGCCCTCCGGCATTCAAGTCGGCAAGATGCGCGTGCCCCTGGGCGTGATCGGCATCATCTATGAGTCGCGCCCGAACGTGACCATCGACGCAGCAAGCCTGTGCCTCAAGTCGGGCAATGCCACCATCCTGCGGGGCGGTTCCGAGGCCATCAATTCCAACCGTGCCATCGCTGCGTGCATTCAGCAGGGCCTGGCCGTGGCCGAACTGCCGGCCGAAGTGGTGCAAGTGGTCGAGACCACTGACCGCGCTGCCGTTGGTGCGCTTATCACCATGCCTGAGTTCGTCGACGTGATCGTGCCACGGGGTGGCAAGAGCCTGATCGAACGCGTGAGCCGTGATGCCAAGGTGCCAGTTATCAAGCACCTGGACGGCGTCTGCCACGTGTTCATCGACATCGCCGCCGACCTCGACAAGGCGATCCGCATTGCCGACAACGCCAAGACTCACCGCTACGCCCCGTGCAACACCATGGAAACCCTGCTGGTGCACGTCGGCATTGCCGATCGCGTGCTGCCGCCGCTGGCTGCCATCTACCGCGACAAGGGCGTTGAACTGCGTGGTTGCGAGCGTACCCGGGCGATCCTCGGCAGCGACGTGATCGAGGCCACCGAGCAGGACTGGTACACCGAATACACGGCGCCGATCCTGTCGATCCGCATCGTCGACGACCTGGACCAGGCCATCGAACACATCAATCAATACGGCTCCAAGCACACCGACGCCATTGTCACCGAGCATTTCAGCGATGCCCGGCGTTTCCTCAACGAAGTGGATTCCGCTTCGGTGATGGTCAACGCCTCGACGCGCTTTGCCGATGGCTTCGAGTACGGCCTGGGGGCGGAGATCGGTATCTCCACCGACAAGCTCCACGCACGCGGCCCGGTTGGCCTGGAAGGGCTGACCAGCGAGAAGTACGTGGTGTTCGGTGACGGTCATGTGCGCACTTGATGGGTAAACGCATCGGGCTGCTCGGCGGCACCTTCGACCCCGTGCACATCGGCCATTTGCGCAGTGCACTGGAAGTCGCGGACGCCCTCGGGCTGGATGAACTGCGCCTGGCACCGAATGCCCGGCCGCCCCATCGCGATACGCCGCAGGTGTCTGCGCAGCAGCGCCTGGAGATGGTCCGCCTCGCTGTGGCCGGCATTGCACCGCTGGTGGTGGACGACCGCGAACTCAAGCGCGACAAACCGTCCTACACTGTCGACACCCTGGAACTGATGCGGGCCGAGTTGGCCGCGGATGACCAGTTATTTCTACTTTTGGGCTGGGACGCGTTTTGCGGCCTGCCCACTTGGCACCGCTGGGAAGAGTTGCTCCAGCATTGCCACATCCTGGTGCTGCAACGCCCGGATGCCGACGCAGAATCGCCGGATGCCTTGCGCAACCTGCTGGCGGCGCGGTCGGTAAGTGACCCTTTGGCCCTGACCGGGCCGAGCGGGAATATTGCATTCGTCTGGCAAACCCCGCTTGCGGTGTCTGCCACCCAGATCCGTCAACTGCTGGCCAGCGGGAAGTCGGTACGTTTCCTGGTGCCTGACGCGGTCCTGGCCTACATCGATGCGCACGGGCTTTACCGTGCGTCGAACTGAAAAGGCGCGCTTGAACGCACGAACAGTCGTGCAGCGAGCGCCCGAACATACGAGCAAAACGAGTTTTATATGACGAACAAAGACGTAAGCAAAGTTAAGCGCAAAGGCACGTTCAAGAGCGCTCCTCTGCCAGTAGAAGCCCACACCGGCCCTGAGCTGGCCGGCGAAGAGCTGGTGAAGGTTGCCGTGGCTGCCCTGGAAGACGTGAAGGCCCAGGACATCCAGGTCCTGGACGTGCGCGACAAGCAGAGCATCACCGACTTCATGATCATCGCCACCGGTACCTCCAACCGCCAGATCGGCGCGATGCTGGACAAGGTTCGCGAAGCGGTCAAAGCCCAGGGCGTCAAGCCATTGGGTGAAGAAGGCAAGGGCGACAGCGACTGGGTACTGCTGGACATGGACGACGTGATCGTTCACATGATGACCAGCAACGCCCGTCAGTTCTACGACCTGGAGCGTCTGTGGAAAGGCGCCGAGCAGAGCCGTGCCGCCGATGGCAAGCACCACAGCCCTGAAGTCGGCCACGCGCACTTCGACAAGCTCAACAAAGACCAGGAATAAGGAACGGCTGTGCGCCTGCGTCTGATCGCTGTCGGTTCACGCATGCCCAAGTGGGTGGAAGAAGGCTGGCATGAATATGCCAAGCGCCTGCCATCCGAATTGGCGCTGGAACTGGTGGAAATACCGCTCAATACCCGGGGCAAGAATGCCGACGTGGCCCGCTTTATCCGTCAGGAAGGCGAAGCCATGCTGGCCAAGGTCGGGCCCAACGAGCGGATCGTGACCCTCGAAGTGCACGGCAAGCCCTGGAGCACCGAGCAGTTGGCGGTGGAACTGGATCGCTGGCGCCTGGATTCGCGCACGGTCAACTTCATGGTCGGCGGCCCCGAGGGGCTGGCGCCGGAAGTGTGCGCGCGGGCGGACCAGCGCTGGTCGCTGTCGCCCCTGACACTGCCGCACCCGCTGGTAAGAATTCTGATCGGTGAACAGCTGTATCGCGCCTGGACAGTTCTGTCCGGGCACCCTTACCACAAATAATCTGCGCCCTGCCTGATGACCCAGCCGATCCGCATCAAGGACCACGAGAAAGACGCACGTCTTGTACGCGCGCGGGTGGTCTTTGGCGCGATTTTGGTGGTGGCATTGCTGGGGGTGCTGATTGCGCGCCTGTATTTCCTGCAGGTGATCCAGTACGACTATCACTCCACATTGTCGGAAAACAACCGGGTGCACGTGCAGCCGATTCCGCCGACCCGTGGGCTGATTTTCGACCGCAATGGCGTGGTGGTAGCGGATAACCGGCCCAGCTTCAGCCTGAGCATGACCCGCGAACGCTCCGGTGACTGGCAGCAGATCCTCGATGTGATCGTCGAGGTGCTGCAACTGACGCCGGAAGACCGGGTGATTTTCGAAAAGCGCATGAAACAGGGGCGCCGGCCGTTTGAGCCGGTGCCGATCCTGTTCGAGCTGACCGAAGAGCAGATCGCCCGGATCGCGGTGAACCAGTTCCGTCTGCCGGGTGTGGAAGTGGTGGCGCAGTTGGTTCGCCACTACCCGCAAGGGGCGCACTTTGCGCATTCGGTCGGCTACATGGGCCGGATCAACGAGAAAGAGCTGAAGACCCTCGACCCGGTCAACTACAGCGGCACCCACCATATCGGCAAGACCGGCATCGAGCGTTTCTACGAGCCGGAACTGCACGGCCAGGTGGGTTACGAGGAAGTCGAGACCAACGCCCGTGGCCGCGTGCTGCGGGTGCTCAAGCGTACCGACCCGGTGCCCGGCAAGGACATCGTGCTGAGCCTGGACATCAAGTTGCAGGAAGCGGCGGAGATGGCCCTGGGCGGGCGTCGGGGTGCCGTGGTGGCACTGGATCCGAGCACTGGCGAAGTGCTGGCGATGGTCAGCCAGCCAAGTTTTGACCCCAACCTGTTTGTCACCGGGATCAGCTTCAAGGCCTACGCCGAGCTGCGTGATTCCATCGACCGGCCGCTGTTCAACCGCGTATTGCGCGGCCTGTATCCGCCGGGCTCGACCATCAAGCCGGCGGTAGCGATTGCCGGCCTGGACTCGGGCGTGGTCACGGCATCGAGCCGGGTGTTCGACCCCGGCTACTACATGCTGCCCAACTACGATCACAAATACCGTAACTGGAACCGCACCGGCGACGGTTATGTGGACCTGGATACGGCGATCATGCGTTCCAACGACACCTACTTCTATGACCTGGCCCACAAGCTGGGGATTGATCGGCTGTCGGCCTACATGGGCAAGTTCGGCCTTGGTCAGAAAGTCTCCCTGGACATGTTCGAAGAGTCCCCGGGCCTGATGCCGTCCCGCGAGTGGAAGCGTGCGACCCGGCGCCAGGCGTGGTTCCCGGGCGAAACCCTGATCCTGGGGATCGGCCAGGGCTACATGCAGGCCACGCCGCTGCAACTGGCCCAGGCCACCGCACTGGTGGCCAACAAGGGTGTGTGGAACCGCCCGCACCTGGCCAAGACCATCGAGGGCGAACGCCCGGTGGACGAAAACCCGATTCCCGACATTGTGCTGCGCGACCCGTCCGACTGGACCAAGGTTAACCACGGCATGCAGCAAGTGATGCACGGCGCCCGGGGTACCGCTCGTAAAGCGGCAGCCGGCGCGCAATACCGGATTGCCGGCAAGAGCGGTACGGCCCAGGTGGTCGCGATCAAGCAGGGCGAGAAATACGACCGCTCCAAGGTTCAGGAACGCCACCGTGACCACGCCTTGTTCGTCGGCTTTGCTCCGGCCGACAACCCGAAGATCGTCGTGGCGGTGATGGTCGAGAACGGTGAATCCGGTTCCGGCGTAGCAGCGCCCGTGGTGCGGCAGATCATGGATGCCTGGCTGTTGACCGAAGACGGCAAGCTCAAGCCCGAATATGGCGGCACCCCATCCAGTGTGGAGGCTACGGCCCTTGAAGAGTAATTTTGACCGCATCCTCTCCAGCGAGGATGTGATGCGCCGCCGCGCCACTTTGCTGCAGCGCATGCACATTGATGGCCCGTTGCTGATCCTGCTGCTGACCCTGGCCGCCGGCAGCCTGTTCGTGTTGTATTCGGCCAGTGGCAAGAACTGGGACTTGCTGATCAAACAGGCGTCGTCGTTTGGCCTGGGCCTGTTGTCGATGGTGGTGATCGCCCAGCTGGAGCCGCGTTTCATGGCGCGCTGGGTGCCGCTGGGGTATGTCGCCGGCGTGTTGCTGCTGGTGGTGGTGGATGTCATGGGCCACAACGCCATGGGTGCGACGCGCTGGATCAACATCCCGGGGGTGATTCGCTTCCAGCCGTCGGAATTCATGAAGATCCTGATGCCGGCGACCATCGCCTGGTACCTGTCAAAACGCACACTGCCGCCCCAGCTCAAGCACGTGGGCATCAGCCTGATATTGATCGGCGTGCCGTTTATCCTGATCGTGCGCCAGCCCGACCTCGGCACCTCGCTGCTGATCCTGGCGGGCGGCGCGTTCGTGCTGTTCATGGGGGGGCTGCGCTGGCGCTGGATCCTCAGCGTGCTGGCCGCGGCCGTGCCGGTGGCCGTGGCCATGTGGTTCTTCTTCATGCACGACTACCAGAAGCAGCGAATCCTCACGTTCCTCGACCCGGAGAGCGATCCGCTGGGCACCGGCTGGAACATCATCCAGTCCAAGGCGGCCATCGGTTCCGGCGGCGTATTCGGCAAGGGCTGGCTGCTGGGCACCCAGTCGCACCTGGACTTTTTGCCGGAAAGCCACACCGACTTCATTATCGCGGTGATGGGCGAGGAGTTCGGCCTGGTGGGCATCTGCGCACTGTTGCTGATTTACTTGCTGCTGATCGGGCGCGGCCTGGTGATTACTGCCCAGGCGCAAACCCTGTTTGGCAAATTGCTCGCCGGCAGCCTCACCATGACGTTTTTTGTTTACGTTTTCGTCAACATCGGTATGGTCAGTGGCCTGTTGCCGGTGGTTGGGGTGCCGTTGCCGTTCATTAGCTACGGCGGAACTTCGCTGGTGACATTGCTGTCAGCGTTTGGGGTTTTGATGTCGATCCATACCCATCGTAAGTGGATCGCACAGGTTTGAATAAGGTGAAGATGTCAATGCAAGTAATGCGCGGCTGGGCTGCCCGGCACGTGTCCTGGATGGGCCTGTTGGGCCTGCTGGGAGCCGCTGTGCAGGAAGCGCAGGCCGGCGACTACGACGGTTCGCCCCAGGTCGCCGAGTTTGTCGGTGAGATGACCCGTGACTATGGTTTCGCCGGTGAACAGCTGATGGGCGTGTTCCGCGAGGCCCAGCGCAAGCAGGCGATCCTCGACGCCATCTCCCGGCCCGCCGAGCGCGTGAAGCAGTGGAAGGAATATCGCCCGATGTTCCTGACCGACGCCCGCGTGGCGCGGGGCGTGGACTTCTGGCGCCAGCACGAAGCGGTGCTGGCCCGCGCCGAGCAGGAATACGGCGTACCGGCCCAGGTGATCGTGGCAATCATCGGCATCGAAACCTTCTACGGCCGCAACACCGGCAGCTACCGGGTGATCGACGCCTTGTCGACCCTGGGCTTTGACTACCCGCCACGCGCCGAATTCTTCCGCAAAGAGCTGCGCGAGTTCCTGTTGTTGGCCCGTGAAGAACAGGTCGACCCGTTGACCCTCAAGGGCTCCTACGCCGGGGCCATGGGCTTGCCGCAGTTCATGCCGAGCAGCTTTCGCGCCTACGCCGTGGATTTTGACGGCGACGGCCATATCAATATCTGGAGCAACCCCGATGACGCCATCGGCAGCGTCGCCAGCTATTTCAAGCGTCACGGCTGGGTAGCCGGCGAGCCGGTGGTGATTCGCGCCGATGTGACCGGTGAGCGCGCCGATGAAGGCCTGACCCAGGGTATCGAGCCGGTCAAGACGGTCGGGGAGTTGCGGGCGCTGGGCTGGTCGAGTCAGAATGCGCCACGCGATGATATGCCGGTGACGGCGTTCCGCCTCGAAGGCGAAAATGGCCCCGAATACTGGATGGGCCTGAAGAATTTCTACGCAATCACGCGTTATAACCGCAGTGTGATGTACGCCATGGCCGTGCATCAACTGTCAGACATGCTGGTCCAAGCACGGGGCGTCAAGTAATGCCGGTATCACCGATGTACAAACCCCTGAAGCTGTTGGCGTACGCCGCATTGTCGTTATTGGTGGTCAGTTGCTCCACCAGTCGTGCACCGGTGCAAAAAACCGCTGGCACGGCGATCCGCTCCCAGCCGGGGCTGGATATCAACCGCGCCCACAAAGACGGCGCGCCGTGGTGGGATGTGGATGTTTCGAAGATCCCGGATGCCACGCCGACCCTGCACACCGGCCCTTACAAGGCCAACCCCTATACCGTGCTGGGCAAAAACTACTTCCCGCTGCAAGACTCCAAGACCTACGTGCAATCAGGTACGGCGTCCTGGTACGGGACCAAGTTCCACGGCCAGAACACCGCCAACGGCGAAGTCTATGACCTGTACGGCATGAGCGCGGCGCACAAGACCCTGCCGCTGCCCAGCTATGTACGCGTGACCAACCTGGACAACAACCGCTCGGTAATCCTGCGGGTCAATGACCGTGGGCCGTTCTATTCGGACCGGATCATCGACTTGTCCTACGCCGCCGCCAAGAAACTCGGGTATGCCGAAATCGGCACCGCCCGGGTGAAGGTCGAAGGTATCGACCCGGCCCAGTACTGGGCCCAGCGTGGCAAGCCGGCGCCGTTGATGCTCAACGAACCGCAAACCCCGCAACCGCAAGTCACGGCCTCGGCCGGCAAGATCGAACAGTGGACCCCGCCGCCGGCGCAGCACGCCCCGGACACGGTGGTCATTCCGCATGCAGCACCGGGAGCCTCTACCGTGGGCGGCCAGTACCTGCAAGTCGGCGCTTTCGCCAACCCGGACGCGGCAGAGCTGCTAAGGTCCAAGCTCAGCGGGATGGTCAGCGCGCCAGTCTTTATCAGCTCTATTGTGCGTAACCAGCAGACCCTGCACCGTGTGCGCATGGGGCCGATCGGCTCGCCGAGTGAAGTTGCGCAAGTGCAGAACAGCGTGCGCCTGGCCAACCTGGGGCAACCCAGCGTGGTCACCGCCGAGTAAGCAGTACAAAGGATTGATGGCTCAGGCTCGCATGCGGGTTTGAGCCCTGGTTGTTGGCTCGTTGAACAATAAAAACCCAGGGGCAAGGGGTGGGCATGCAACCGAACACGCGACAGTCTGGCGACGGGCTGTCTGAATAGTTTTGCCCGCGAGGGCAAGTTTCCATAAGCAATTTCGAGAGACGGATGAACATCACCACCTTAGCCAAACGCACGTGCCTGCTTCTTTCGCTGATCATCACCCCGGCCGCCTGGGCGGTTGAAATGGTGCCAGCTTCCCCGCAACTGGCTGCCAAGGCCTGGGTCCTGATGGACGCCGCCAGCGGCAACGTGCTGGTGGAGAACAACGGTGACCAGCGCCTGCCCCCAGCCAGCCTGACCAAGCTGATGACCGCCTACATCGCGACCCTGGAAATCCGTCGCGGCCAGATCGGCGAAAACGATCCGGTGACCGTCAGCGAAAACGCCTGGCGCACCGGCGGTTCGCGGATGTTCATCAAGGTCGGCTCGCAAGTGACCGTCAGCGACCTGCTGCACGGCATCATCATCCAGTCGGGTAACGACGCCAGCGTAGCCCTGTCCGAGCACATCGCCGGCAGCGAAGATGCGTTCGCCGACATGATGAACAAAACCGTGGCCGACCTGGGCATGACCAACAGCCACTTCATGAACCCGACCGGCCTGCCGAACCCTGAGCACTACTCGTCGGCTCACGACATGGCGATCCTGGCTCGCGCGATCATTCGTGTCGACCCGGTGCACTACGCGATCTACTCCCAGAAAGAGTTCTTCTGGAACAACATCAAGCAGCCTAACCGCAACCTGTTGCTGTGGCGTGACAAGACTGTCGATGGCCTGAAAACCGGCCACACCGAAGAAGCCGGCTACTGCATGGTGTCGTCCGCTGTCCGTGACGGCCAGCGCCTGATTGCCGTGGTATTCGGTACCAACAGCGAGCAGGCCCGTGCGGCCGAGACGCAAAAGCTGCTGACCTATGGCTTCCGTTTCTTCGAAACCCAGACCTTCTACCAGAAAGGCACCGAGCTGGCTCAAGCCCCTGTGTGGAAAGGCGCGACCCATCAAGTCAAGGCTGGCCTGGCTGAAGACCTGACCCTGACCATGCCTAAAGGCCAGCTCAAGAAGCTGGTTGCCAGCATGACCATGAACCCGCAACTGGTCGCACCGATCGCCAAGGGCGATGTGATTGGTAAAGTCGAAGTGAAGCTGGACGACAAGGTGGTGCACAGCGCCGATCTGATCGCTCTGGACGCCGTCGACGAAGGTGGTATCTTCCGACGCGTGTGGGATAGCATCCGTCTATTCTTCTACAGCTTGTTCAACTGATAGTGTGCACCTGCATGACCCCGCGCTGATCCGGCGCGGGGTTATGCCCGTCGCCACGGCTTACGCTTACGAGGCCGTTACGCCATGACCGATACCGAAGTAAAGGCGCCAAAGATCGAATTCCCAAACGTGGACTATCCCGTCAAGGTGATCAGCGATACGGGCGTGGGCAACAAGGATAAGATCATCGAGATCGTCAAGAAACACGCAACGATCAACCATGACCGTGTGGATGAGCGTCAAAGCACCAACGGCAAGTACACCACTATTCAGTTGCACATCGTGGCGACTGATCAGGACCAGCTCTACAACATCAACAGCGAACTGCGGGCTACCGGCTTCGTGCACATGGTGTTGTGATGTCACAGACCCTGGGCTTTCGCGAGCTCGGCCAAATGGCTTACGAACCGGTGTGGCACGCCATGCAGCGGTTCACCAACGAGCGCGGCACCGAAGCCCCGGATGAAATCTGGCTGGTGGAGCACCCGCCGGTTTTCACCCAGGGCCAGGCCGGCAAGGCCGAGCATTTGCTGCTGCCGGGAGAAATCCCGGTGGTGCAGGTCGACCGCGGCGGGCAGGTGACTTACCATGGCCCAGGTCAATTGGTGGCTTATCTGTTGCTGGACGTGCGCAGGCTGGGTTTTGGCGTACGTGAGCTGGTCAGTCGCATGGAGTCATGCCTGATCGAGCTGCTGGCCAGCTACGGTGTGACCGCCGCGGCCAAGCCGGATGCACCGGGGGTTTATGTTGATGGCGCGAAAATCGCCTCCCTGGGCTTGCGGATTCGCCACGGTTGTTCCTTTCATGGCCTGGCCTTGAATGTGGACATGGACCTGGCGCCGTTTCGACGGATCAATCCCTGCGGCTACGCCGGTTTGGCGATGACCCAGTTGAGCGATCACGCAACACCACTAGAATTTGCCGAGGTAAGTGCCCGGCTGCGCGCGCAGCTCGTCAAACACCTCGACTATGCTGAGCAGACGACCCTAACGGGCGGAATCGACTGATTATGACTACTGATGCAGTGCAAACCATGATCCCGACGCTGGATGTTACCGAGCGTCCGGCCCCGCGTGCCAAGGTAGAAGCCGGCGTCAAGCTGCGCGGCGCCGAGAAGGTTGCACGCATCCCGGTGAAGATCATTCCGACCACCGAACTGCCGAAAAAGCCTGACTGGATTCGCGTGCGTATCCCGGTTTCGCCGGAAGTCGACCGCATCAAGGCCCTGCTGCGCAAACACAAGCTGCACAGCGTGTGCGAAGAGGCGTCCTGCCCGAACCTGGGCGAGTGCTTCTCCGGTGGCACCGCGACCTTCATGATCATGGGTGACATCTGCACCCGTCGTTGCCCGTTCTGCGACGTTGGCCACGGCCGGCCGAAGCCACTGGACGTCAACGAGCCGGAAAGCCTGGCCATCGCCATCGCCGACCTGAAACTCAAGTATGTCGTGATTACTTCGGTAGACCGCGACGACCTGCGTGACGGCGGTGCCCAGCACTTTGCCGACTGCATCCGCGAGATCCGCAAGCTGTCGCCGAACGTGATGCTCGAGACCCTGGTGCCGGACTACCGTGGCCGTATGGACGTGGCGCTGGAAATCACCGCCGCCGAGCCGCCTGACGTGTTCAACCACAACCTGGAAACCGTACCGCGCCTGTACAAGGCTGCGCGTCCGGGTTCGGACTACCAGTGGTCGCTGACCCTGCTGCAGAAATTCAAGCAGATGATGCCGCACATTCCGACCAAATCCGGCCTGATGCTGGGCCTGGGCGAAACCGACGAAGAAGTCATCGAAGTCATGAAGCGCATGCGCGAACACGACATCGACATGCTGACCCTCGGCCAGTACCTGCAGCCGTCCCGCAGCCACTTGCCGGTACAGCGTTTCGTGCACCCGGATGTGTTCGCCTGGTTTGCCGAAGAAGGCTACAAGATGGGCTTCAAGAACGTCGCTTCCGGCCCGCTGGTACGTTCCTCGTACCACGCCGACGAGCAGGCGAAACTGGTCAAGGCCAGCCTGGTGTCCTGATACGCGGAACGCCGGACACTGCAGGACCCATGTGGGAGCCGGCTTGAGTGGGAGCGGGCTTGTTCGCGAATGCGTTGGATCAGTTGACCTGTCCGGTGACTGACTGACCGTCTTCGCGAGCAAGGCCGCTCCCACCCAGGCCCGCTCCCACATTTGCTACTGACTCTTCCTCTTCTGTTTGCAACCATTGCTGTTTAGAGTGCCTTGGGCAATCCACACGAGGAGAACCATGGATGACGACTCAATTGACCGCTTGTGCGGTACCTGCGCTGCGCGCCGAAGGCGTGATCGGGCTGATTGCCCCTGCCGGGCCGGCCGAGCTGGATATCGACAAGGCCACGCAATGGATGCGCGCCCGGGGCTACACACTGCGGATCTTTCCGGGCGTGAGCCAGCGTGATGGCTATCTGGCCGGCAGTGATGAGGTACGCCTTGATGACCTGCACGCTGCGTTCGCCGATTCGACCATCGACGCGATTTTCTGCCTGCGCGGCGGCTACGGCACGCCACGCCTGCTGGACCGCCTGGACTTTGACCTGCTCCGGGCCAACCCCAAGCCATTCGTAGGCTACAGCGATATCACCGCCCTGCACCTGGCGATCAACCGGTATGCCGGTTTCGTCACCTTCCATGGTCCGATGTTCAACGCTGACCTGTTAGGTGAAAAGCAACAGCCTACCGAGTCGTCGCTGTTCAGCATGCTGCGTGGGCAAGTGAAAGCCGGTAGCCAGCTGGCTCACCCTGTGGCCTACCCGCTGACCACCGTCGAGCCAGGCATCGCCTGTGGGCGGCTGCTGGGCGGCAATCTATCGATGATCGCAGCAGTGATGGGCACGGCTTACGAGATTGATGCCGAGGGCATCATTCTGTTTATCGAAGATGTGAACGAGCCGTTGTACCGCATTGACCGGTTGCTCACCCATTTGCGCCTGGCGGGCAAGCTGGCCCAGGTGGCGGGCGTGGTGGTGGGGGATGTGGCTGGGGTTGATAGCCTTGCGCTTGAGCGCTTGCTGAAGCAGACCTTCGAGCCGTTGTGCATTCCTGTGCTGTCCGGCTGGCGCAGCGGGCACTGCAACCCGAACCTGACCTTGCCGTTGGGCGCCAGGGTGCGGCTGGATGCGGGGGAGAAGCGGTTGGTGTTGGAACAGGATGTGGTGTTTAAGGCCTGAACTTTGTAGCGCCGATAAAGGCCTCTTCGCGAGCAAGCCCGCTCCCACATTTCGATCGCGTTCCTTCAGGAAGTGCACGGTCAAAATGTGGGAGCGGGCTTGCTCGCGAATGCGGTAGCAGCCATACGCCGATCTATCGGCTTTGCAGCGACTCCAGCAACTTCACCGTCGGATACCCATCCGCCGGCCAGCCCAGGGACTGCTGCGCGGCACGAATCGCCTTGCGGGTATTCGCACCGATGATCCCGTCCGGGTTGCCTGCGTCGTAACCATTGGCACTGAGCACCGTCTGCAAGTCAATTCGCTGCGAGCGAGTCAACGGCAGCTCATCTTTCGGCCAGCTCCCACGAATCAAGCCACCGCCCCCGAAGCGTTCCGACAACAAGCCAACTGCCAACGCGTAGGACGACGAGTTGTTGTACTTGAGGATCGCGCGGAAGTTATCCAGCACCAGGAACGCCGGGCCACGATAGCCGGCCGGCAGCAACAGGGCGGCGGAAAGCTGGTCGACGTTGGCCGGCACGCTGGCGCCCGGCGGCACCTGGATTCCCAGTTTCAGCCACTCGCCAACGGTCTTGCGTACGCTGCCATCGGCCAGGGCGTAATCAAAATTCAACGGCAGTTGCTGCACCTCGAAGCCCCAGGGCTGGCCTTTCTGCCAGCCGGAGCTTTGCAGGTAGTGCGCGGTGGAGGCGAGGGCGTCGGCCGGGCTGTTCCAGATATCGCGGCGGCCGTCACCGTCGAAGTCCACGGCGTGGGTGTTATAGGTGGTCGGGATGAACTGGGTCTGGCCCATGGCCCCGGCCCAGGAGCCTTTCATCTGGTCGGCGGCGATATCGCCATGCTGGATGATTTGCAGCGCCGCCAGCAGCTGCGCCTGGGCGAAGGCCGGGCGACGGCCTTCATAGGCCAGGGTCGCCAGTGAGCGGATCACCGAGTTGTTGCCCTGGAACTGGCCGAAGTTACTCTCCATGCCCCACACCGAGACCAGCGCCTGGCGGTCGACGCCGTAACGGTCCTCAATGCGTTGCAGAATGTCGGCATACTTCACCAGCAGCGACTGGCCATTGCGCACCCGCAGCGGCGACAGCGCGCCATCGAGGTATTCCCATACCGGCCGGGAGAACTCCGGCTGGCTGCGGTCGGCGCGGATCACCGCCATGTCGGGTACGACATTGGCAAAGGCCGTGTCGAAAACCTGCGGCGTGATACCGGCCTTCAAGGCTTCCACGCGAAACCCCGCCTGCCATTCGGCAAAGGTCTGGGTCGGCTGGATATCAAGATTGTCTGCCACCAGTGGCGCAACGACGGCAGGCGCAGCTACCGGTGCAGTCTGGAGCGGGGGCAGGGGTTGGGCATCGGCAGCGGTGGGTTTTTCCGCGCAGGCGACTAACAGAATGAGGCTGGAGGCAGCGATCAGTTGGCGAAGGTGCCAACGACGGGAAAGACTAGAGGGCATGCACAGGTCCAGGGAATACGAATCAGGTACAGACCTTATCATGCCGGAGGGGCGCTTGCCTTCAGGCAGCCAGAAAGTAAGAAGCCTCCCAGCTATTAGACTGGAAGGCTTCGCGGCGGTAGCTGCCTTTGCCTTTGCCGGCTCGTTCCTTGCGACTGCGGAACAACGGCTGGGCGATGATGGATTTGGCCTTGTTGGGGCCATGCTTGGATGGCTTTTTGCTCATGATGGGTACTCTCTGGCAGGTTGATGATGCGGTGCGAATCATCTGCCGAAGTTTGGATTCTGTCCAGCCCAGCGATACGTAGGACTATTCAGCAGGCAACGCCAAGCGCTGTCCTGACATCAAAAGTGACAAACGACTCAGGCTCATCCACGGCGATCCAGCCGCCTGCCCCTTGATCTGCGCGTCAATGCGCTGGGCTTCCAGCAGCAATTGCGCCCAGCGTTGCGCCGAGTGCCGTTGCAGGGCTTTGCTGATCAGTGGTTTGCGCTTGTCCCATACCGGTGGCCGCGCCTGGCTGAAGGCCTTGTCCAGTGGGATGCCCTGGCTGTACTGCAGGGCAATATTGGCCAGCAGCCGTAATTCTCGCGCCAGGGCCCAGAGAATCACCGGCGGCTCGACGCCTTCGCCGCGCAGCCCTTCGAGCATGCGCAGGGCGTGGGCGGGTTCGCCGTTGAGGATCGCATCCACCAGGCCAAATACGTCAAAGCGCGCGCTGTCCGCCACGGCACCTTGTACGGTTTCGACGGTGATCTGTCCACCCTCGGCCATCAGCTTGAGCTTTTCGATTTCCTGGGCGGCGGCCAACAGGTTGCCTTCCACCCGCGCCGCGATCAGCTCCACCGCATCCTGGCTGGCACTCAGCCCGGATTGCGACAGGCGCTGACGAATCCACTGCGGCAGTTGGCTGCTGTCCACCGGCCAGATCTGTATGAACTGAGTCTGGCCGCCTTCCACCAGCGCCTTGCCCCACTTGGTTTTCTGCGCACTGCCATCAAGCTTGGGCAGGCTGATCAGCAGCAGCGTGTCTTCGGCAGGGCGTGCGCAGTATTCCATCAAAGCCGCCGCGCCTTTGTCGCCGGGCTTGCCCGAAGGCAGGCGCAGTTCCAGCAGGCGTTTTTCGGCGAACAGCGACATGCTCGCCCCGGCTTGCAGCAGCGTACCCCAGTCGAAACTGGCGTCGGCGCTGAATACCTGGCGTTCATCGAAGCCCTGTTGGCGGGCGGCGGTGCGAATTGCGTCCGCAGCCTCCTGGCACAGCAGCGGGTCATCACCGCTGACGATGTAGACGGGCGCAAGGCTGCCTTGCAGGTGCTTGGCGAGTTGGGCGGGGGCGAGTTTCATAGGCAGGGCGAACGGGGCGCCTGGGGCGCCCCGTCTGGCTTACTCGACAGGAACTTCGACAGGCGACTGTTTAGGTTGGCTGTCTTCATACTCTTGCGCCGCTTTCAGCGCATCGGCATCTGCCTTGGCCTTGGCATCCGCGGTTTGCTGCAGCTTATCCAGTTGCTCCGGCGTGATCAGTTGCAGGCGCAGGACCATGCGCTGCACCAGTTCACGACGCATTTCCTTGCGCACCTGGATGGTTTCGGAGTCCGAACCCACCAGGTTGTTGCCGTCGTGGCTCACGACTTTCTGTATCTGGATCTTGTCGCCCATCAGCGGCAGGTGGTCATGGCCCTGGATTTCGAAGAAGAGCGTGGTGCTCAGCTCAATGTCCGAAGCACGCCCGGCGCTGGCGTAGCTGAGGCTGCGCTGCTCTTCTTTTTCATCCACCAGGTTCAGTTTGTAAGCCGCGCCTGAATAGACTTTGACGCCACTGTTTTCCAGGACCTGGCGCAGCTGTTGCACGGTCTCGCCGTAGGAGTTGCGGGCGGTGACGTCCAGTTCCTTGATCGCCAGTTCGGTGGTGCCGGTGCCGCGCAGCTGGAAGCCGCAAGCGCTCAGCAGCACGGCAAGGCCCATAACCAGCAGATTGCGTTTGATCATTTTGATGCTCCCCTTGAAACCATGTGGGCCTTATCGAGGCCCTGGAGGTTTTGTTCGGCGCCAGGGTTATTCCCTCGGCGCCCGATCCGATTAGCTAGCGACGATATTGACCAGTTTGCCGGGCACCACGATCACTTTGCGGATCGTCAGGCCTTCGGTGAAGCGCAGCACGTTCTCATTGATACGGGCGGCGGCTTCGACGTCTTCACGGCTGGCGCTGGCCGGCATGTCGATCTGGCCACGCAGCTTGCCGTTGACCTGAATCACCAGTTGCAGCGTGTCCTGTACCAGGGCGCTGTCATCCTGTACCGGCCAGCCGGCATCGATGACGGCACCGCTGTGGCCCAACTGGTTCCACAGTTCGTGGCTGATGTGTGGCGTGATCGGCGCCAGCAGCAGGGTGACCGTTTCCAGGCCTTCCTGTACCAGTGCGCGGTCCTGTTCGGTGGCCTGCGGCGCTTTCTCCAGCACGTTCATCAGCGTCATCACCTGGGCGATGGCGGTGTTGAATTTGTGGTGCTGGCCCACGTCCTGGCTGGCGTGCTTGATGGCCAGGTGGGTGCTGCGGCGAATGACTTTTTGCTCATCGCTCAGGGCCGCCACGTCCAGCTTGCCCGGCAAGCCTTGGCTGACATGGGCGTGCGCCAGGCGCCAGACGCGCTTGAGGAAGCGATGCGAACCTTCGACGCCGGAGTCCGACCATTCCGCGCTCATGTCAGGCGGCGAGGCGAACATCATGAACAGGCGGCAGGTGTCCGCGCCGAACTGGTCGATCATCGACTGTGGGTCGACGCCGTTGTTTTTCGACTTGGCCATCTTCTCGGTGCCGCCGATTTCCACCGGCAGGCCGTCGGATTTCAGCTTGGCGCTGATCACCTTGGCCTTGCTGTCACGCTCCAGCTCGACATCTGCCGGGTTGAACCAGGTGTAGGCGCCATTGGCTTCGCGGCGGTAATAAGTCTCGGCAATCACCATGCCCTGGGTCAGCAGGTTCTTGAACGGCTCGTCGGAACTCACCAGGCCTTCGTCACGCATCAGCTTGTGGAAGAAGCGCGCGTACAGCAGGTGAAGGATGGCGTGTTCGATACCGCCGATGTACTGGTCTACCGGCAGCCAATGGTCGGCCGCGGATTTTTCCACCAGGCCGCCTTCATAGTGCGGCGAGGCGTAGCGGGCGTAGTACCACGAAGACTCCACGAAGGTGTCCATGGTGTCGGTTTCGCGTTTGGCCGGGGCACCGCAGTTCGGGCAGGTGCACTCGTAGAATTCGGGCATGCGCGCCAATGGCGAGCCAGCACCGTCCGGCACCACGTCTTCGGGCAATACGACCGGCAGTTGGTCTTCCGGTACCGGCACGTCACCGCAGGTTTCGCAGTGGATGATCGGGATCGGGCAGCCCCAGTAGCGCTGGCGGCTGATGCCCCAGTCACGCAGGCGGAACTGGGTGCGCGAGGCACCGAGGTTTTTCTTGATCAGCGCGACTTCGATGGCGTCGAAGGCGCCTTCGAAATCCAGGCCGTCGAACTCGCCGGAATTGATCAGTGTGCCGTGTTCGTTGTACGCGTCCTGCCACGGAGCCGGGTTGGTGTCGCCCGAACTGGTGCGCACCACGGACTTGATCGGCAGGTTGTATTTGACGGCAAATTCGAAATCGCGCTCGTCGTGGGCCGGCACAGCCATTACTGCGCCATCACCGTAGTGCATCAGCACGTAGTTGGCGACCCACACCGGCAGCTTCTCGCCGGTCAATGGGTGCTCGACGAACAACGAGGTCGGCAGGCCTTTTTTCTCCTGGGTGGCGACGTCGGCTTCGGCGACGCTGCCGCCCTTGCATTCGGCGATGAACGCCTGCAGCTCAGGGTTGTTCTGTGCAGCCTGGGTGGCCAGCGGGTGTTCGGCGGCCACGGCGACGTAGGTCGCGCCCATCAGGGTGTCCGGACGGGTGGTGAAGACTTTCAATACACCTTCTGCGCCGATGGAGTCGACGTTGTAGGGGAACTGCACTTCCATGCCACGGGACTTGCCGATCCAGTTGCGTTGCATGGTCTTGACCTGCTCGGGCCAGCCCGGCAAATCGTCGAGGCTCGACAGGAGTTCATCCGCGTAGGCAGTGATCTTGAAGTAGTACATCGGGATTTCGCGCTTTTCGATCAGCGCGCCGGAACGCCAGCCGCGGCCGTCGATCACTTGTTCGTTGGCCAGTACGGTCTGGTCCACCGGGTCCCAGTTCACGGTGCCGCTCTTCTTGTAGATCACGCCTTTTTCGAACAGGCGAGTGAACAGCCATTGTTCCCAGCGGTAGTAATCAGGCTTGCAGGTGGTCACCTCGCGGGACCAGTCCACCGCCAGGCCCAGGCTGCGCAGCTGGGTCTTCATGTAGGCGATGTTTTCGTAGGTCCACTTGGCGGGCGCTACGTTGTTCTTCATCGCGGCGTTTTCCGCCGGCATGCCGAAGGCGTCCCAACCCATGGGTTGCAGGACGTTCTTGCCCAGCATGCGCTGGTAGCGGGAGATGACGTCGCCGATGGTGTAGTTGCGCACATGCCCCATGTGTAGCTTGCCGCTGGGGTAAGGGAACATCGATAGGCAATAGAAAGTCTCCTTGCCTGGCTGTTCACTGACTTCAAAGGACTTTTGCTCATCCCAGAACGACTGGGCGGCATTTTCTATTTCACGGGGCTGATATTGTTCGTGCATGGCTACTTTTGAACTGAATAGGGGTGGCCTAATCCTCTTCGGTGCAACGTTCAGGTTGATCGACACCAAAAAGCGGCGCGTCCGTGCCCAAACCCTGCGGGAAGTGGAGTTACAGGAAGCGCCGTAGCATACATGACCCCACTCTATCGAGGGAAACCCTGATTGCGCCGCCGAGGCCGTTGGTCGCGGCGCCAGGCAGGCAGGGCAAGCAGGACTACGCTGTTTAGTGGGGAGTGAGTCTTATCTTCAATGAGGTGAGGGATGGTTGATTCGCAGCGAACTTTAACGAAACCGCAGGTGTACGAAGGACTGATCGACCGTTTGGGTCGAGCACTGGATGCAGCAAAAACCGCAGGCCGATTGTGTGATGAACGGCCTCTGGAGTTGGAACTGCGTGGCTTGAGCCAGGCAGAGCTGGACGTGATCAGGGTGTATCTGGAGTTGAATGAGCATCGCGCGTCCCATGGCATGGCCTCCCCGCCAGCCCAGGAGTTTTCGCGATCGGCCAAGGTGGTATGGCTCAAGGATTTTTCGGCCGGTCGCAGCCCGGAAAAACTCCGGTCCGTGCGTTTCAAGTGAAGTACCGCGTTAGTGATCTGTAGCCTTCTCAGCGTCTGTTCCTGTAAAGATTGTCGCTTAACCCCGTTACACCTTAGGCTTCGGGCATCTTTGGAGATGCCCGATGCCTATTCGCTATTTCATTAAACAATTGTTGTTGCCGCCCGGCATCCTGTTGCTGTTGCTGGCCCTTGCCTGGTGGTTTCGTCGCAGCCGACCGCGGCTGGCGGCCGTGTGCTTTGCCCTGGGGTTTGGCGGGATGTTGCTGATGAGCCTGCCGGTGGCGGTTCAATGGGGCGCAAAGGCCCTGGAGACCGAGCCGCCTCTGGCCCGTGATGAATGGGCGACCCTGGCGCAGCGGGCTGATGCCATCGTGGTGTTGGGCTCGGGGCGTGAGCGCGGGGATCCGGCGTGGGGCTCCGATCAGCCGACGGGTATCGGTCTTGAGCGCCAGCGCTATGCAGCCCGCCTGGCCAAGGCTTCGGGCTTGCCGGTGCTGACCACCGGCGGCTTGCACTACGGCACACCGCCCAGCGAGGCGGAGTTGATGGCGGTATCGATGCAGGATGACTTTGGCGTGAGCGTGCGCTGGAAGGAAGAGCGCAGCCGTACCACGTGGGAAAACGCGCAGATGAGTGCCGAGATTCTGCTGCCGCAGGGGATCAAGCGTGTGGTGGTCGTGACTCAGGCCTGGCATATGCCGCGCTCGCGCTGGAGCTTCGAAAAGGCCGGGTTCACGGTTGTTCCGGCGCCAGTGGGGTTTCTTGGTTTGGACAATGCCCGGCCATTGGGGGGCTGGATGCCGGAGTTCAAGTCGGTATGGCAGAGCGGGCAGTTGCTGAATGAGGCGGTGGGGCAGGTGGGTTACCGGATGTTTTACAGGTAATACCGCAGGGCAAATGTGGGAGCGGGCTTGCTCGCGAATACAGTGTGTCAGTCACTGGTGCTTTAACTGACAGATCGCATTCGCGAGCAAGCCCGCTCCCACATTGTCGTCCGAGTATTTCTTTTAAACCGTTTTCGACATCCGGCCCGCCAACAGCGCCCAGCCAAACAGGCCAAGGCACAGGATGATCAACGGCCACGAACGCCATTCCAGGTACGGGGTGAGGTTGTGCATCGGCACGACCTCGCCGTAGAGAATCCCGCGTTCAAACTGCGGGATCTGCACGGTGATCTGCCCGTACGGGTTGATCAGGCCAGTGACGCCGTTGTTGGTGGCGCGGATCATCCAGCGCCCGGCTTCCAGGGCGCGCATCTGGGCCATCTGCAAATGTTGCAGCGGGCCGATGGAGCGGCCGAACCAGGTGTCGTTGCTGATGGTCAGCAACAAATCGCTGCGGGCCGACAGGCCGGCGGCGAACTCCGGGTACACCACTTCATAGCAAATGAACGGCGCAATCTGATAGCCCTTGGCTTGCAGCAAAGCCTGGTCGGACGGCCCGCGGGCGAAGTCCGACATCGGCAGGTCAAAGAACGCGATCAAGCCGCGCAACATGTCCTGCAGCGGCACGTACTCGCCAAACGGCACCAGCTTCTGCTTCAGGTAGGTGCCGTCGCCTTCGCCCACCACCGTGATGCCGTTGAAGAAGCGCTTGTGGTGATGCACTTCCTGGCGGATCGGTACACCGGTGATCAGCGCAGTGTGCCGGTCAGCGGCGAACTTGCCCATCATGCCCAGGTAACCCTCCACGGATTCCTTGAGCACCGGCACGGCGGTTTCCGGCCATACCAGAAGGTCGACAGGCTTGGAGCTGAAGCTCATGTCGCGGTACAGCGCGAGCTGCGCATTCAACTGCTCGGGGTCCCACTTCATGCTTTGTTCGACGTTGCCCTGGACGGCTGCCACGGTCAGCGGCGCGCCGGCGGGGGTGGTCCATGCATGATGCTTGAGTGCCAGGCCGATGGCCCATGGCGCCACCAACAACAGCAAGCCGGCACCGATGAACAGGTTGCGCTTAGCCGCCAGCAGACGCGGCAGGTTGCAGATCAGTGCGGCGGTCAGCGCCAGGGCAAAGGATATCAGCCACATCCCGCCCAGCGGCGCGAGGCCGGTGAGAGGACCGTCGAGCTGGCTGTAACCGGAATAGAGCCATGGAAAACCGGTGAGGAACCAGCCGCGAAACGCTTCCTGGCCAACCCACAAGGCCGCGAAGGCCAGGGCATCGGCCAGTGGCGCTTCGTTGCGGCGCAGCCAGCGCGCCCACAGCCAGGCGGGCAGGGCAAAGAACCAGGCAATGGCCGCCGTAAACGCCAGCATCAGCATGCCCGCCAGCAGCACCGAAGCGCCGCCGAAGTGGTGAATGCTGTAGTAGATCCAGCTGGTACCGGCGCCAAACAGGCCGAAACCGAAACACCAGCCGCGCCACAAGGCCTGGCGCGGTGTCAGTTCACGCAATCCCGCATAAAAGAACCCGGCCGCCACCAGCGCAAACGGCCAGAGGTCGAACGGCGCCAGCGCCAGGGTGGTGATGGCGCCGGCCACCACGGCCAGCAAGTTACCGGGCCAGCCGGGTGCAATCATACGGCGCATGTCAGTCCTTAGCGGGCAATAGGTGTCAAACGGATCAAGTGAATACGGCGGCTGTCGGCATTCAGGATGCGGAAGCGATAGGCACCGATTTCCGTGGTCTCGTTACGCTTGGGCAGGTGCCCGAACGCACTCATCACCAAGCCGCCAACCGTGTCGAATTCATCGTCGGAGAATTCGCTGTCGAAGAACTCGTTGAAGTTCTCGATCGGCGTCAGGGCCTTGACCAGGAAATCACCGCTGGGCAGCGGCTTGATGTAGCTGTCTTCTTCGACGTCGTGCTCGTCTTCGATGTCGCCGACGATCTGTTCCAGCACGTCTTCGATGGTCACCAAACCCGCTACACCGCCGTATTCGTCAATCACGATGGCCATGTGATTGTGGTTCGCACGAAATTCGCGCAACAGCACATTCAGGCGCTTGGATTCGGGGACGAAAGTGGCAGGACGCAGCAGGTCCTTGATGTTGAAGCTGTCGCCGTTCTCCTTGAGGATCAGCGGCAGCAGGTCCTTGGCCAGAAGGACGCCCATGACGTCGTCATGGCTTTCGCCGATCACCGGGTAGCGCGAGTGCGCCGAATCGATGACGGCCGGGAGGAATTCCCGTGGGGTCTGGGTCGCCTTGATGCTGACCATCTGCGAGCGCGGAACCATGATGTCCCGCACTTGCAAGTCAGCGACCTGGATAGCGCCTTCGACGATGGCCAGCGCTTCGCTGTCCAGCAACTTGTTCTGATGCGCCTCGCGCAGCAGCTCCAGCAGCTCCTGGCGGTTTTTCGGCTCGTGGGCAAAGGCCTGGGTGAGTTTCCCCAGCCATGACTTTTGCCCGTTGCTCGATCGGTCTTCGCTCATAGCGATTACTCTAAATCCTTTATTGTTTCAGTTAGGTGTAGTTGCAATTTCGTCGTCTGCATACGGGTCACGATGACCCAGTTCTGCAAGCAACGTTCGTTCCAGTGCTTCCATTTCTTCGGCTTCGTCATCGTCTATATGGTCGTAACCCAAGAGATGCAAGCAGCCGTGGATGACTAGATGGGCCCAATGGGCCTCAAGTTCCTTGCCCTGTTCCTTTGCTTCACGCTCGACCACTTCGACGCAGATCACCAGGTCGCCCAGCAATGGGATATCCAGCAGCTCATCGGGTACGTCGGCGGGAAACGACAGCACGTTGGTCGCGTAGTCTTTTTGTCGCCAGGTGTGATTCAGTTCACGGCCTTCGGGCTCGTCCACCAGGCGAATGGTCAGCTCCGAGTCGGCGGTGCGCTGGCGCAGGGCCAGGGTGCACCACTGGCGGAACTGTTCTTCGCTGGGGGCGGGCGCTTCGGTGGCCAGCTGCAGGTCAAGCTCAAGCATCGCGGCGAGTGTCCTTGGCCGGTTGGTCGTCGCGGTGTTCGAAGCGCTCGTAGGCTTCGACAATGCGCTGCACCAACGGGTGACGTACCACGTCTTTGGGCATGAAGTGCGTGAAGCTGATCCCCGGCACGTCCTTGAGTACGTCGATCACCTGGGCCAGGCCCGACTTGGTGCCTTTGGGCAGGTCGACCTGGGTGACGTCGCCGGTGATCACGGCGGTGGAGCCGAAACCGATCCGGGTCAGGAACATCTTCATCTGTTCAACGGTGGTGTTCTGGCTTTCGTCGAGAATGATGAAGCTGTTGTTCAGCGTACGGCCACGCATGTAGGCCAGCGGGGCGATCTCGATCACCTGGCGCTCGATCAGCTTGGCCACGTATTCGAAGCCGAGCATCTCGTAGAGCGCGTCGTAGAGCGGGCGCAGGTACGGGTCGATCTTCTGGGCCAGGTCGCCGGGCAAAAAGCCCAGCTTCTCGCCGGCTTCCACCGCCGGACGCACCAGCAGGATGCGTCGCACCTGCTCGCGCTCCAGGGCGTCGACCGCGCAGGCCACGGCCAGGTAGGTCTTGCCGGTACCGGCAGGGCCGATGCCGAAGTTGATGTCGTTGCCCAGGATCTCTTTGACGTAGCGCTGCTGGTTCAAGCCGCGAGGGCGAATCATGCCTTTCTTGGTGCGCAACGCGACGCTGGCTTCGGCTACCGGGTTGTTGGCCAGGTCCTCCACGGCGGATTCCTGCAGGTACAGGTGCACCGTTTCCGGCGACAGCTCGCTACCTTTGGTTTCCCGGTAGAGGCGGCGCAGAAGGTTTTCTGCCGAGGTGGTGTGCTGGGGTTCACCAATCAGCTCGAATTGATTGCCGCGGTTGCGGATCTCGATGCTCAGGCGTTGTTCGATCAGGCGCAGGTGCTCGTCGAACTGTCCGCACAGATTGGCGAAACGGCGAGCCTCAAAGGGCTCGAGGAGAAAACGATGTGGTTCTATGGGTGCGTTCAAGGTCGTTTTTAGCCGCCCTGGGGCAATTAAGATGAAATCAAGGATAACGCCAGCAGGCTGCGTGCGAAAGCACTTATATATCCCGAAGCTGGCACCGTTCTAATGTGGGAGCGGGCTTGCTCGCGAATGCGATGGGGCAGTCAGCCTGTTCGTTGCCTGATACACCGCCTTCGCGAGCAAGCCCGCTCCCACATTGGTTCCCGGTGGCCGAATTATTGTTACACCAGCGAACCGCGCAGCGAGTGCGGTTGTGCCGCGTCGATGTGCACGTCGGCGAACTGCCCGATCAGCGTCGGATTATCACAGCGGAAGTTGACGATCCGGTTGTTCTCGGTCCGGCCCTGCAATTCGCCAGGGTCTTTTTTCGAGTAGTCGGTCACCAGGATGCGCTGGGTCGAGCCCACCATCTGTCGGCTGATCTCGAAACCCTGCTGGTTGAGGCGATGTTGCAGGGCGTTCAAACGCTCCTTCTTCAACGCTTCCGGGGTTTCGTCGAGCAGGTCAGCCGCCGGAGTGCCCGGGCGCTGGCTGTAGACGAAGGAGTAGGAGAAGTCGAAGCCTACGTCTTCGATCAACTTCATGGTCTGCTGGAAGTCTTTCTCGGTTTCCCCTGGGAAGCCGACGATAAAGTCCGAGCTGATGCAGATCCCCGGCACCGCCGCACGCAATTTGCGCAATTTGGATTTGTATTCCAGGGCGGTGTGGTTGCGCTTCATGGCCGAGAGAATGCGGTCCGAGCCCGATTGCACCGGCAAGTGCAGGTGCTTGACCAGCTCCGGCACTTCAGCGTGGGCCTGGATCAGGCTGTCGGAGAACTCCAGCGGGTGCGAGGTGGTGTAGCGAATCCGCTCGATCCCGTCGACGGCAGCCACTACGCGGATCAACTCTGCGAGGTCCGCCAGGCGCCCGTCGTGGGTCTGGCCACGGTAGCCGTTGACGTTCTGCCCCAGCAGGGTCACTTCACGCACGCCGTTCTCGGCCAAGTGAATGATCTCTGCCAGCACGTCGTCGAACGGGCGGCTGACTTCTTCGCCGCGGGTGTATGGCACCACGCAGAAGGTGCAGTACTTGCTGCAGCCTTCCATTACCGACACATAAGCGCTTGGGCCGTCGATGCGCGGCTCGGGCAAATGGTCGAATTTTTCGATTTCCGGGAACGAGACGTCGACTTGCGGCAGCTTGGTGATGCGCGCGGCGTCGATCATTTCCGGCAGGCGGTGCAGGGTCTGCGGGCCGAAGACCACGTCGACGTACGGTGCGCGGTCACGAATGGCGGCGCCTTCCTGGCTGGCCACGCAACCGCCGACGGCGATCACCATGTCCGGGTTGGCCAGTTTCAGTTCACGCCAGCGGCCCAGCTGCGAGTAGACCCGGTCCTGGGCCCGCTCGCGGATCGAGCAGGTATTGAGCAGGATCACGTCGGCGTCTTCAGCGCGAGCGGTGACTTCCAGGGCCTGATGTTCACCCAGCAGATCGACCATGCGCGAGCTGTCGTACTCGTTCATCTGGCAACCGTGGGTTTCGATGTAAAGCTTCTTGGCCATGGGGATCGTCAACTGGTGGTAAAGAACCGCGCATTATAGGGGGCATGCCGATAGGTTCCTAGCACTGTGCATCGGACGCCATGCTATAGTTCGCGCCCTCTTTTAAATCCCCCGATGTGTTACCCGCCCACCATGACCAAACGTGAAGCTCCAATCTACAAGGTGATTTTCCTTAACCAGGGCCAGGTGTTCGAAATGTACGCCAAGCAGATCTATCAAAGTGATCTGTGGGGCTTCCTGGAAGTGGAAGAGTTCGTCTTTGGCGAGCGCACACAGCTGGTCGTCGACCCGGGCGAGGAAAAACTCAAGGCTCAGTTCGAAGGCGTGGTGCGCAGTTTTGTGCCGATGCATTCGATCGTGCGCATCGACGAAGTCGAGCGCCTGGGCACGCCGAAAATCAGCGAGGCCCGGGGCATGAGCAATGTCATGCCGTTTCCGATGCCGATGCCTGAGAAGTAAGGCTTAAGACCGCGCCGACCCCTTCGCGAGCAAGCCCGCTCTCACATTCGACCGAGTTCCACCTTTGGAATACAGTCGAATGTGGGAGCGGGCTTGCTCGCGAAGGCGGTAGTAAAGGCGCTACAAAACTCAGGGCAGCGGCGAAAACGGCGAGCTGCCATCTGCGCTCTGCAGTTCCTGCAGGTAGTTGCGGAAAATCTGTCCCAGCACTTGGGTAGCCACTTCCAGTTCGTCGCGCTGCATGTGTTCGGCCACTTCGTCGGCCGTGTCCAGTGCATCTTCGGCGCCGTTCACCGCCGCCATTTTCAGCACGATGTACGCCTGGACGTTATTGGCCGGTACGCCTTCGCCGTGGAAAAACATGGTGCCCAGCTGGAATTGCGCCTGGGCGTGGCCCTGCAACGAGGCTTTCTCGAAGTAGCTCAAGGCTTTGTTGAGGTCGCGTGCGGGGTTTTTACTGTCGTAGAAGTACTCGCCCAACTCGTATTGCGCCTGCGCATCCCCACCGTCGGCCTGTTTCTGGCACGCGCTCAGGGCTTCGGCCTGGCTTTCCGGCTGGGTATTGAGGGTGCAACGACCCATCGCTGGGATTAACAACGAGTTGCCGCCTGCCTGGGCAAACGCCAGCAGCGGCTGAAGGAGCAACAGGCAGCCCAGAACCAGGGTGCGGCCGGTGCGTTTCATGGGAATCGACTTACCTCTGACGGGGCGCGGGACCCACGGGGGGATCCAATAAGCGCGCATTATGAAATAAGCAGGCACCTGCTTACAAAGTCTTTACTCGTTTTTCTGCTGCGTGGGCAAGTTATCTGCCGGATTGCAGGTGAATTCTCGAAAAAAGACGGAAATGCCTGTAAGCAAAGTAGCAAATCTGACGCCGCCAGGGGCGACGTCGGATTTTTGCGCCGCTTATTTCAAGGCGGCGAAGGCGCGCTCGGCGGCATCGAGGGTCAGTTTCAGCTCGGCATCACCATGGGCGATCGAGGTGAAGCCGGCTTCAAAAGCGCTCGGGGCGAGGTACACGCCACCTTCCAGCATCAGATGGAAGAAGCGCTTGAACAGGTCGGCATCGCTGCCCATCACGTCGTCGAAGGTGACGATGTCGTCAGCGCCGCTGAAGTACAGGCCGAACATGCCGCCCGCCTGGGTGGTCACGAACGGAATGCCGGCCGCATCGGCGCGCTGTTGCAGGCCGTCCAGCAGGCGAGTGGTGTAGTCGGTCAGCTCGGCGTGGAAGCCCGGGCGGCTGATCAGGCGCAGGGTGGTCAGGCCGGCGGCCATGGCCAGCGGGTTACCCGACAGGGTGCCTGCCTGGTACACCGGGCCCAGCGGCGCGATGTGTTGCATGATTTCGCGCTTGCCGCCGAAGCAGCCCACCGGCATGCCGCCGCCGATGATCTTGCCGAAGGTGCTCAGGTCCGGCGTGACGCCGTAGTAAGCCTGGGCGCCGCCGAGGGCAACGCGGAAGCCGGTCATCACTTCATCAAAAATCAGCACCACGCCGTGCTTGTCGCACTGTTCCCGCAGGCCTTCCAGGAAGCCCGGCGCCGGCGGCACGCAGTTCATGTTGCCGGCCACCGGCTCGACGATGATGCACGCCACTTCCTGGCCGACTTCGTTGAGCATCTGCTCGACGGCAGCGATGTCGTTGAACGGCAGGGTCAGGGTGTGTTTGGCAAACGCGGCCGGCACCCCGGCGGAGCTCGGTACGCCCTGGGTCAGCGCACCGGAACCGGCCTTGACCAGCAGGCTGTCGGAGTGGCCGTGGTAGCAGCCTTCGAACTTGATGATGCTGTCGCGGCCGGTAAACCCACGGGCCAGGCGAATCGCGCTCATGGTGGCTTCGGTGCCGGAGCTGACCATCCGCACCATCTCCATGGAGGGCACGATGGAGCACACCAGGTCAGCCATCTCGGTTTCCATGGCGGTCGGTGCGCCATAGGAAAGGCCGTGTTGCAGCTGCTGGCGCACTGCGTCCAGTACTTCCGGATGGCTGTGGCCGAGGATCATCGGGCCCCACGAACCCACGTAGTCGACGTAGCGCTTGTCATCTTCGTCGGTGACGTAGGCGCCTTCGGCATGCTTGAAGAACAGTGGGGTGCCGCCAACGCTCTTGAACGCTCGCACGGGAGAGTTCACACCGCCGGGGATGTGTTTCTGGGCATTGGCAAACAGGGTTTCGGAACGGGACATGATCATGTTCTCTGAATTCAAGATTTTAGAAGATCGTTGAAAGCGCGGGCGCGGCGCGTGACTTCCTGGGGGCTGTCGGCACCAAACAGGCCGTGGACCACTGCCAGCAAGTCGGCACCGTGGGCCACCAGCGGTTTGGCATTTTCCAGGGTGATGCCGCCGATCACGCAGATCGGCAGGTGCAACCGCGCGCGCGCCTGGGCCAGCAGTTCAACGGTGGCTGCCGGCGCGCCGGGCTTGGTGTTGGAATTGAAGAAGCGGCCGAAGGCGACATAACTGGCACCTTCGCGGGCAGCCTGCTCGGCCAGTTCGATCTGGCTGTGGCAGGTGGAGCCGATGATCGCCTTGGAACCGAGCAGCGCACGGGCCGGGGTCAGCGGGCCGTCGGTCTGGCCCAGGTGCACGCCGACGCCGAGGCGTGCGGCCAGTTCGGCGTCATCGTTGATGATCAGTTGGGTCTTGTAGCGCGAGCACAGCTCCCGCAGTTTTTCGGCTTCCCGCAGGCGGCGCGCTTCGTCGCTGCTTTTATCGCGGTATTGCAGCAGGGTCACGCCACCGTCCAACGCCGCTTCGACGTAGGCCAGGAACTTGCCGGCCAACAGTTGACTGTCGGTAATGGCATAAAGGCCACGTAGTTTCATCGGGCAGGCCTCTTGGTGTTACGAGCAGAAATCCAACGGCAGACGACGAGGCACGAATTGCCCCTGGCCGAGTTGTTCAGCGTCACGCAGGGTGCGCCAAGTGTAGTTGAGGGCTGATTGCACCGCGCTGACCAACCCTTCGCCTTGTGCCAACCGACCGGCCAGCGCGCTGGCCAGGGTGCAGCCCGAACCGTGATAGCTGCCGGGCAGGCGCTGGCAGGTAAAGGTCTGGTGCGTGCCGTCGCGGCTGTAGAGGCGGTTGTGCACTTCGTGCTCGTCGCCATGGCCGCCGGTGATCAGCAGGTGCTTGATGAACGGCAGCAGTTTCGCTGCGCATTCGTCCGCCGTGCCCTCGGGCAATTCGGCGAGGATGCGCGCTTCAGGCAGGTTGGGGGTGGCGATCAACGACAGCGGCAACAGCCGCTCGCGCATGGCGTAGCCGACCTCGTCCTTGCCCAGGCTGCCGCCGCCGCCGGCGCGCAGCACCGGGTCGCAGACCACCGGCAAATGCGGGTGCGCCTTGAGCAGTTCGACCACGGTGTCGACCATCTCCAGGGAACCGAGCATGCCCAGTTTCACCGCGGCCACTTCGGAGTCACCGAGCACGGCGTTGGCCTGGGCCAGCACCCACTCGCGATCCAGCACGCGGAAATCGCTGACGTTGACGGTGTTCTGCACAGTCAGCGCGGTGACGGCCGGGGCCGCATGACAGCCCTGGGCGAGCAGGGCTTCGATATCTGCCTGCAAGCCGGCGCCACCACTGGGATCATGGCCGGAGAGACAGAGGACAACGGGGCGAGAGCTGTAGATATTCATGGTGCGCGAGCTTACCACCAAACGCTTTTTGGGTGGCTGTCGGGCGATGGTTGAATTTTTAGCGGAGGGGACGGCGGAAGTGGCTGTTTGCTATCATCGTGAAATACAGGTCAAATGCCCTGTAATGCCCGCTCTAGAGCCTTTCAAAAAATTATTTCAATGGTGTCTTTTGGCCTGTAATGGCTATGCTAGAGTGGATTCAAACCAATAACTGTATCGCCGGTTTACGTCTGCTCAAAAGGAATGGAGGCTTTTGACATAACCGGACAGGTCACGCTGGGGCTCTATGCGCTATTTGCTGATGTTACTGTTGACCGGGCTGCCGATGCTGGCCGGCGCAGTCGAGTTCAACGAGACCACCACGCGGTTGCCCCTGGGCCAAGTGATGCAAGTCCTTGAGGACCCCAGTGGCGCCCTGACCATTGGCGATATCAGCTCGCCGGTCCTCGCCAGTCGTTTCAAGACCCACGACAAAGCCACATTGAATGCCGGCTATTCGCGCTCGGTGTTCTGGCTCAAGGTTGATTTGCATTACCGTGCACAGCGCCCGGATGCCCCGCGCCGCTGGCTGCTGGAACTGGCTTACCCGCCGCTGAACCAACTGGAGCTCTACGAGCCTGACAGTGTCGGCAACTATCGACTGGTGTCGCGCACCGGCAGCATCCTGCCGTTTTCCAGCCGCGAAATCCGCCAGAGCAACTACCTGTTCAAGCTCGACTTCGTCCCTGGCCAGCAGGAAACCCTGTACCTGCGCCTGCAAAGCCAGGGCTCGATCCAGGCACCGCTGACCCTCTGGTCCACCACTGCGTACCTCGAAGAACAGCCATTGCGCCTGTACGTGCTGGGTGTGATCTACGGCGTGTTGCTCGGCATGCTGATCTACAACCTGTTCATCTACCTGAGCGTGCGCGACACCAGCTACCTCTATTACATCCTCTATATCGCCTCGTTCGGCCTGTATCAGCTGTCGGTGAACGGTGTGGCCGTGCAGTATTTCTGGCCGAATAACCCGTGGTGGGCGAACGCGGCGGTGCCCTTCCTGATCGGTTCGGCGGCGCTGTTCGGCAGCCTCTTTGCCCGCAGTTTCCTGCACACCGCGCTTTACAGTCGCTGGATCAACCGGCTGTTGCTGGCCCTGGCGGTCAGCGGCGGGGTGGTGATGGTGCTGGCATTGTTCACCAGTTATGCGCTGGCGCTGCGCCTGGCCACCGCCCTGGCGCTGGTCTTTACCGTGACCATCTTCGTCGCGGCCATCAAGGCCTGGTATTGCGGCCAGCGCATGGCGCGCTACTTCATCATCGCCTGGACCGCGTTCCTGCTGGGCGGTGTAGTCAATACGATGATGGTGCTGGGCTACCTGCCCAATGTGTTCCTCACGATGTACGCCAGCCAGATCGGCTCGGCACTGGAAGTGGCCTTGCTGTCCCTGGCGCTGGCCGACCGGATCAATTCGATGCGCGAGCAACAGGCGCAAATCCTGTTCGACGCCAGCCAGAAACTCGAAGTGCTCAACACGCAACTGGCCCACAGCAACCAGCTCAAGGATGAATTCCTCGCCACCTTGACCCACGAGCTGCGCACGCCGATGAACGGTGTGATCGGCTCCCTGGAATTGATGCAGACCGAGCCGCTGCCAGGCGACCTCGCGCAGTACCATCAAACCGCCTCCGGTGCGGCCCGCGAGATGATGCGCATGGTCAACGGCATCCTCACCCTCACCGAATTGCAGGCCGGGCGCCTCAGCCCGCAACCCCAAGTGTTCAGCCTACGTGGGCTGCTCGACACCTTGCGCCAGCAGTTCGCGGCCAGCGCCCAGAACAAAGGGTTGGCGTTCTCCATTGATCTGGCAGAAGACCTGCCGGACCGCATCAACGGTGATCCTGGCAAGCTGGCGCAGTGCCTGGATTGCCTGTTGGACAATGCCTTCAAGTTCACCCACGAGGGCTCGGTGCGTGTGCGGGTGGTCGGTGTGCCCCAGGCGGACGGAACGCTGCGCCTGACCTTCATTGTCACTGACACCGGCATCGGCTTCGCCTACCTCGATGAGGCGACCCTGTATCAGCGCTTCTTCCAGCTCGATGGCTCGACCACTCGCCAATATGGCGGCATGGGCATTGGCCTGGCGATCTGCCGGCAATTGATCGAGTTGCTCGGTGGGCGCCTCACCCACAATTCCGAGCCGCGGCGCGGCAGTCGCTTCCAGCTGGAGCTTGCGGTCAGCCCCGTCCAGCCCGAACCCGCTGCCGTGCGGCGAGTACCGCAGGCGCAACGCACGCCGCAGGAGTGCACGGTGCTGCTGGTAGACGACAACAGCGTGGCGCAACTGGTGGTGCGCGGCATGTTGCTCAAGCTCGGTTATCGGGTGAAAACCGTCGACAATGGGCCGGCCGCCCTGGCGTTGCTGCAGAGTCAAACCTTCGACGCAGTGTTGCTGGATGTGCCGGAGGGCGGCTTTTCGCTGTGCTGCCAGATCCGTGCGTTGCCCGGCTGTGGTGAGCTGCCGGTGATCGCCTTGAGCACCTCGTTACAAGCCCCGGAACGCGAGCGCTGCCACGGCGTGGGTATCACCGACCGAGTGGCCAAGCCGGTACGTTTCGAGGCCCTGCAACGGGTGCTGCAACTGCGGTTGTTGCATATGGTTGAGGGTGAAAGCGCCGCCAATTAGGCGTTTATGCCACTTTTTTAACCCGGGTGACGGTGCTTAACTGAAATTCAGGCCTCAATGAACGTGGCCTTTTTTCAGGAGGCCCGTCATGCACCTGCACCAGTTCGCCGAAACCCACGACGTCACCAACCAGCCACCGTCCCTGGACGGCACCAACCTGTACCGTATCGACTTGCCGCTGCAAGACTGGTCCCGGCGCTTCGGCGCCGGCTGGGCCGAGCAGCGCATCGATACCTATGGTGCGCTGGCGGGCGGGCCGCTGATGGAAGCCGGGTTCCTGGCCAACCAGAACAAACCGGTGTTCAACAGCCATGACCGGTTTGGCCATCGCATCGACCTGGTAGAGTTTCATCCGGCCTACCACGAGCTGATGCGCACCGCCGTCGAACACGGCCTGCCGTCGTTGCCGTGGGCCCATCCGCAATCCGGCGCCCATGTGGCCCGTGCGGCGATGACCTACCTGCACAGCCAGGCCGAAGCCGGCACCGGCTGCCCGCTGACCATGACGTTCGCCTGCGTCCCGGCCCTGCGCCTGCAGCCAGACCTGGCTGAAACCTGGCTGCCGAAAATCCTCGCCACCGAATACGACCCGCGTAACGTCGGCATCGCCCACAAGGCCGGCGCCACCATCGGCATGGCCATGACCGAGAAACAGGGTGGCACCGACGTGCGCGCCAACACCACCCGCGCTTACCCGGTGGGCGCTGGCGGCCCGGGCCAGGCGTATGAGCTGGTGGGGCACAAGTGGTTCTGCTCCGCGCCGATGTGCGATGGCTTCCTCACCCTGGCCCAGACCGACAAGGGCCTGACCTGTTTCCTGCTGCCCCGGCACCGCCCGGATGACACCCGCAACGAGTTCTACATCCAGCGCCTGAAAAACAAGCTCGGCAACTGCTCCAACGCTTCCAGCGAAGTGGAGTTTCGTGGCGCGCTGGCCTGGATGATCGGTGAAGAAGGGCGCGGCGTACCGACCATCATCGAGATGGTGGCGATGACCCGCTTCGATTGCATGGTCGGCTCCAGCGCCCTGATGCGCCAGGCGCTGACCCAGGCCAGCCATCATTGCGCTCACCGCCTGGTAGGTGGCCGGGTGCTCAGCGAGCAACCGTTGATGCAGAACGTACTGGCCGACCTGGCCCTGGAAAGCGAGGCGTCCCTGGCCTTGAGCATGCGCATGGGGCGCGCGCTGGACCACCTGGATAACGAACAGGAAGCCAAATTCGCCCGGCTGGTGACGGCGGTGGGCAAGTACTGGATCTGCAAGCGCGCGCCCGCGATGATCAACGAAGCCGCCGAGTGCATGGGCGGTGCGGGGTATGTTGAGGACAGTATCCTGCCGCGCTTGTACCGTGAGGCGCCGGTCAATTCGACGTGGGAAGGTTCCGGCAATGTGCAGTGCCTGGATGTGCTGCGGGCCCTGTCCAAAGAACCGGGCGTATTGGAGGCGCTGTTTGTCGAGCTGGGGGATGGTCATGGCCACAAGCACCTGGCGCGGCATATCGAGCAGTTGAAGTCGGCGTTCATGGACACTCAGGACATCCAGTACCGTGCCCGCCAACTCACCGAGGACATCGCGGTGGCGTTGCAGGCCAAGCTGCTGCTGGAGGCGGGCAATGCCAGTGTGAGTGATGGCTTTATCGCCAGCCGACTGGGCGAGTCGTCGGGCCGGGTCTATGGCACCTTGCCGCGGGGTGTGAATGTGGAAGCGATTGTCGCGCGCTCGACACCTCCTTTTTCCTGAACAAACACGGTCAAAATGTGGGAGCGGGCTTGCTCGCGAAGGCGGTGGATCAGCCAATACATGTGCTGACTGACCTACCGCATTCGCGAGCAAGTCGAATCGTCGCACCGCCGCTCCCACATTATTGATCGCATTCCAATTCCGGTGTTCCAGTGCGCCAGGGATACAGGCAAGATGAAGGCCTGCAAGTCAGAACACAGGATGCTTACCGTGACCGAAGCTTTTGTTGTCGTTCAAACCGCCGAAGAAGCCGTGGATCGGCTGGCGGCTCTCCATGAGCGTGCCACTGGCGCGCTCAATCAAGCCCTCAAGCGCTACCTCAAAGACCGCGTCGAACCCGACGCTGAACAACGTGCGATGTTTCGCTACCCGGAACTGCGCCTGACCTACCTGGTGCAGGGCGAAGTCCCACAGACCACCCGGGCGTATGCCAAGGTTCAGTTGCCGGGGACCTACAGCGTCACCGTCACCCATCCGTCGGCCTTCCGCAAATACCTGCTGGAGCAACTGGTGCCGTTGATGCACGACTTCACCGTGACGGTGGAAGTGGGCGTCAGCCAGCAGAACATTCCCTACCCGTACGTGGTGGAGCAGGGTGACGAACTGGCCGGCTCCGGTGTGACTGCCGCCACGCTGGCGCGGGTGTTCCCGAGTACCGACCTGTCTGCCGCCACCGATGGCATCGCCGACGGGCTGTACGACTGGGAAAACACCGACCCGCTGCCATTGGCGTTGTTCGATGCCGCCCGCGTCGACTTCTCCCTGCGCCGCCTGGTGCACTACACCGGCAGCGACTGGCGCCATGTGCAGCCGTGGATTTTGCTGACCAACTACCACCGCTACGTTGACCAGTTCATCGTGCATGGCCTGGAACAGTTGCGCAGCGACCCGCGCTTTATCCGCATGGTGCTGCCGGGCAATGTGATCATCGACAAGAGCATGGACCACGGCGAAGCGTCTGCCATTGCTGCCGGCGTGGTCTGGCACCGTTATCAGATGCCGGCCTACCACTTGCAGGCCAGCGACGGCCATGGTGTGACCCTGGTGAACATCGGCGTCGGCCCGTCCAATGCCAAGAACATCACCGACCACCTCGCCGTATTGCGTCCGCATTGCTGGCTGATGATTGGTCACTGCGGCGGGCTGCGCCAATCCCAGACCATCGGTGACTACGTGCTGGCTCACGCCTACATGCGTCGCGACGGGATTCTCGACCGGGTAGTGCCGCCGAACATTCCGATCCCGGCCCTGGCCGAAGTGCAGATGGCCTTGCAGCAAGCCGCCGCCAACGTCACCGGCGAGAAAGGCGAAGAGCTGAAAAAGCGCCTGCGCACCGGCACCGTGCTGACCTACGACGACCGCAACTGGGAGCTGCGCTGGGCCCAGGAACGGCCGCTGATCAACCTGTCCCGCGCCGTGGCCGTGGACATGGAAAGCGGCACCATCGCCGCCCAGGGCTACCGCCTGCGGGTGCCGTACGGCACGTTGCTGTGTGTGTCGGATAAACCGCTGCACAGCGAGATCAAGCTGCCGGGATCGGCCAACGCGTTCTATGAGCGTGCGGTCAGCCAGCACTTGAAGATCGGCATCGAGGCGGTGGATCTATTGCGCACCGAACTTAACTCGCTGCACTCGCGCAAACTGCGCAGCTTCGACGAGCCGCCGTTCCGCTAAACGGTTGGGATGGTTATTTAACGGTCAGGCCACTAGCATTGTCGGTCCTGACCGTTAGATGTTCCTTTGCCATGTCCCGTCCTGCCCGTCCTGTTTCCCGCCGCCCCGGTGTGAAAAGTCCGCAAACCTCGTCAGCCCCGCGTCGTGTCGCCAAGGCGCCACCGGCCGATCCCAAGTTGATCCTGTTCAATAAACCCTTCGATGTGCTGACCCAATTCAGCGATGAAGGCGGGCGGGCGACCCTCAAGGATTTCATCGACATCCCCGGCATTTACCCGGCCGGGCGCCTGGACCGTGACAGTGAAGGCCTGTTGCTGCTGACCAACGACGGCCAATTGCAGGCGCGCATCGCGGACCCCAAGCACAAGCTGGCGAAAACCTATTGGGTGCAGGTGGAAGGCGAACCGAGCGAGGAACAGCTGCAACGCCTGCGCGACGGTGTGGAGCTCAATGACGGCATGACCCTGCCCGCCGAAGCCCGGCAACTGGACGAGCCACAACTGTGGCCACGTAACCCGCCGGTGCGGTTTCGCAAAAGCGTGCCGACCCATTGGCTGGAGCTGGTGATTCGTGAAGGGCGTAACCGCCAGGTGCGGCGCATGACGGCCGCCGTAGGCTTGCCGACGTTGCGTCTGGTGCGGGTGCGGATTGGTGACTGGTCAATCGACGGCCTGGACCAAGGCCAATGGAAAGAAGTGCCGGCGCGCTTATAAGGCGCCGGACTCGATCAGGCCGATCACCACGCTCTTGATGATGAACGCGGCAACGCCCAGGCCCAGCACGAAGAACAGGATCATCGAGCCAAAGCGCCCGGCCTTGGATTTCTTCGCCAGGTCCCAGACGATAAAGCCCATGAAAATGATCAGGATGCTGACCAGGCCGGTCATCATCCATTCTTCAAACACGGCGGGATCAATCGAGTTCATCGGGTCGTTTCCGGCTGGGGCAGGGCGCCGATTATACGCCAGGGCAATCGGCGCGACATTGACCTGCGTCGGTCTGCCGCAGACTTACCACCCTGCGGGAACACAGTCAAAATGTGGGAGCGGGCTTGCTCGCGAATGCGGTGGATCAGTCAGCACATTCGGTGCCTGGCACACCGCATTCGCGAGCAAGCCCGCTCCCACATTTGTTCCGCGCTGGTCTTAAGTGCGCAGGTGGGTCAGCGGCAGCTCGGTGCTGTTGAGCACCTGGTTCAGCACAAAGCTTGAGCGCACGCTGGTGACGCCTTCGATGCGCGTCAGGTGGCCCAGCAGCAGCTTCTGGTAGTGATCCATGTCTGGCACCACCACTTTCAGCTGGTAGTCGGCGTCCATCCCGGTCACCAGGCTGCACTCGAGTACTTGCGGCAAGGTGCGGATGGCCGCTTCGAAGTTCTCGAAACGTTCGGGGGTGTGTCGGTCCATGCCGATCAGCACGTAGGCCGTGAGACTCAGGCCGAGCATCTTGCGGTCGAGCAAGGCGACCTGGCGGGCGATGTAGCCGTCGTCTTCGAGTTGCTTGACCCGGCGTGAGCACGGCGAAGGCGACAGGCCGATGCGCTCGGCCAACTCCTGGTTGGAGATCCTCGCGTCGCGCTGCAATTCCGCCAAAATACTCAGGTCGTATCGGTCAAGTTTGCTCATGGGGCTGGCCTTTGTCGTAACTATTGCGGTGAATTATCTATCCAGGGTTAAAAATTGCGCAAGCACTGTTTATTGACGCAATCTTCGCAATCATCTGCCCGAGGCCGAGGCGTAGAGTTATCAACAGAATCACTGCCCGGACATACAGTCCACTGCAGCCCGCCAATAAGGCCGGCTGCGGCCGCCAACCCCACAGGGTTGCCCCGGCCCCCGGGCTGCACACTGTCCACAAGACGGCGTGAGGTGAGCCAACGTCAAAAGCGTTGAGCCAGGACGAAGTTCTCAAGGGGCGACCGACGGGTCGCCCCTTTTTATTGCCTGCGAAAATAGTTCTCGTGACTGATAACCTCTCGCAGAACCGGGCCCCGGTTTTCCAGTCTTACGTGTAGGCCCTAATCCGCAGTGAGGAATAGCATGAAGCGCATCTGGCGTTTGGCAGGTGTTGGTTTGCTGATGATGAGCGTTGGTGCGCAAGTGATGGCCGACGACCCGCCACGCCAGGAAGGCGGTGGTCAGCATGAAAGAGGCCCGGAAGGGCATCCAGGCAATAATCAGCCTCGGCCGCAGAACAACCAACCGCGACCACAAAATAGTCAACCGCGCCCTGTAGCCCCTCGGCCCGAGAACAATCAGCCGCGTCCGCAGAATCAGCATTTCGAAAACAATCAGCCACGGCCGCAGAACCAGAATGTCGAGCGCCCGAACGGGGGTGGCCAGTGGCAAGGTCGTCCTCAGGGCAACCAACAGCAGCAACCGCCGCACCCGGCGCCCCAGCCAGCCAATAACCTGCCGATCCAGGGGCGCCCGGACACCGTGCGCCAGACCCAGGAACCGCGCCCCGGCAATTACCAGGACATTCCGCGTCGCAACGACGGCAACCAGCATTGGCAAGCCGGCAATGGTGGCCCGGGTCGTCCCGGTTTCAACGGCGGTAACGGCGGTGGCAATAACCACCCTAACGATCACCGCTGGCCAGGTCGCCCCGACGGGCACGGCAATGGCTGGGGGCCCGGCCCGCAATACCGTCCGGGTTATATCGTCGATCGCTTCCCCGACCGCAATTACCGCGTGCCGTATCGCGGGCAGGACTACTTCTTCTCGGGTGGCTACTGGTATCGCCCGCAAGGCCCGCGCTACGTTGTAGTGACGCCGCCTTACGGGATCCGCGTGCAGTACCTGCCGGATTACGCCCGGGAAGTGTGGGTGGGCAGTGCGCTGTTCTTCCTCGCCGCCGGTGCCTATTACACCTACGAAGAAAGCAGCCAGCAGTACGTTGTGGTGCAGCCGCCACCCGCCGCGCCAGCGCCGCAACCCGTGCCCCAGGGCAATGGTTATGACGTGGTGGCTTACCCGGCCAACGGCCAGTCACCGGCGCAGGTCCAGCAGGACGGTTACGACTGCTATCGCTGGGCGGTGCAGCAAAGTGGCTTTGACCCAAGGACCGTCACCTACGCCCCCGACCCGGCCGTGGTGCAAACCTACCGCCAGGCCCAGGGCAACTGCCTGAGCAGTCGCGGCTATCAGGTGCAGTACTAGGCCTTCGCGCCCTTGACCACTTCCTGCGGGTCGGCGTGCACCAGCACTTCGGCTCGCGGGTAGGCGTTGTGGATGGCATCGGCGGCCTGGTCGCTGATGCCATGGGCCACCGACAGACTCAATTCCCCCGGTAACTCCAGGTGCAACTGCACAAACCAGTGGCTGCCGGAAATCCGCGTGCGCAAGTCATGTGCACCGAGTACACCGGGCACACTGCAGGCCAGTTCCAGCATGTGCTGGCTGACATCCGGCGGCAGTTCCTCGTCCATCAGCACCGAAAAACTTTCCCGGGCGATCTGGATGGCGCTCCACAAAATGTAGGCCGCGATGCCCAGGCCGAACCAGGCGTCCACCTGATGAAAACCAAACGCCGCCAGCACCAGCGCCACCAGGATGCTGCCGTTGAGCATCATGTCTGAGCGATAGTGCAGCGAGTCGGCGCGGATGGCGTTGGAGCCGGTTTCGCGGATCACCCGGTATTGCAGGATCAGCAGCGCCGCCGTCAACGCCAGGGACAGAACGATCACGCCAATACTCAGCCATGGCGCGCCCACAGGTTCCGGATGCTGCAAACGCTGGAACGCCTGGAAGGCGATCAACACCGCACTGCCGGCGATGAACAACGCCTGGGCCATGCCCGACAGGGATTCCGCCTTGCCATGGCCATACCGGTGATCGTCATCCGCCGGGCGCAACGCATAGTGCACGGCCAGCAAATTCAGCAGCGAGGTGACGCCGTCGAGCAGCGAGTCGGTCAGCCCGGCGAGCATGCTCACCGAGCCGCTGAGCCACCAGGCGATGGCCTTGGTCACAATCAGCACACAGGCCACGCCGACGGAAGCGCGGGTGGCCAGGCGCAACAGCCGGGCGTGTTCGGGACTGGTGGTCATGGGGCGGGTCAGTCCTTAAGCGGCGGGTTGCAGGCCCAGGGTGGCGAGTTGTTGCACGCTGCCCTTGAACTGGATCATGCGCGGGTCGTCCAGCGGCAGGTTATGCCCAGTTTCTTTCTGGATGATGGTTTGCAGCTTGGCGTTGTCGACCTTGCCGTCGGCGCCGATGGCTTGCTGGAGTTTTTCCGGAGCTACCTGGGCGGTTTTGCCCGGCTCGAAGTAGATCGCGCCGGTGGCGAAGTCGACACCAAAGGCGATCAGGCCCGGGATCACGTAGAACAGCAGGCCGACCGCATCGAGCACGGCAATTGCCGGGTCGATCTTGCCGTCGATCTGGCCCCGGCGGTCGGGGTAGAAAATCGAGCCGCAGGCCGTCAACTGGCTCAGCAGGGTGACGGCCAGAACACCGCCGATGACACGGGAAGCAACACGCATGGGACTCTCCTTGAACATAATGAAAATGACTATAAGCCAGTCTACAAGGCGACGATGATCAAGTGTGGGAGCTGGCCGCATTCCAGTCAGGACGGGGCCGTGTCGTTGAGACCACCACCGACACCCGGCAGTTCGCCGTTATACTCGCCGCTCTGCTTTGGAGCCAGTATGAATTCGTTGCCAATCGATGATGTTTTACCCGCCCTGCGTGACGCCCTGGCGACGCGCCATGAAGCCGTGCTCGAAGCACCGCCCGGCGCCGGTAAAACCACACGAGTGCCATTGGCGCTGTTGAATGAACCCTGGCTGGCCGGGCAAACCATCCTGATGCTCGAGCCCCGGCGCCTGGCCGCCCGTGCAGCGGCAGAAAGGCTGGCCAGCGAGTTGGGGGAAAAGGTCGGCGAAACCGTTGGCTACCGCATTCGCCTGGACAGTAAGGTCGGCCCCAACACCCGTATTGAAGTAGTCACCGAAGGCATCCTCACCCGTCGCCTGCAGGATGACCCGGCACTCGACGGCGTGGGTTTGTTGATCTTCGACGAGTTCCACGAACGCAGCCTGGACGCCGACCTGGCGCTGGCCCTTAGTCTCAATGGTCGAGACCTGTTTCGCGACGAGCAGCCACTGAAGATCCTGCTGATGTCCGCCACCCTGGAAGGCGAACGCCTGGCCGGGTTGCTGGACGACGCGCCGATCCTGCGCAGCGAAGGGCGCATGTACCCGGTGCAGATGCGCTGGGGCCGGCCATTCCAGCCCGGTGAATTTATCGAACCGCGGTTGGTGCAGACCATCCTTGAAGCCCTGCATGATGAAACCGGCAGCGTGCTGGTGTTCCTGCCGGGGCAGGCCGAGATTCGTCGGGTTAATCAGCAATTGGCTGACGCGCTGGGCGATAACCCCGATGTGCTGCTATGCCCGCTGCACGGCGAACTGGACCTGGCCGCCCAGCGCGCCGCCATCGACCCGGCGCCCGCCGGCAAGCGCAAAGTGGTGCTGGCCACCAACATTGCCGAGACCAGCCTGACCATCAACGGCGTGCGCGTGGTGATCGACGCCGGGTTGGCGCGGGTCCCGCGTTTCGACCCGGGCAGCGGCATGACCCGTCTCGACACCCAGCGCATCTCCCGCGCCAGCGCCACCCAGCGTGCCGGCCGGGCAGGGCGCCTGGAGCCGGGGGTGTGTTATCGGTTGTGGTCCGAAGACCAACATGAAGGGCTGGCGGCGTATTCCAGTGCGGAAATTCTCTCGGCGGATCTTTCCGGTTTGGCCCTGCAATTGGGCCGCTGGGGCGTGGCGCCTACTCAGTTGGTATGGCTCGACGTTCCGCCCACCGCGGCTTATGCACAGGCCCAGGATTTGCTCGAGCGCCTCGGAGCGTTGAGCGATACCAAGCTGACCGCCCACGGCCAGAAAATGGCCGGGTTGCCGGCGCACCCGCGAATCGCTCATTTGCTGCTGCGTGGTCAGGATCTGGGCCTGGCGAGCATGGCCTGTGACGTGGCGGCACTGTTGGGTGAGCGCGATATCCTGCGTGGTGCCGGTGCGGATTTGCACAGCCGCCTGGCCCTGTTATCCGGTGAAGAAAAGGCCCGTGGCACCCAGGGCGGCGTGCAGCGTGCCCGGCAACTGGCGCGGCAATACCGTGGCTATTTAAGAGGCAAGGCAGAGCAGCCGGTGGCTGATCCCGATCATCCGCGCTGGCTCGGAGCCTTGCTGGCGCTGGCCTACCCGGACCGCGTCGCCCAGCAACGGCGGGCGGGCGGTGCCGAATACCGCCTCGCCAACGGCCGTGCCGCGTTGTTCGCCGAAGCCGACAGCCTGATGAAACAACCCTGGCTGGTGATTGCCGATCTGGGCAGCCGCCAGGGCCAGCGTGAAGAACGGATTTACCTCGCGGCGGATTTTGATCCGGCGTTGTTCGACTCGGTATTGGCCGAACAGGTGCGCAATGTCGACCAACTCGATTGGGACGAACGCGAGGGCGTGCTGCGCGCCGAACGCCAGCGCAAGGTCGGCGAACTGGTGCTCAGCCGCGAACCGCTGACCGGCCTCGACGAGTCCGCCCGCAGCCAGGCGCTGGTCAACCTGGTGCGGCGCAAAGGCCTGGAATTGCTGCCCTGGACCCCGGAGCTGCGCCAATGGCAGGCGCGGGTGATGCTGCTGCGTGGTCTGGATAGCGGCAAGGCCAGTGAATGGCCGGATGTCAGCGACAGCGCTTTGCTTGCCAGCCTGGAGCACTGGTTGATGCCGTACCTGGGCAAGGTGTCGCGCCTGAGCCATTTCGCCAGTCTGGATATTTCCAGCTTCCTGCATAACCTGCTGCCGTGGCCGTTGCCTGCGCGGTTGGACGACTTGGCGCCGCACCATCTGAAGGTGCCGTCGGGCTCGTCGGTGCGGCTGGACTACAGCGAGCAGCCGCCGATTCTGGCGGTGCGCTTGCAGGAATTGTTCGGGCTGGCGGACACCCCACGGATTGCCGGCGGGCGGCAGGTGGTCAAGCTGCACCTGTTGTCACCGGCCAGACGGCCCGTGCAGGTGACGCAGGACCTGGCGAACTTCTGGCGCAGTACTTACGCCGAGGTGAAGAAGGATTTGAAGGGGCGGTATCCGAAGCATTACTGGCCGGATGATCCGTTGATTGCTGAACCGACTGCCCGGATCAAGCCGAGAAAGTAAGTACATCGCAGATCTAATGTGGGAGCTGGCTTGCCTGCGATGGCATCACCTCGGTCTGTCGGATAGACCGAGGTGCCTGCATCGCGGGCAAGCCCGGCTCCCACACAAGCCAGCTCCCACACTGTTTTGCCGCGTGGCTTACTGCGCGGCGGGCAACAGGAACCGCGCAATCACCGGCAAATGATTGGCGATACGCACCGTATCGCTCTGGCGCACCTTGCTCTCAACCTTCTTGATGCGCGAGCTGTGGAACAGGTAATCCAGCGTACGGTCCGGCCCCTCTACGGTTGGGTCATTCGGGAAATACGTCAGCCACTGGTCCCGGTCAATCCCGCTGGATTGGCTGTTGCTCGGGATCATCGGGTACTTTTCCCACAGCAGGTGCAGCTCACTGTCCGGCGAGTATTGCCCGCGCTTGCCGGGGTCCAGGCGCAGGAACTGTCCCAGCGGCAGCAGGTTGAAATCCCCACCCATCAGCCATGGCGTGCCACGGCTCTCGAATTTATCCACCAGCTTGACGGTCGCCTGCACCTGTTCCAGCACGGCGTTGTGCCCGGGGGCCGCGCCGTCCAGGCGAGTATTGAGCACGGCCAACTGGCCGCCATCGCTCAACGGCAGGTAGGTCAGCAATAACGCGGGCTTGGGCTGGAACTGACGGCTGATCAGGTTGGCGCGTGCCACCGGCAATTGCAGGCGCTCGGCGTGTTCGATCTGGTAGCGGCTCATGGTCACCAGCTTGCGGCCGACGCTGCCGAAGATATGCAGGTCGGGCACGAAGTCGGCTTTCCAGTCAAAGGCCTGGGCGCTGCACGGGTAGAGGTCGGCCAGGCGCTCCTGGAGCAAGGCCAGTTGGTCCTGGTAGCTGGAAGGCTTGGCGCCTTCGTCGACTTCCTGCAACAGCAGGATGTCGGGCTGCTCGTCGCGGATCACCCGCGCCACTTCGTCGAGGCTTGAAGCCATGTCTTCAACGGTCGGGCGGTCGTCCGGGCCGCTGCCGTCCGGGGTGTCGTACCAGAACACGTAGTTCTTGCCCGCCAGGTACTGCACGTTCCAGGTCATGACCTTTAGCGCCTGCCCAGGCAGCAGGGTCGGCGCACGGGGCGCGACGCAGCGGATGGGCAGGGTTTCCTTGTCGGCAGGGCGCCAGGTCAGGCTGTAGATCAAGCCGGTCAGCAGGGCCGCGAGGATCAGCAGGCCCAGCAAGGTAATGCGCAGTAGTCGGGTCATCGGCTCGGCTTATGGCGTTGCAGGACAGGCCCGGAGCATATCACCGCGCGTCGGCGTCGCCACCAATCAACATGAACAGGCGGAACAACACCACGCTGGTGAACAGTTGCAGGAAGCTTTGTGCGCTGTCGATCAGCAGGCCCAGCAGCGGGTTCGGGTCCGGATAGACCGCCACGCTGGCGCCCTTGAGCAACCACAGCGGGGTCATCACGCACAGCAGGCACACCAGGATCCGCCAGAAATGCCCACGGGTCAGGCGCAGGCTTTCCTTCATGGCCGACAGCGCCGACATGCCCCGCAGCACCAGCAGGTATTCGGCGAAAGCCAGCACCACCATCAGCCACAGGCCGGGCAGGAAATACAGCGACAGGCCCAGCAGGATCAGCAGCGTGCTGATTGCCGTCAGCAGGGCAAAGCGCGGCCACAGGGTCAGGGCCATGGCCAGCACATCCAGGGTGCGCGGCGATTCTCCCCGGGTGCGGGCGTCGAGGAACAGGATCAGTGCGCCGGTGTACAGCGGGTACACCAGCAGCCCGATCACCACGCTGTAACCGGGAAACGCGTCTGGGCCGAGCGTGTGGTCGAGCACCTGTTGCAGCAGGGCTTCGAGGATCACCAGTGGCAGGCACAACTGCACGATGGCGCCCAGGTTGCGCTTGAAAAAGAAGAAGGAGTCGCGCAATACGTCTAACGGATTCATCAGGGTCTTCACAGGCCGAAAAGCAAGGGCGTTACTTTAACCGATCATGAGCAGATGCAAGCAAACGTAAACCTTGCGTAAAGACCATTGAAACAATCAGCAACAGCCCCATAACTGGGTTGTACCTTGCACATCGTGCGCAAGGCGAAGATTTCTACCGGCAATCTAACGAGGTCGCCATGAACAGCGAAGAACAAACCCTGATCGACGGACTGTTTTCACGGTTGCAGCAAGCCGAAACGGACTCAGCCCCCCGCGACGCCCAGGCTGAAGCGCGGATCAAGGAACACGTCACTCGCCAACCGGCCGCTGCGTACTACATGACCCAGTCGATTCTGGTGCAAGAGCACGCGATCAAGAGCCTCGATGCGCAGAACAAGCAGCAGGCCCAGCAGATCCAGGAGTTGCAGGACCAACTGCAACAGGCCAGGTCCCAGGCGGCGCAGCCTGCACCGAGCAGTGGCGGTTTCCTGTCGAGCATTTTCGGCGGCGGTTCCCGTGACCCGCAGCCGACCCAGAGCGCACCGGCGTCGTCGGGCGGTGGCTGGCGTGAACCGGCGCGTCCGTCGTTTGGCGGGCAACCTGCGCCGCAGCAGAACTACGGTGCTCCCCAGCAGAACTATCAGCAGCCCCAACAGGCACCCGCAGCGCCGATTGGCAGCGGTTTCCTCGGCGGCGCCCTGAAAACCGCAGCTGGCGTGGCCGGTGGTGTGATGCTGGCAGAAGGCATCAGCAGCCTGTTCAGCCACAACTCGCAACAACCGCAAGTGGTTGAAGAGATCATCCGCGAAGAGCCGGCCCCGGCCAGCGACAACGGCAACTGGGGCAACGACGACCAGAAATATGCCGGCAACGACAGCTGGGGCAGCGACAACGCCTCCGACAGCTTCGCCGACAACGACTATTCCGACGACTCCTCCTCCTTTGGCGACGACGATTCCTTCGTCTGACCCACACTCAACCGGGGCGCTTCGTCGCCCCGGGCTGATTTTTCTCGGAAACTCCCTTGTGGCTGGCATACTGGCAACCTTTCCGGGCCCTTGAGTCCGGGGTCCATGCGCGTGTCATGAGGATTTGCGGTGAAAAAGATAGCCGTGTTCGCCGATGTACAAAACCTCTACTACACCGTGCGCCAGGCGTACGGCTGTCACTTCAACTACGCCGCCCTGTGGGCTGATATCAGCCAGCGCGGGCAGATTGTCGAGGCGTATGCCTATGCCATCGACCGTGGCGACAGCAAGCAACAGCAGTTCCAGCAGATCCTGCGCAACCTGGGTTTTACCGTGAAGCTCAAGCCTTACATCCAGCGCAGCGACGGCTCGGCCAAGGGCGACTGGGACGTGGGCATCACCATCGACATCATGGACGCCGCCGCCCATGTCGACGAAGTGGTGCTGGCCTCCGGCGACGGTGATTTCGACATGCTGCTGGACCGCATCATCAGCAAGCACGGCGTCGAAGCCGTGGCCTACGGCGTGCCGGGGCTGACGGCCAACTCATTGATACGCGCCGCCAGCCGCTACGTGCCGATCGAAGGCGCGTTGCTGCTTAAATAGATTTTTGACGGAGTTGGAACAGGTTTGGAACGTATAGCGGTCATCGACTTTGAAACCACCGGCATCCAGCCGAGCAGCAGCTGCCGGGCCACGGAAATCGCCGTGGTCATCCTGGAGCAGGGCCAGATCGTGGACCGCTACCAGAGCCTGATGAACGCCGGCGTGCGTGTGCCGGGGTTTATCGAGCAACTGACCGGCATCAGCAACGCCATGCTGCGCACCGCACCGTCGGCGGAGCGGGTGATGAACGAGGTGAACGAGTTTGTCGGCACCACGCCGCTGCTGGCCCACAACGCCGCGTTTGACCAGAAGTTCTGGGATTTCGAGCTGGGGTTGATCCGGCGTACGCGTTTGCAGAAGTTTGCCTGTTCGCTATTGCTGGCGCGACGCTTGATGCCGGCGGCGCCGAACCACAAGCTGGGTACCCTGACCTCGTTTGCCCAACTGCCCCACACCGGCAAGGCTCACCGGGCGATGGCGGACGCGGAGATGGCGGCGAACCTTACCGCTCACCTGGCCGAGGAACTGCGTCGCACCCACGGGTTGCGGGAGTTGTCACACGAATTGCTGTGCAGCTTGCAGAAGGTTCCGGCGGCGAAGATCAATGATCATCTGAAGAAGCATCGCGGGTTCTAAGTCGCTTGAGCAGAACTCCATCTTCAACATGACGAAGATCCAAATGTGGGAGCGGGCTTGCTCGCGAATACGGAGTATCAGCAAACACATGCGCTGACTGACACACCGCATTCGCGAGCAAGCCCGCTCCCACATTAGTTTTGCGGTGTTATCGAGGCTGTAAGCAGTCCAGCGACCGATCCACCACCACCTTCGAATCAGTGAAGCTACTGACGTCATCGCAGGCAAGCCACACACAGTTGAGCGCGGGTGTTTCAAGCAACTCGGTCAACTATGGCGATCGTTCCCACGCTCCGCGTGGGAATGCCGCCCTGGACGCTCTGCGTCCGCTCTTCAAGTCGTGACGCAGAGCGTCACCGGATGCGTTCCCACGCAGAGCGTGGGAACGAGCTGCAGAGCGGCGTGTTCAGTTGCCACTCTTCCCATTCCCCTCCAACTGCCCCAACGGCACCCGCCGCTCTATCGCGCTCGACAAGATGATCGAGGTCTTGCTGAACCCGAATTTCGCCACCCGATTGATCAGGTTCTCCAGCTCCGGCATCGAGCCCACCGCCGCCTGCATGATCACGCATGGATCGCCCGTCACCCGATGGCATTCAGTCAACTCGGGAATTTCCGACAGCGCGTCGTAAACCTTCTGGCTCCCATGATTGGTCAACCGCAACTCAATCACGCACTGGATCGGCAACCCCACCTTCGACAGGTCGACCTTGGCCTGATACCCGGTGATCACACCACTGGCTTCCAGTTTCGCCACTCGCTCAGCCACGGCGGGCGCGGACAGGTTCACGGTGCGCGCCAGTTGCGCGTAGGACGCGCGGCCGTCTTCCAGCAGGGCGCTGAGAAGCATACGGTCGTATTTGTCCATGATAAGGCTCCGGGAATGCATAGCTTTCGAAAGCACGGTTTATAGCCTTGATAACCATGTTTTGAAAAGTGTACTGGCGCTTTAAACAGGTTTTGTAACTTATGTTTACGGCCGGGGATTTCTAAAATAACGCTCCCTTGTCCTGCCACAGAGCTGCCCAATGCCTGGCCCACGTCGCTTTCCCTTACCGTTGATCGCCGCCTTTTTTGCGTTGTACGTGATCTGGGGGTCTACCTACCTGGTGATTCGCATTGGTGTGGAGTACTGGCCGCCGCTGTTGCTGGCGGGGATTCGCTTTATGACAGCGGGTGCGCTGATGTATGCCTTCCTGCGCTGGCGCGGGGCGCCGGCGCCGACGTGGGTGCAGTGGAAGGCTGCCGCGAAGATCGGCATTTTGCTGCTGACCTTCGGCAACGGTGCGGTCAGTGTGGCCGAACATACGGGCGTGGCTTCCGGGGTGGCCGCGTTGGCGGTGGCGACGGTGCCGTTGTTCACCTTGCTCTGTGGTTATTTCTGGGGCGCGCGTAATACCCGTCTGGAATGGGCCGGGGTGGTGCTGGGGATTATCGGTATCGCCATGCTCAATATGGGCTCCAACCTGCAATCGAGCCCCACCGGTGCGGCCTTGCTGATCTTTGCGGCGGCGGCCTGGGCCTTTGGTTCGGTGTGGAGCAAGCATTTGCCGCTGCCTCAAGGCGCGATGGCCAGTGCGGCGGAGATGCTGATCGCAGGTTTCGTGCTGCTGTTGCTCAGTGCCGTCAGCGGCGAACACCTGCAAGCCATGCCGCCGCTGGAAGGCTGGCTGGCCCTGGCGTACTTGACCGTGTTCGGCTCGATCATCGCCTTCAATGCCTATATGTACCTGCTCAAGCACGTACGCCCGGCGGCGGCCACCAGCTATGCCTACGTCAACCCGGCGGTGGCGGTGTTGCTCGGGATTGTGTTTGTCGGTGAGACCATCGGCATGGAAGAAGCCCTGGCAATGTTGGTGATTATCAGCGCGGTGCTGCTGATCAGCCTGCCACAGTGGCGAAAGCCAAAACCGGAAATAAGGTAAACTGCCGCGCATTGCGACCTTGCGCTGACTTTTTCCTACGGTATTTCCATGACTTTCGCCACACTTGGCCTGATCGAACCCTTGCTGCGCGCCCTTGAGACGCTTGGCTACCAGACCCCGACGCCGGTGCAGGCGCAAGCCATTCCGGCGGTGCTGGCAGGCCGTGACCTGATGGCTGCGGCCCAGACCGGCACCGGCAAGACCGCCGGTTTCGCCGTGCCGCTGCTGCAACTGCTTACCATGGAAGGGCCGAAAGTCAGCGCCAACTCGGTGCGCGCGCTGATCCTGTGCCCGACCCGCGAACTGGCCGAGCAGGTTCATGCGAGCGTTGCCGAGTACGCCCAAAACGTGCCGCTGACCACTTACGCCGTGTACGGCGGCGTGAGCATCAACCCGCAGATGATGAAGCTGCGCAAAGGCGTTGATGTGCTGGTCGCCACCCCTGGCCGCCTGATCGACCTGTTCCGCCAGAACGCGCTGAAGCTCAACCAGCTGCAAACCCTTGTGCTGGATGAAGCCGACCGCATGCTCGACCTGGGCTTCTCCGAAGAACTGGCGAACATCTACCGCATGCTGCCGAAAAAGCGCCAGACCTTGCTGTTCTCCGCAACCTTCTCCGACGAGATCCGCCAGTTGGCCGGGCAGATGCTCAACGACCCGCTGACTGTCGAAGTCAGCCCGCGCAACGTCGCTGCCAACACCGTCAAGCAATGGGTGGTGCCGGTGGACAAGAAGCGCAAGGCGGAACTGTTTGTGCACCTGATGCGCAAGGGCCGCTGGAAGCAGGTACTGGTGTTCGCCAAGACCCGTAACGGTGTGGACGCGCTGGTGGAAAAGCTCCAGGGCCTGGGCATCAATGCCGACGGGATTCACGGCGACAAGCCACAAGCCACGCGCCAGCGTGCGCTGGATCGCTTCAAGAGCAGCGACGTGCAGATCCTGGTGGCCACCGACGTGGCGGCCCGTGGCCTGGATATCGAAGACTTGCCGCTGGTGGTCAACTTTGACCTGCCGATCGTGGCCGAGGACTACATCCACCGCATCGGCCGTACCGGTCGTGCGGGCAACACCGGTGAGGCGATTTCCCTGGTGTGCGCCGATGAAGTGAACATGCTGTCGGCCATCGAGATGCTGACCCGTCAGACGTTGACCCGGAAGATGGAGCAGGACTTCGAACCGGAGCACCGTGTGCCGGATACCGATGCCACTGGTCAGGTGGTGAAGAAGCCGAAAAAGCCGAAGAAACCCAAGGCTTCGGGCGGCGGTGGTGGCAAGCGTAACCTGGGCAAGTGGGTGGACAGCGGGGAGGCGACGCCGGTCGAGCCTTCGATCAAGCCAGTGCGTAAGGTGCCCGTGTTTAACACCGGGCCGCGGAAAAAGAAGTAGGGCTTGTTGGTTATCAAGTAAACGCATAGTGACTACCGTGAGCGGAGCAATTCCGCTCGCGTCAAGTTGTGCCTCGTCATCCTTGATGAGTTATTGCTTGTGATTTGGATATTTTTTGTAATTGTCGCCGTGTTTAAGTGCTGGAACTTAAAATGCTTCATTTCCACTGAGGTTGAGTCAGAAACTGATTTCTGAATGACGAACTTAGATGGAGATGTAGATATGGCTGTGTTTTTAGTACCTTTTGTTTTGCCGGTCCTGGCGGCGGCGGGCATTATCGGCGGCGTTGTTGTAGACGGCGAAATCAAGAAAGGCAAGGCCGCTGACGAGAAAGCTTTCAAGCAGGTAGAGTTGCGTGTGGCCGAATTAAGGTCCCGGGTTGAAGACCATGCGGCGCGCGGCGAGTATGGGCAGGCAATCCATTCGTTCAGAGAGTTGATGTCGTTGTATGAGGCTAATTATTCGATCAGTCCTGAGATAAGGGCGCCATTGGATAAGTATCTACAGGATATGCTTTATACCAGTCAGGAAGAGGGCCAGAAACTCAGCTACGCCTTCAAGCAGGAATGGAACGATTTGAAACACGGCGATCCTTCCAGACTCTTCAGTGCGTATTCAGGTTATATAGAAAATCTGAAAATTTTACTGCCTGAAGAGGATGCTTTCCTGCAGAAGCAAGTAACAGCTTTTAAACGTGCCTATCCCGATCTAACAGCCAGTTGAGTCAGAGGTAACTTTGCTGCCGGGCGGTGATGGGGTGAGTGGGTCATGCCGGGGTGGCCGGCCTCAACCACTCAAGAACACCGCGCCCTGCCGCCTGCCCGCTGGCAAAACACCCCGTCAGCAAATACCCGCCCGTCGGCGCTTCCCAGTCCAGCATCTCGCCTGCGCAAAAAACGCCCGGCAATTGCTTGATCATCAAGCGTTCATCCAGCGCCTCAAACGGCACGCCGCCTGCGGTACTGATGGCTTCATCCATTGGCCGGGTTTTCACCAGCGTCAGCGGCAGCGCCTTGATATCCACCGCCAGCTGCGCCGGATCATTGAAGTGCTCCGCCGGTGACAGCTCGCGCAAAAGCGCCGCCTTCACCCCATCCAATCCCAACTGACTGTGCAAATGCTTGCTCATCGAGCGTGAGCCGCGCGGCTTGCTCAGCGCTGCGATCACCTTGTCCAGTGGCTTACTCGGCAACAGGTCAATGTGCACCGTGGCCGATCCATCCCGGTTGATCGCCTCACGAATCGGTGCCGACAACGCATAGATCAGGCTGCCTTCGATGCCCGTGGCGGTGACCACACATTCCCCCAGCCGTGGCTTGTCGTCTGCCAGGCCAATGGCGACGTTTTTCAGCGGTGCCCCGGCGAATTTGCTGACCATCAACTCGCTCCAGGCCGACACCTCGAAGCCACAGTTGCTCGGTTGCAACGCCGCGTAAGGCACGCCTTTGTCTTCCAGCAACTTCAGCCACGCCCCATCCGAGCCCAAGCGCGACCAACTGCCGCCGCCCAAGGCCAGCAACACTGCATCACCGCGTACGCTTTTGTCGCCCTCGGGGCTGTGGATAAGCAGGCTGCCATCGGCATTCCAGCCCAGCCAGCGATGGCGGGTGTGGATAACTACGCCCTGGTCGCGCAGGCGCTTGAGCCAGGCCCGCAGCAGCGGGGCGGCTTTCATGTCAGTAGGAAACACCCGGCCGGAGCTGCCGATAAAGGTTTCAATCCCCAACCCGTGTATCCATTCGCACAACGTTTCGGCACCGAACTGACGCAGCAACGGCGCCATGCACGGCGCCCGTTCGGCATAGCGCGCCAGAAACGCCGGGTAAGGTTCGGAATGGGTGATGTTCATGCCGCCCACGCCCGCCAGCAGGAACTTGCGGCCTACCGAGGGCATACCGTCGTACAGGTCGACCCGGATCCCGGCCTGGCTCAACACTTCGGCGGCCATCAGCCCCGCCGGGCCGCCGCCGATGATGATGACGTGTTGAGATGGGGTTTGAGTCTGGGGCATGGGGATAACTGCGGTTCGGCAAAGTAGGCCGAGCATTCTACCCGAGGATGCTCATGCTGCCTGATCAAAAAACATACAGCCTTCTGCAGGCCAGGCGGCTTATGGCCTGCAGGGGCTTTCACTCAGGTTATCCACAGGCAGTTCCACAGCGATTGTGGGTAACGCGCATAACTCAATGACAGCCTGATGACGTCCAGACGCGCTGCGCGCTGTGGTGCAGGATCCCGTGGCGACGGGCCAGGGCTGGGCGGTCTTTGCTGTAGCCGCCGCCGATCACCCCGACCACCGGAATATCGCGGCCCAGGCAGTGGCGCATCACGCTTTCATCGCGGGCGGCGACGCCTTGGTCTGTCAGCTTGAGGTAGCCGAGGGCGTCGTCCTTGTGTACATCCACGCCGGCGTCATACAGCACCAGGTCGGGCTGATACAGCGGCAGCAGGTAGTTGAGGGCATCGTCGACCACCTTGAGGTAGTCCGCGTCGCCCATGCCCATGGGCAGCGGGATGTCCCAGTCGCTTTGCGCCTTGCGCGCGGGGAAGTTCTTTTCGCAGTGCAGGGACACGGTGATTGCATCCGGGGTGTCGTGGAGGATGCGTGCGGTGCCGTCGCCCTGGTGCACGTCGCAGTCGAAGATCAGCACCCGGTTGACCCGCCCGCTGGCCAGCAGGTAATGGCTGATCACGGCCAGGTCGTTGAAGATGCAGAAACCCGCCGGGTAATCGTAGTGGGCGTGGTGGGTGCCGCCGGCCAGGTGGCAGGCCAGGCCGTGCTCCAGGGCCTGCTCGGCGGCTAGCAACGAGCCGCCCACCGCGCGCACGGTGCGCCGGGCCAGGGCTTCGCTCCAAGGCAGGCCAAGGCGCCGTTGGTCTTCGCGCGACAACTCGCCGCTCATGTAGCGTTCGATATACCCAGGTTCATGGGCCAGGGCCAGAATCTCGGCGGGGCAGAGTTCCGGGCGCAGCAGTTGGCTGTCCCGTGTCAGGCCGCTCTCCACCAGGTGGTCACGCAGCAGGCGGAATTTATCCATGGGGAAGCGGTGGTCTGCCGGGAACTCGGGGCTGTAGTCGTCGTGGTAGATCAATGGCAAGGGCATGGCGATTTCTGACGGGAACCAGCGACGGATCTTAACAGCGCGTTACACTCACGCACATGGCAAGGGAGGGGGACCAATGGAGCCGATACTGCAATTGGAAAGCGCACGCCTGGTGCTGCGCCAATGGAGCGATGCCGACTTGCCGGAGTTTGCGCGCATGTGCGCCGACCCGCAGGTGATGCGGTATTTCCCGGCCACCTTGAGCCGCCTGGAAAGTGCCGCGCTGATCGGGCGTATTCGCGGCCATTTTGCCGAGTACGGTTTTGGCCTGTGGGCCTTGCAGCGCAAGGACAGCGGCGAGTTCATCGGCCTCACCGGCTTGCTGAATGTGAGCTTCGAGGCCCCGTTCACTCCGGCGGTGGAGATCGGCTGGCGCCTGGCCAGGGAACACTGGGGCCTGGGTTACGCCAGCGAAGCCGCCTGGACTGCCCTGCGCTGTGGTTTCGACCGGCTGAAGCTGGACGAAATCGTTTCGTTTACCACTGAAGCCAATCTGCCATCACAAAAAGTCATGCAGGCCATCGGTATGCATTACGATCCCCTGGCAGATTTTGAACACCCCAAGGTCGCAGCCGATGACCCCTTGCGGCATCATGTGTTGTATCGCATCACCCGCGCCCAATGGTTGGACACGCTGCACGGATAAGCAGCCCGGAATGCCCAATAGATTGTTGTAGGAGATGCTCTATGAGCCAAGTGTTGGAAGATCTGGTGGACCTGCTGACCCTGGAACCGATCGAGGAAAACCTCTTTCGCGGCCGCAGCCAGGACCTGGGCTTTCGCCAGCTGTTCGGCGGCCAGGTGCTCGGCCAGTCGCTGTCGGCGGCCAGCCAGACCGTTGAAGAGACGCGGCATGTGCATTCGTTGCACGGCTACTTCCTGCGCCCCGGCGATGCGGCGTTGCCGGTGGTGTATTCGGTTGACCGGGTGCGCGATGGCGGCAGTTTCAGCACGCGCCGGGTGACGGCGATCCAGAAGGGCAACCCGATCTTCACCTGCAGCGCTTCGTTCCAGTACGACGAAGAAGGCTTCGAGCACCAGACCACCATGCCCGTGGTGGTCGGCCCGGAGAACCTGCCGTCGGAGCTGGAGCTGACCCAGCAGCGTGCGCACCTGATTCCCGAGCACATGCGCGAAAAGCTGCTGTGCCCCAAGCCGATCGAAGTAAGGCCGGTGACCGAGAAAGACCCGTACAACCCGCAGCCGTCCGACCCGGTCAAATACGTGTGGTTTCGTGCGGACGGCGCCCTGGCCGACTCGCCGGCGCTGCACAAATACCTGCTGGCCTACGCTTCGGACTTCGGCCTGCTGACCACCTCGCTGCTGCCCCACGGCAAGACCGTGTGGCAGAAAGACATGCAAGTCGCCAGCCTCGACCACGCGCTGTGGTTCCACGCCGACCTGCGTGCCGATGACTGGTTGCTCTACGCCATGGACAGCCCATGGGCCGGCAATTCCCGTGGGTTCTCCCGGGGCAGCGTGTACAACCGCGCCGGGCAACTGGTGGCATCGGTCACCCAGGAAGGCTTGATTCGTCATCGCAAGGACTGGGCATGAGCCTCAGTGATGTGAAGCACTGGGTGTTCGACATGGATGGCACCCTGACGGTGGCCGTGCATGATTTTGCGGCGATCCGCGTGGCCCTTGATATTCCGGCGACTGACGACATTCTTACGCACCTGGCGGCGTTGCCCGCCGATGAAGCAGCGGCCAAGCATGCGTGGTTGCTTGCGCATGAGCGTGAGTTGGCGCTGGGTTCGGTGGCGGCGGAGGGGGCGGTGGAGTTGGTGCGGGAATTGGCCGGGCGGGGTTATCGCCTGGGCATCCTGACGCGCAATGCGCGGGAGCTGGCCCATGTGACATTGCAGGCGATTGGCCTGGCGGACTGCTTTGCAGCCGAGGATGTGCTGGGGCGTGATGATGCGCCGCCCAAGCCTGACCCGGGTGGTTTGTTGAAGCTGGCGCGAGCGTGGGAAGTGGCGCCGCAAGAGATGGTGATGGTCGGTGATTACCGGTTTGATCTGGATTGCGGGCGGGCGGCGGGGACGAATACTGTGCTGGTCAATCTGCCGGAAAACCCGTGGCCGGAGCTGGCGGATTGGCATGCTGAAGATTGCGCGGTATTGCGCCGGATGATTTAGTCCGGTCGATGAAAATCCAATGTGGGAGCGGGCTTGCTCGCGAATGCGGTGTGTCAGTCAATACATAGGCTGACTGATCCACCGCATTCGCGAGCAAGCCCGCTCCCACATTTTTGATCCGGTTTCTTCAGTGGTTATTGGAACAGTACTTTCTGCCCTTCAGGCGACGTAAACATCTTGTCCCCGTTATGCCCAACCCCCGGCACTTCCACCAGCTTGTGGCCCAACTGCGGGTGCCGCTGCTTGAGGTAGTCAAAATAATTGTGCCCGCGAATCAAGCGATACGCGCCCTGGGTTTCAGCGCCGCAGCTCTTGTCCAGCGCCGGGTGATTCGGGTCGGTGTCCTGCTGGCCCAGCAAGTAAGTGACATTACGCGAAACGTAAGCCTGCTCCAGCTGCTCGGCACTTTGCCCCTTGGCGTAGGCCGGCAGGTTTTGCATGCCGTACTTCCAGTCGTTGAAGCCCGGGCAACTGGCAACATCGAATTTCACCGGACGCTGTGGGCTGAAGTACGCGTAGGACGACGGGTTGGCCACCACATAACGCAGGCTGATGCCCTCGGTTTGCAGCAGCGGGTGATCATGCCCGGTCAGCGCAAAACGCTGCACCACCTGGCCGCCACCGGAATGGCCGGCCACCACGATTTCCTTCAGGTTCGGGAACAGCTTGCGGTTGCCCAGGTGCTTGATGATCTGGTCCAGCGCGCCGTAGGAGCTGATCTGGCCCGGGCCTGTGGACGGCTCGCCGGCCATCCAGTCGTTACTGTTCCAGCGCAGGGTCTGGCTGTCGATCTGGTTGCGCTTGAGGTCGGTCTGGTTGAGGAACTGTGGCGCAATCACCAGGGTATTGGCGTTTTGTCCTGCGGCTTCGGCCGCTTTTTCGCCGCTGTCCAGGTAGGTCATCGCGTTGCGCAAACGGCCATGCACGATGATCAGCGCGCGGGTAACTTGAGGCAGCGGCTGGCGCCAGTCCTGGCTCAAGCCGACGCTCAGGTCGCCGGCATCCAGGTGAAAACGATCGGGACTGACCACCTTGACGCCATGTTCGGCAGCCCAGGTGGAGGAGGAACAGGTGATCAACAAACCTAACAGCAGACCCAGTCGTTTATTCATTTAAAGGCTCTTGGCGGTAAAGGTGTCGCATTGAGTGATCTGGCCCTGGGCGAAGCCGGTCTTGAACCAGCGAACCCGCTGTGCCGAGGTGCCGTGGGTAAACGAGTCAGGCACCACGCGGCCCTGGCCCTGTTGCTGCAAGCGGTCATCGCCAATCGCGTTGGCCGCATTCAGTGCTTCTTCAATGTCGCCGGGCTCCAGCCAGTTCAGGCGCTTTTGCGCGCGGTTGGCCCACACCCCGGCGAAGCAGTCGGCTTGCAGCTCCTGGCGCACCAGCAGGCCGCCGTCGCCTTGCATCTGCCGGCCTTGCTGGCGGGCTGCCTGAATCTTCGCCGAGATGCCCAGCAGCGTCTGCACGTGATGTCCGACTTCATGAGCGATCACGTAGGCCTGGGCGAAGTCGCCGGCGGCCTTGAAGCGCTGGGACATTTCCCGGAAGAAATCCAGGTCCAGGTAGACCTGTTGGTCTGCCGGGCAATAGAACGGCCCGCTGGCGGACGTGGCGCCACCGCAGGCGGAGTTCACCCGGCCACGGAACAGGATCAGTTTGGGGTTCTTGTAGGTCAGGCCGTTTTCCTGGAACACCTGGGCCCAGGTGTCTTCGGTGTCGCCGAGGACGGCGCGCACGAAGTCGGCTTGTTCATCATTGGCCGGCGGCGCCTGGCGGGTTTGCGGGCTGACGGAGGGCGCTTGCTCGGTGAGCTGGCCGCTGAGTTGCCCGAGGATCTGCATCGGGTCCTGGCCGGTCAGCCAGCCGATGCCGACGATCAGCACGATGGCCGTCAGGCTCAGGCCCTTGCCGCCCCCAAAACGCATGCCACCGCCGCCGCTGTCATCGCGGGCGTCTACCACGTTGTCGCTGCGTCGGCCTTTTTTCCATAGCATGTGGCAATCCTCTTTGTGAACCTGCAGCTCAGTGTTGTTGGTGTGTAGGGTTGGCGCCAGTCCGGCTGTCTGACGATGCTAAACGCTGTGTCGTCCGACCTGTATGAAGCTTGTGTCAGTCGCGGCAATACCCTTCGCCGGTGTCGACGATGAGGCAGTCCTTCTTGTCGGCCAGCCATTTCAGGCCAGTGGCTTCGCCGTCGCCAGCGCTCAGGATCTGCGGCCCGTCCGGGCGTTCAAAGGTGATGCCGTCTTCGGATGCCTGGCCCTTGAAGGTGCCGGAATCGTCGTCATCCAGGCCGTATTTCATGGTCAGTACATAGTGGCCGCGGCCGATGCTGTCGTCCTTGGCGATGGTCAGGTTCAGGCCTTCGACGCCAATCCACTTGCCGACCCATTTGTCGGTGGGCAGCACCTGCGGTACCAACGTTGCCTGGACAGACGGCGGGGCGGGCGCCTTGGCGGTCTCGGCTTGCTTGTCGCAGGCGCTGAGCAGCGTCAGGGTCGAAAGAATCAACAGGGTTTTTTTCATGGTGAGAAGGCCTTGGTTAAAAAACGCGCAGTGGGCGGGGCGGCGTGAAGCGTTGGACTGGAAAACCGCAATTTAGTGCGCTGTTCGAACAGTGTTTGGTTATGCTCTTGAGCGAGGCGCGTCACCCGTTCTAGATTATGCCGCGGTATGCGGCGGTCATTTCAGCCTGCCACTCAAGAGAATGCAATGACCCTCAGCACCCCACTTTCCGGCGTCAACCACCCGCTCAAAGGCATTTTGCTGATTGTGGTGGCAACCTTTCTGTTTTCCAGCCACGACGCGCTGTCCAAATACCTGGCCGGGTTCTACCCGATCGTGATGGTGGTGTGGGCTCGCTACCTGGTGCACACGCTGTTGATGGCCGGGATCTTCCTGCCGCAATCGGGCCTGCGGGTACTGCGCAGCAAACGCCCTTTACTGCAAGTGGCGCGGGCCTTGTGCCTGCTGGGCACCAGCCTGTTCTTTACGGCGGCGCTGCACTTTATCCCGTTGGCCGAGGCCACGGCGGTCAACTTTCTTGCGCCGATCCTGGTCACCGCGTTGTCGGTGCCGCTGTTGGGTGAGCACGTGACCCGCGGCCAATGGCTGGCGGTGATTTGCGGGTTTATCGGGGTGCTGATCATTGTGCACCCGGGGGGTGAGCTGTTCACTCCGGCGGTGTTGTTGCCGCTGACGTCGGCGTTGTTCTTCTGCTTCTACCAACTGCTCACCCGCATCCTCAGCAAGTACGACACCCCCACCACCAGCAACTTCTTCGCCGGGTTGTGCAATACCTTGGTGATGAGTGCGCTGGTGCCGTTCTTCTGGCAAGTACCGAGCCTGTGGCACGGGGTGCTGATGCTGGCGCTGGGCACTTGCGGGATGACCGCACACTTGATGCTGACCCAGGCCTTCCGCTTCGCAGCGCCGGCCCTGCTGGCGCCGTTCGGCTATTGCCAGATCGTGTTTGCGGGGTTGTTGGGCTGGCTGGTGTTCAACCACACCCCGGACCTGACCACCGTGGTCGGGATCGGGGTGATTTGCCTGAGCGGGTTGGCCGCTGCCTGGCAGCAGCGGCGCAGGTAGGAAACTCAGACCTCGACGGTCGGAATCTTGCGCGGCGCCATGAAGTACATCCAGATCAGCGCGATGAAGTACATCGCCGGAATCAGGGTGAACAGCACGGTGTAGTTGTTGTTGGTCACGGTCAGGATATGGCCGACGATTTGGGTCATGAACATCCCGCCGATGGCCGCGCACATGCCGCCAAAACCAAACACCGTACTCATCATGTGCTTGGGCGTGTAGTCCATCACCAGGCTCCAGATGTTGGCGGTCCAGGCCTGGTGCGCGCCGATGGCCAGGGAAATCGCAAACACCGCGACCCACAGGTGGCTGGAGCCGGCGGCCATGATCACTCCGACGATGCAGCAGGCAAACAGCAACATCGACAGCAGCCGCGCCTTGATCGGGTTCATCCCGCGTCCGATCAGGAACGAAGACAGGATCCCGCCGCCGATGCTGCCGAAGTCCGCCGTCAGGTAAATGATGATCAGCGGGATGCCCATTTGGGTCACGTTGATGCCCAAGTTGTATTGCTGATTCAGGAACGGCGGCAGCCAGTACAGGTAGAACCAGAACACCGGCGCGGTCATCGAGTAGGCGAGGGCGAAGGCCCAGGTGCCGCGCATCCGCAGGATCCGGCTGAACGGTACGCGGGGTTGTTCCGGTTCGACTTCCTGTTGTACGTAGTCCAGTTCCGATTGCTTCACGCTTGGATGGTCTTCCGGGTTGTAGTACTTCAAGCCCCAGAGCACCAGCCAGATCCCGCCCAGTGCCGACATGCACAGGAACGCCGCCTGCCAACCCCACACGTGGAGGATCAGCGGCAGCAGCATCGGCGTCATCATCGCGCCGACGTTGGTGCCGGCGTTGAAGATCCCGGTGGCCACGGCACGCTCGCCAGCGGGGAACCACAGGCGGGTGGTCTTGACGCAGGCCGGGTAGTTGGCGGCTTCGGTCAGCCCGAGAATGAACCGGCAGACCATAAAGCCCACCGCCGAGGTGGCCAGGCCATGGGCGCCGGTGGCCAGGCTCCACAGCAACACCGCGCAGAAGAACACGCGCTTGACGCCGACCCGGTCGATCAACCGGCCTTGCAGCACAAAGCCGATGGCGTAACCCACCTGGAACCAGAAGTTGATGTTGGCGTAGTCCATCGCCGTCCAGCTCATTTCCTTGGCCAGGATCGGTTGCATCACGCCGAGGGCGGCGCGGTCGATGTAGTTCAGGGTGGTGGCAAAAAACACCAGGGCCAGCATGCCCCAGCGGGTTTTACCGACAGCCATGGCGCCACGGATTTTGTCACCGATGCCGCTATGGGGATTGCTGTGGCCCACGGCCACGGCGGGATTTTGCGAAGGCATGAGGAAGTACCCGTTTTTTGAAATTTTTATGGTGTGTTCAGGGTCTTGGTTAACCGAGGCCGCTCAATGGAAGCGGGGCTCAATGTGCTGTCGATGGTGCGCAGCCGCTAAAAAATCGTCAATTCGCCGATTGCCATTCTGTTCGATAATCGCCCATAAAACTAACCGGTTCGTACATTTCAATTGCTGTGATGAACCTGGCGGCCAATAATTTGCCGTAAACAAGACATGCCTCAATGCCGGGAGTCGCCCCATGCAACGCTCCATCGCCACCGTTTCCTTGAGCGGAACCTTGCCGGAAAAACTCGAAGCCATCGCGGCTGCCGGGTTTGATGGCGTGGAAATCTTCGAAAACGATCTGCTGTATTACGACGGCAGCCCGCGTGAAGTTAGGCAAATGTGCGCCGACCTCGGCATTGCCATCACCTTGTTCCAGCCGTTCCGGGACTTTGAGGGCTGCCGCCGCGACCGCCTGACACGCAACCTGGAGCGGGCCGAGCGCAAGTTCGACTTGATGCAGGAGCTGGGCACCGACCTGGTGTTGGTGTGCAGTAACGCGTCAGCCGATTCCGTGGGCGATGAAAGCATTCTGCTGGATGACCTGAGCCTGCTGGCCGAACACGCTGGCCGCCGGGGCTTGCGCATCGGCTATGAAGCGCTGGCCTGGGGCCGGCACGTCAACACCTGGCAGCAGGTGTGGAACCTAGTGCGCAAGATCGATCATCCGAGCCTGGGCGTGTTGCTCGACAGCTTCCACACCCTGTCTCTCAAGGGCGACCCGAGTGCGATTGCCGAGATTCCCGGCGACAAGATTTTCTTTGTGCAGATGGCCGATGCGCCGATCCTCGCGATGGATGTACTGGAATGGAGCCGGCATTTCCGCTGCTTCCCAGGCCAGGGCGAGTTCGACCTGGCGGGCTTTCTCGCCCCCATCATCAAGAGCGGCTACACCGGGCCGTTGTCCCTGGAAATCTTCAACGACGGCTTCCGCGCCGCGCCGACCCGGGCGAATGCCGCCGACGGCCTGCGCTCGCTGCTGTACCTCGAAGAGAAAACCCGCCAGCGATTGGAGCAAGAAGCGACGCCGGTCCCCGAGATCCTGTTTGAAACCCCGGCCGCCAGCGAATACGACGGCATTGAATTCCTGGAATTTGCCGTGGATGAAAACCTCGGCGCCAAGCTCACTTCATGGCTGGAGCGCCTGGGCTTCGTCAAGGCCGGGCAGCATCGATCCAAGAGCGTCAGCCTGTTGCGCCAGGGCGATATCAACCTGATCCTCAATTGCGAACCCTATTCCTTCGCCCATAACTTCTTCGAGGCCCACGGCCCGTCGTTGTGCGCCACGGCGATCCGCGTCAAGGACAGCGCCAAGGCCCTGGAGCGGGCGGTGGCCTACAAGGGCCAGCCGTATCGTGGGCTGGTCGGCCCCAACGAGCTGGAGCTGGCAGCGGTGCGTGCACCGGATGGCAGCCTGATCTACCTCGTCGATCAGAGCGAAGGCGGCCTCTACGACACCGACTTCAACCTGCAACCGGCGAAGGCCGCCAGCGGCGGCCTGCTGCGCATCGACCACATGGCCATGGCCTTGCCCGCCGACAGCCTCGACAGTTGGGTGTTGTTCTACAAAAGCTTGCTGGATTTCGAAGCCGACGACGAAGTGGTGCTGCCCGACCCCTACGGCCTGGTGAAAAGCCGGGCACTGCGCAGCCGTTGCAGCTCGATTCGCCTGCCGCTGAATATTTCCGAGAACCGCAACACCGCGATTTCCCACGCGTTGTCGAGCTATCGCGGCTCGGGTGTGCACCACATTGCCTTCGACTGCGCGGACATTTTCGCCGAGGTCAGCCGGGCCAAGGATGCGGGCGTGCCGCTGCTGGATATCCCGCTGAACTATTACGATGACCTGGCGGCGCGGTTTGATTTCGATGACGAGTTCCTCAGCCAGCTCGCGTATTACAACGTCCTCTACGACCGCGATGCCCAGGGCGGTGAACTGTTTCACGTTTATACCGAACCGTTCGAGGGCCGGTTTTTCTTCGAGATCATCCAGCGCAAGAACGGTTACGCCGGCTACGGTGCGGCCAACGTGGCGGTGCGCCTGGCGGCCATGGCCAAGTCCCGCAGCGGTGCGGTGCGCCAGGCCAGGTTGTAAGGTGCCGGCGCTTCCTTCGGCGTGCGGCGCGGCCCATAATCAGCGCCTGCACCTAAGGCCGTGAGCGCACCATGACCCTGACCTCCGAGCTTCCCGCCGCGGCCACCGCACCGCGCAAGAGCCGCAAGAACAACCCGGAAAAGACCCGCGAGAACATTCTCCAGGAAGCCATCGTCGAGTTTGTCACCCAGGGCCTTTCCGGCGCCCGGGTGGACGCGATCGCGGAGCGTATCCAGACCTCCAAGCGCATGATCTATTACTACTTCGGCAGCAAGGAACAGCTCTACGTCGAGGTGCTGGAGAAACTCTACGGCGACATTCGCAACACCGAGACACGGATGAACCTGACGGCCCTGGAGCCCAGGGAAGCGATCCGCCGGCTGGTGGAATTCACCTTTGATCACCACGATCAGAACGTGGATTTTGTGCGCATCGTGAGCATCGAGAACATCCACAACGCCGAGTATGTAAAGCAGTCGACGTCGATCAAGGCGATGAACAGCAACATCCTCGAAGCCCTTGGCACCACGTTGCGCCGGGGCGCCGAGTTGGGGTTGTTCCGGGAAGGGCTGGAGCCGCTGGACGTGCACCTGCTGATCAACTCGTTCAGCTTTTACCGGGTGTCGAACCGCCACACCTTCAGCGAGATCTTTCAGATCGAGTTGTCGGATGAGGCGGTCAAGCAGCGGCATCGGGCGATGATCTGCGAGTCGGTGTTGCGCTACCTGCAGGCTTGAGTTCAACACCGAGCAAAATGTGGGAGCGGGCTTGCTCGCGAAGGCGGAGTGTCAGTCGCCGGATGTTTGGCTGATCCACCGCATTCGCGAGCAAGCCCGCTCCCACATTTCTAATCCGGTTTCTACAGTTGGGTGGTCATGCTCTGGAAGTGCGCGAGCATGCGCTCTGCATCCGCCACTTCGCCAGTGAACAACTCAAACGCCTTCACCGCCTGAAACACCGCCATGTTGCCGCCATCCAGGGTGCGGCAACCCAGGGCGCGGGCGTTGCGCAGCAGTTCGGTTTCCAGTGGGAAGTAGACGATCTCCGCTACCCACAAGTCGGCGCGCAAGGTGCCCAACGGCACGGGCATGCCCGGCAGCTTGGCCATGCCCATCGGCGTGGTATTCACCAGGCCATCGGCCTCGGCCATGGCGCTTTCCAGGTCATTGCCGGCCTGCGCCCGGCCGGTACCAAAATGCTGGTTGAGGTTGTTCGCCAGGCTGCGGGCACGTTCGGCGTCCATGTCGAAAATACTCAAGCGTTCCACGCCTTCACCCAGCAGCGCATGGGCCACTGCCGCCCCGGCGCCGCCCGCGCCCATCTGCACCACGAACTTGCGAGCCACATCACTCAAGCCCCGGCGAAAGCCTTCGGCAAAGCCCAGGCAGTCGGTGTTGTGGCCGATGCGTTTACCGTCCCAAAGCACCACGGTGTTCACCGCGCCGATGCCCCGTGCTTCGGGTGACAGGTCATCCAGCAACGGCAGGATCGCCTGCTTGCACGGGTAGGTGATGTTCAAGCCGGTGAAGTTCATCTGTTCGGCCGCCATCAACAGGTCGGGCAGGGCGCGGGTATCCGTCTGCAACTGGTCGAGGTCGATCAGGCGATACAGGTAACGCAAGCCCTGTGCATCGCCTTCGCGCTCGTGCAAGGCCGGGGTGCGGGAAGCCTGAATGCCGGCGCCTATCAGGCCGGCCAGAATTCGACGTTTGGACACCGCGCTCATCCCTTCAAGGTCTTGCTGAAATGTTCGAGGGCGAGGTGATAACCGTGGCTGCCAAACCCGGCCAGCACCGCCTTGGCAATCGGCGACACGAACGAGTGATGACGGAACGCTTCCCGGGCATGCACGTTGGACAAATGCACTTCGATCACCGGTACTTCACTGGCCACCAGCGCGTCGCGGATCGCCACCGAAGTGTGGGTCCAGGCTGCCGGGTTGATCACGATGCCGGCGCAACGGGCGCGGGCGCCGTGGATCCAGTCCAGCAATTCGCCTTCGTGGTTGGTCTGGCGGAATTCGACTTTCAGGCCCAGTTGCTCGGCGCTGCGGCCACACAGGGCAGCAAGGTCGGCCAGGGTTTCATGGCCATAAGTGGCGGGCTCGCGAGTGCCGAGCAGGTTGAGGTTGGGGCCGTTGAGCACCAGCACGATGGGCGGCATAGAGGGTTCTCCACTGTTGTTTTTATGTAGGTCAATAAAATGTACTGAATGGTTAATTTGGTCAATCGCGTGGGTGGGAACCGTTCGATTACCGAACGCTGAATGAAAACCACCGTTGTGTGGATCAGAGTTGATATCAATTGAAAATCATTCTCGACAACGCTTAAGATGCCCGCCTGTTTCCTTAACATTCCAGGGAGTCGGTTTGTCGGACGTGGATCTCAAAGGCCTGTTTCTCAAGCACGCCGATACCCTGCGCGGGTATCTCGCACGCAAGGTACGGGACCCGCAGTTGGCCGCAGACCTGGTGCAGGAGAGTTTCCTGCGCCTGGCGCAAAAGCCGGCCGGCGAGCGCATCGACAACTCCCAGGGCTATCTCTATCGCACGGCCGGCAATCTGCTGATCGACCATATCCGCCAGGAGGCGCGGCGCAAGACCGACTCCGTGCCCCATGAGGCGCTGGCCGAGATTGAAGATGAAATGGCCGGGTTGGAGGCTCAGGCGATGGCGCAGCAACAGCGGCAGGCATTGAAGCAGGCACTGGCGGAATTGCCGGAGCGTACCCGGCAGATTTTCCGTCTCAACCGGATCGAGGGCATGACCCATGCCCAGGTCGCGCGCCACCTGGGCATTTCCGACAGCTCAGTGCAAAAGCACCTGGCCAAGGCGCTGGCGTATGTCATGCAGCGTTTGCAGGAAGGTGAGGCGGGGCCGTCCGACGAATGAATTACCGACAAACCTGGGGTCAGACGTCACAGCGTTATATAACGAAAAATTCGAGATTCACACGTGAATAGCCCGGGTCCGCAACAGCACAGCATTACCGAGGCGGCTGCCGATTGGGCGGTGCGCCTGCACGCCGGCGCCCTGACCGATCAGGAGCAGGCCGAGCTGCGCCAATGGATCGCCAGAGACAGCCGCCATGAAGCGGCGCTGCGTTTTGCCGAGCAGACGTGGGCGGCGCTGGGCGAGGTGCATCGCGATGAGACGGTGCATCGCCAGCGGCCGCCCGCTACCGCTGCGCCGGTGCGCGGCCCTCGTCGGCGCAGGCCGTGGCGCATGGCGGCGAGTGTTGCGCTGTTGCTGGTGGTGGCGGGCGTCGGCTGGGTGCGCGGGCCTGAGGCGCTGCTGCAGGTGCAGGCCGATTACTTCACCCAAAAAGGCGAAGTGCGCACCGTGCACCTGGCGGACGGCAGCAGCGTGCAACTGGATTCTGCGAGTGCGATCAAGCTGGAGTTTGACGGTGTGCAGCGGCGCATCAGCCTGATCAAAGGCTCGGCCATCTTTGATGTGGCGCCCATGGCCGGTGAGGAAAAAAGGCCGTTCGTGGTGCACAGCGCCAGCGGGCAAACCCGTGCCCTGGGCACGCGGTTTGTGGTCGAGCGTGAGGACGACCGGCAGGCCTGGGTCGGAGTGTTGCAGCACAGTGTGGCCGTCACGCTGCAGGCGCTGCCGCAGAAAGAAACGGTGCTCAAGGAAGGCCAGGCTGCGCGCTACAGCCCGGAGAACGGCGTGGTCGCCCTCGACGACTTCGACCTGGAGCGCGCCACCAGTTGGCGTCGCGGTGTGCTGATCTTCGACCGCTTGCCGCTGGCCAAGGTCATCGAACAGCTCAACCGCTACCGGCCGGGCAAGGTGGTGCTGACCAATGCCGACCTCGGCACCCGTGAAGTCAGCGGCGTGTTCCGCCTCGATATGCTCGACACGGCCCTCGGCACCCTGACCGAAGAATTACAGGTGCAGCGCTTTGATCTGGCGGGGCTGAGCCTGATCTATTGATGGGGTCGCCGGGCCCCGTTTACGCCCTTTGAAAAAACTTTCAAAAAAACCTTACTGAGTTCCGACGCCTGACACGTCCTGTTAAGTGAGAAGTATTCGCATAAACAAGAATGGTCAGCGAAGGGATAACGTCGATGTCTGCAATCACCAAGGGGCGCAACACCGGTAGCCGGTTGGCCCTTGCCATCCACCTGGGGCTGTTAGCCTCCGCCTGCCAGGTGCAGGCCGCCGAGGCGCCAGTCGGTGAATCACAGCCTGTCACGTTGACGTTTGATATTGCGGCGCAACCCTTGGGCCTTGCCGTACTGACGTTCGCCGACCAGGCCGGGTTGCAAGTGTTGTTCGACAGCGCGCGCCTGCAAGGCCTCACCAGCACCGCGCTCAAGGGCCGTTACAGCGCCCAGGAAGGCCTCGGCCGATTGGTGGGCAGTGCACCGGTGGAATACCGCTTTACCGGGGACCGGCAGGTGACGCTGACTCGCGTCGGCGCCGACCATGACGGTGCGCTGACCGTGGGCACCACCACCATCACCGGCAACACCAACGGCAAGCCAAGCGACTGGGTGTACGACACACCGCGCTCGGTGGCCGTGATCAGTCGCGAGCAGATCGACAAACGCCCACCACGCCACGCCGCCGACATGCTCGAAGAAACCGCCGGCGTGTACACCGCCGTCAACCAGCGTGACCCGGGCCTGTCGGTGAACATCCGCGGCGTGCAGGACTACGGCCGGGTCAACATGAACATCGACGGCATGCGCCAGAACTTCAACGTCAACGGCCACCAGCAGCGCAACGGCACGATGTTGATCGACCCGGAATTCATCTCCAGCATCGAAATCGACAAGGGCAGCCAGTCCGGGCAGGGCGGTGCTGCCGTGTTGGGCGGGATTGCATCCTTCAAGACCCTGGAGGCCAGTGAGTTCCTGGCCGATGGCAAGGACTATGGCGGGCGTCTGCGTGCCGGTAGCGGGATTGGTGAACTGGGTAACGGCACCTATTTCAACGGCAGCGGTGTGTTTGCCTTTGGCGACGAGCGCGGCGACGTGCTGCTGGGGTACAGCGAACGGCATTTTGGCGACTACCGCGCCGGTACCCACAACGACCAGAAACTGGGCACTCATTTGCGCGCTCGTGACTCCCAGCCTGCGGCCTTCGACGATTGGCTGAACAGTGAGGTCGGTGACACCGGCAGCGTGACCCGCTCGCAAATCGTCAAGTTCGGCCTGAACCTGCCCAATGACCAACGGGTGCAACTGAGCTACCTGGAAAGTGACAGCGACAGCAATGACGCGTGGGCCTACACCGCCCCGGATAACCAGAGCGTGTACTACCAGCGCGTCAGCAAGAACAACCTCAATGCCAGGAACGTCGGACTGGATTATCGCTACACGCCGGATAACCCGCTGATCGATTTCAAGGCCAAGGTCTACTACGTCACCACACAGATGGACCGGGACAATGCGCCCAACACCGCGTCGCTGACCTCCGGCAACTATGTGGCGGGCTACACGGATCATTTTCAGACCGATACCTGGGGTGTACAGGGCGACAACACATCGCGGTTCGACTTCGATGCGTTGGGGCATGTGAGTTGGAACTACGGCGTGGAGGTGTATCAAGACAAGTTCAAGCCCAGTACCAACAAGGTCGAGGCCACCAACCTTTCCGGCCTGTTGCCTTACGTTGAAGGCGGGACGCCCGGTGGCAAACGCACCATCGCCAGCCTGTTCAACAACCTGCAGTACGAATATGGCGACTGGCTGACGCTGGATGCGGGCTTGCGGTACGACCGCTATCGGCTGGAAGGGGTCACCGGGATGACGCTGTACCGGCGCGATCGGTTCTACAGCAGCACGGTAGGTGCCAAGCGTGTCGAGGAGGTTTTCGACATTGATAGAGAAGAGGGCCAGTTCTCTCCCACGTTCGGTATCGGCATAAAGCCGGGGCTGGACTGGATGCAACTCTACGCCCGCTGGGGCAAGGGCTGGCGCCCGCCGGCGGTAACGGAAACCTTCATGACCGGGCGTCCTCACGGTGGCAGCTCATCAGAGCGGGTGTTTCCCAACCCGTTCCTGAAACCCGAAGAGTCGCGGGACTGGGAAATGGGCGTGAACGTATTCAAAGAGGGACTGCTGTTCGGTGACGACCGCCTGGGCATGAAGGTGGCTTACTTCGATACCCGGATCGAGAACTTCTCTTTCCTCAATCACAGCGTCAGTTTGCCGGAGACCTCCGTCGGCGGTTTTCTCGGCACGATGGCGTACGTCAATAACACCAACCCCACGCGCTTTCGGGGGGTGGAGTACCAGCTCAACTACGACATGGGGCGGGCGTACGCCAACCTTAGTTACACCCACATGATCGGCAGTAATGAGTTCTGCTCGAAGAACTATTACATGGGCGGGGCGAAGAAGAACGGGCCGTCCACCACACGCTATGAACGCTACACCCGGCCAAACGGCACGACCGGCCTGCGCCCGGTGACCACGTATGAGGTGCTGGACGACGATGTCGCCAACAACAAGGAAAGCTGTGGCCGGATCATGGGCAACGCCACCTATATGCCGGCTGATCGCGGCTCGCTGACCCTGGGCGCGCGCTTCCTGGAAAAGCGACTCGATATGGGCGTCCGCGTGCGCTACAGCTCAGGCAATGGCGAGAACCTCGACTCACAAGGTTATGACTTCATCGACCAGGCGCTATGGCCCCAGTACACCCTCTATGACCTGTACGCCAGCTACTGGATGACCGACCAATTGAACATCGCCCTGGCGCTGGAAAACGCCACCGATGAGGCCTACTTCGTTGCGATGGGGGACGCCAATAACCTGAGCCTGGCGCGCGGGCGAACGTTGAGCGGGATGCTCGAATACAAGTTCTGATCAAGGTGCCACGGCACTTTATCAACCAACGGTTTTGCCCAAGGGTGGGCAAAAAGTGCGCTGTATGAGCGTGCTGATCAATCGTGTTGTTTATAACGAGGTTAAGTGATGACTATTTCTGTTAGTTACGAAGCTGCGCTCGGTGCTTACTCCGTCTCGGACTACCTGACCGACTGGGCACTGGGGTTCAACACTGCGGGTCACGGCAGCAGCAACACCGGCGGCTTCAGCAACGGCTCCCTGAGCGGCGACCAGTATTCGACCCACGGCGCCAACAATTCCGACTACGCGTTCATTGCCGACAGCAACACCAGCAACGGCCTGCACTACGTATTCAACCCGGCGCTGCCAGCCAGCCACAACGAAAACCACTACCTGTGGGGCAACCTGGATAACGTTCAACTGGGCACCGGCCTGGGCGGCGGCAATGGCAGCGACTTCACCCTCGATGCGTTCAAAGTGGCTTTCAACGGCCTTGACGTGAGCGCGGCACAAGGTGCAGGCCGCGTCGGCAACGACGTTCAGAACGTGATCTACAGCCTGATGCAAGGCAACACCTCGGCACTGGAAACCGTGCTCAACAACCTGCTGGACGACTTCGGCCTGTCCACCGCCAACACCTTCGACGAGATCTCGGCCGGCCTGGCAGCACACGCTACGGCAACCACCACCGACGTCGCCCTGGTAGGCGTGCAGGACGTTGCACAGGACTGGGCACTCGCTGCCTGATGTGGCTGTGCAATGAAAAAAGCGAATGGAAGATCGCTCTCCCATTCGCTGCGTAAACCCCGTCGTCGCCGTGAGTTTCGAAGGCCAGGGCGACGGCGGTGACAAATTCTGCGCAGCGGCGCGCGGCGTGTCAAACGCGGGCGGCGCTTCCCGATTTCCCCCATGAGACTCCCTCGATGCGCCATGCCGGCAACGAAACCCTGGCCGCTCTCACGGCCTATAAAAGTGGCTTCCTCAACATTGGCTTGTTTTCGGCAGTGATCAACCTGTTGATGCTGGCCCCGGCGCTGTACATGTTGCAGGTCTACGACCGGGTGCTGGCCTCCGGCAACTCGATGACCCTGTTGATGCTGACGCTGATGATCCTTGGCTTGTTCGGCTTGATGGGCGCGCTGGAGTGGGTGCGCAGCCAGGTGGTGATCCGTCTTGGCACACAGATGGACATGCGCCTGAACCAGCGGGTGTACGACGCCGCGTTCGAGGCGCAACTCAAGGGCGGTACCCAGGCGGCTGGGCAGGCGTTGAGCGACCTGACGACCTTGCGCCAGTTCGCCACCGGCCAGGCGCTGTTCGCATTTTTTGATGCGCCGTGGTTTCCGGTGTACTTGCTGGTGATCTTCCTGTTCCACCCCTGGCTCGGCGTCCTGGCGCTGGCCGGTGCGCTGATGCTGATGGCGCTGGCGTGGGCCAACCAGCACATCTGCCAGGCACCGTTGACTCAGGCCAATCAGCTGTCGATCAGCGCCAGCCAGCAGGCCACGGCCAACCTGCGCAATGCCGAAGCCATCGAAGCCATGGGCATGCTGGCAACCCTGCGTGCGCGCTGGTTTGCCCAGCACCAGGCGTTTCTGGCGGCGCAGAACCTGGCCAGTGAAAAGACCGCTGCCATCAGTGCCTGGTCCAAGGGCGTACGCCTGGCGTTGCAGTCATTGGTCCTCGGTCTGGGTGCATTGCTGGCGGTGCAGGGGGCGATTACGCCGGGCATGATGATCGCCGGCTCGATCCTGATGGGGCGGGTACTGAGCCCTATCGACCAACTGATCGGCGTGTGGAAACAGTGGAGTTCGGCGCGCCTGGCCTATGACCGTTTGACCCTGATGCTGGCGGCCAACCCGGCGCGCACCGAGCGCATGAGCTTGCCGGCGCCCAGCGGCCAGTTGACGGTCGAACAGGTAAGCGCGTGTGCGCCCGGCAGTCGTCGGCCCGCGTTGGCCAACCTCGGGTTCAGCCTGCCTGCCGGTGACGTGCTGGGCGTGATCGGGCCTTCCGGTTGCGGCAAGTCGACCCTGGCGCGGTTGCTGGTGGGGGCCTGGGCGCCCTTGGCCGGCAAGGTGCGGCTGGACGGCGCGGACCTGGCGCAATGGGACAAGCAGCAACTCGGCCCGCACATTGGGTATCTGCCCCAGGACATCCAGCTGTTCGCCGGCAGCATTGCCGACAACATCGCGCGTTTCGACACCGTGGATTCGGACAAGGTGCTCGCTGCCGCGCAAATGGCCGGCGTGCATCAACTGATCCTGCAGTTGCCCCAAGGCTACGACACCCAACTGGGGGAGGGCGGTGCCGGGTTGTCCGGCGGGCAGAAGCAACGTGTCGCGCTGGCGCGAGCGCTGTACGGCGTGCCTGCGCTGATCGTACTGGATGAGCCCAATTCCAATCTCGATGAGGCCGGCGAGCAGGCCTTGCTCCATGCCATCACCTTGCTCAAGGCGCAGCGTCGCACGCTGGTGCTGATCACCCACAAGACCCCTGTGCTGGCGTTGACGGACCAATTACTGATTCTGCGGGACGGCCAGTTGCAGGCGTTCGGGCCCACGGCGCGGGTGCTGGAGGCCACGCAGAAACCGGCGGCCGCGCCGCCCAAACCGGTGTCGGCGATGAGCATGAGCTACCGCCTCGGTGAAGGAAAAAAAGCATGAGCCGACCTGTGCTTGTGACGGACAACAGCGTGCCGCCGGTGAACAACGTGCTGGCGCTGGACGATAAAAAATACGCGCGCCTGGGCTGGTTGCTGGTGCTCGGCGGGTTTGCCGGGTTCCTGGGCTGGGCCACGCTGGCACCGTTGGACAAGGGCGTGGCGGTGTCCGGCAAGGTCATGGTGTCGGGGCACCGCAAGACGGTGCAGCACCCCGCGGGCGGGATCGTCGAGCGGATCGAGGTGCGCGATGGCGAGGTGGTAAGCGCCGGCCAGGTATTGGTCCGCCTGAAGGAAACCCCGTTGCGCGGGCAGATGCAGTCTTTGCGCAGCCAGTTCATTGCGTCCCGGGCCAGCGAAGCGCGCTTGAGTGCCGAGAGCGAAGGCTTGTCGGCCATCGTCTTCGGCCCCGAACTGCTGAACGAGCCTGAGGCCGCCGCCACCTTGAGCCTGCAACGGCAACTGTTCAGCAGTCGCGTCCAGGCCCTGGCCACGGAGCAGCAAGGCCTGCGGGAAACCATCGCCGGTGCCGAGGCACAATTGCGCGGCACCCGGGAATCCCAGGCCAGCAAAGTGCTGCAACGCACCGCGATGAATGAACAACTGCAAGGCCTGCGCGAGCTGGCGCGGGACGGCTACATTCCGCGCAATCGGCTGCTGGAAAATGAACGGCTGTATGCCCAGCTCGACGGTGCGATTGCCGAGGATTTCGGCCGCATCGGCCAGTTGCAACGGCAAGTCCTTGAACTGCGCCTGCGCATCCGCCAGCTCGGCGAAGACTTCCAGAAAGACCTGCGCGGCCAACTGGCCGAAACCCGCACCCGCAGCGACGACTTGCGCAACCGGTTGGCCTCGGCCGAATTCGAACTGGCCAACAGCCTGGTGCGCGCGCCGGCGGCTGGCGTGGTGGTGGGGCTGGAGGTGTACACCGAAGGCGGCGTGGTCAAGCCCGGCCAGGCGCTGATGGACATCGTGCCCCAGGGCGAACCGCTGCTGGTGGAAGCGCGGGTGCCGGTGCAGATGGTCGACAAGGTGCACCCGGGCTTGCCGGTGGAGTTGCTGTTCTCGGCGTTCAACCAGAGCACCACCCCACGCATTGCCGGTGAAGTGACGCTGGTGTCGGCCGACCGCCAGGTCGACGAGCGCACCGATGAGCCGTATTACACCTTGCGCGCCCAGGTCAGTGCAGCTGGCATGCGCCAGCTCGACGGCTTGCAGATTCGCCCGGGCATGCCGGTGGAAGCGTTCGTCAAAACCGGTGAGCGCTCGATGCTCAACTACCTGTTCAAACCCTTGCTGGATCGGACTCACATGGCGTTGGTGGAAGAATGAAGGCGCTGTTATTCGGTCTGTGTTGTGCCTGCAGTGGATCGGTTCAGGCGCTGGGATTGCTCGACGCCTATGACTTGGCCCTGCGCAACGACCCGACGTTTCAGGCGGCAATCCAGGAGCGCGAGGCCGGCGAGGAAAACCGCATCATCGGCCGCGCCGGGCTGTTGCCGAACCTGTCCTGGAGCTACAACAACTCGCGCAATGAGTCCGAAGTCACCCAGTCGACGGCGGTGGGCAACGTCACCAGCGACCGCGATTACCGCAGCTATGCCTCGACCCTGACCCTGCAACAACCGCTGCTCGATTACGAAGCCTATGCGCGCTATCGCCAGGGTGCAGCGCAGGCGCTGTTTGCCGATGAACGCTTTCGCAGCAAGAGCCAGGAACTGGCCGTGCGGGTGTTGAGCGCCTACAGCCAGGCGTTGCTGGCCCAGGAGCGGATCGAGCTGAGCCGCGCCCAGAAACGCGCGTATGCCGAGCGCCTGCAACTCAATGAACGGCTGCTCAAGGGCGGCGAGGGCACCCGCACCGATGTGCTGGAAACCCAGGCACGCCTGAGCCTGGCCCAGGCCGAAGAGATCGAATCCCTGGACACCCAGGACGCAGCCTTGCGCGAGCTGGAAGCGATTGTGGGCCAGCCGTTGCAGGTAGACGAGTTGGCGCCGCTGACTCGCCAGTTCGAGATCCCGCCGCTGGAGCCCAACCGTTTCGAGACCTGGCGGGAAATGGCGATGGCCAACAACCCGGAGCTCAAATCCCAGCACCACGCGCTGGACGTCGCCGAATACGAAGTGGAGCGCAAGCGCGCTGGGCACATGCCCAAGGTCAGCCTGTATGCGAGCAGCCGCCAGACCAGCTCGGATTCGGAAAGCAGCTACAACCAGAAGTACGACACCAACAGCGTCGGCATCCAGGTCAGCCTGCCGCTGTTCGCCGGTGGCTCGGTGTCGGCGTCGACGCGCCAGGCCGCCAATCAACTGTCCCAGGCCCAATATGAACTGGACGCGCAGACCGCCAGGACGCTGATCGAACTGCGCAAGCAATTCAACCTCAACACCAGCGGCGCGGCCAAAGTGCGGGCGTATGAAATGGCGGTCAGCTCGGCCACCGCCCTGGTGACGGCGACGAAGAAAAGCGTGACCGGTGGCGAGCGCGTCAACCTCGATGTGCTGGATGCCGAGCAGCAACTGTTCACGGCACGCCGCGACCTGGCGGATGCGCGGCATGCGTATCTGCTGGCGCGGATACAACTGAAGTATTTTGCAGGGTTGCTGAACGAGCAGGACCTGCGGGCGTTGGCGGGGTATTTCCAGCCATCGGCATGATGGCTATATCGGCTAACACACCGATCCACTGTGGGAGCTGTCGAGCCTTGGCGAGGCTGCGATGGCGGCGGGGCTGATGACATTTTCCTGTCTGACCCACCGCCATCGCGGCCTCGCTAAAGCTCGACGGCTCCCACATTTTGATCTTTGCAGTGCTGGGGATTTAACGCCGGGTCAGTAACACACCCGATTCCATGTGGTGCGTCCACGGGAACTGGTCAAACATCGCGCACTGGGTAATCCGGTGCGTGTCATGCAGTTGCGCAATGTTCGCCGCCAACGTCTCCGGGTTGCAGGAGATGTACAGGATGTTCTCGAAGCGCCGGGTCAGCTCGCAGGTGTCCGGGTCCATGCCGGCACGCGGCGGGTCGACGAACACGCTGCCAAACTCGTAGCTCTTGAGGTCGATGCCGTGCAGGCGGCGGAACGGCCGCACTTCATTCAAGGCCTCGGTCAGCTCTTCGGCAGACAAACGCACCAGGGTGACGTTATCCACCGCGTTCTCATCGAGGTTGCTCAGCGCCGCGTTCACCGAAGTCTTGCTGATCTCGGTGGCCAGCACTTTGCGCACGCGAGTGGCCAGGGGCAGGGTGAAGTTGCCGTTGCCGCAGTACAGCTCCAGCAGGTCATCACTGCGATCGCCCAGGGCTTCGAATGCCCAGTTGAGCATCTTTTGGTTCACCGTGCCGTTGGGCTGGGTGAACGCGCCTTCAGGCTGGCGATAGCTGAAGGTGCGACCGCCGACGTCGAGTTTCTCGACCACGTAATCGCGGCCGATCACATCGCGCTTGCCCTTGGAGCGGCCGATGATGCTGACGTTCAGGTCCGCCGCCAGCGTGTTCGCCGCCGTATGCCAATGCTCGTCCAGCGGGCGGTGATAGCACAGGGTAATCATCGCGTCGCCGGCCAAAGTGGTGAGGAACTCCACCTGGAACAGCTTGTGGCTCAGGGCGGCGCTGGCTTGCCAGGCGGCCTTGAGTTGCGGCATCAATTGGTTGATGCGCAGGCTGGCAATCGGAAACTCTTCAATGAGGATCGGTGTGCGCTTGTCCTCCTGGGAGAACATTGCGTAGTGGCGCTGACCCTCTTCGCGCCACAGGCGGAACTCCGCCCGCAGGCGGAAGTTCTGCAACGGCGAGTCGAAAACCTGAGGCTCTGGCGCGTCGAACGGCGCCAGCAGGTCACGCAGGCGCGTGACCTTTTCTTCCAGTTGAACGGTGTAGCTTGCGGCGTCAAAAGTCATGCGTTGAACCAGCCCAGCTTGATCACAAACAGAATCGACAGGATCACCAGCGCCGGGTTCAGCTCACGGTAGCGGCCCGAAAGCAGCTTGATGGCGGTCCAGGCGATGAAACCGAAGGCAATGCCGTTGGCGATGGAATAAGTGAATGGCATCGCCAGGGCGGTGATCACCACCGGTGCGGCGACGGTGATGTCGTCCCAGTCGATTTCGGCCAGGCCCGAGGTCATCAGTACGGCGACGAACAGCAGCGCCGGTGCGGTGGCGAAGGCCGGGACGCTGGCCGCCAGTGGCGAAAAGAACAGCGCCAGCAGGAACAGGATCGCGACCACGACGGCGGTCAAACCGGTACGGCCACCGGCGCTCACGCCCGCCGCCGATTCGATGTAGCTGGTGGTGGTCGAGGTGCCCAGCAGCGAGCCGGCCATGGCCGCCGTACTGTCAGCGATCAGCGCACGGCCCATTTTCGGCATGTGGCCGTCCTTGCCCATGAGACCCGCGCGCTTGGCCACGCCGATCAGGGTGCCGGAGTTGTCGAAGAGGTCGACGAACAGGAAGGCGAAAATCACGCTCACCAGGCCGATGTCCAGGGCGCCCTTGATGTCCAGTTGCAGGAAGGTCGGGGCCAGCGAAGGTGGCATCGACATCACGCCGCCGAACGGGGTGAAGCCCAGCACGATGGAGGCGATGGTCACCACCAGGATGCCGATCAATACCGCGCCGCGCACTTTCAGGGCTTCCAGCGCAACGATCAGCGCGAAGCCGAGGGTGGCGAGGATCGGCGCGGGTTGTTTCAGGTCGCCCAGGCCCACCATGGTGGCCGGGTTGCTGACCACGATGCCGGCGTTGTGCAGGGCGATCAGCGCCAGGAACAGGCCGATACCCGCCGCAATCGCCGAGCGCAGGGGCAGCGGGATGCTGTTGATGATCCATTCGCGGATGCGGAAGATCGACAGCAGGAAGAACAGCACTGCCGAGATGAACACCGCGCCCAGCGCCACTTGCCAGGTGTGGCCCATGTGCAGGACCACGGTGTAGGTGAAGAATGCGTTGAGGCCCATGCCCGGTGCCAGGGCAATCGGGTAGTTGGCGATCAGGCCCATCACGGTGGAACCGATGGCCGCCGCGAGGCAGGTCGCGACAAAGACCGCGCCCTTGTCCATGCCGGTCTCACCGAGGATGCTCGGGTTGACGAACAGGATGTAGGCCATGGCCAGGAAGGTGGTGACGCCCGCGAGAATCTCGGTGCGCACATTCGTGTCGTGTGCCTTGAGTTGAAACAGCTTTTCCAGCATGCCTGCTCCCTGTGACGCTATCTTGCGTCGTTATTTGTTGACCTCTAAGTCAAAGCACAAACTGCGCCAAGCGCCTGTGGTTCCAGAGAGGATCGGAAAAAGCGGCGCATCATACCAGCAGCCGAGGGCCAGTGGCGCATAGGCTTGATCATGGCCTTGAGGCATACTGCGCCGACGTTTATTACAGGGTCATCGACAGCATGAAAAAAGCCAGCGCCTGGAGTCTAGCTCTGTTCGGTTGCATCGGCCTGTGGCTCGGTGCGGCACCGGCGTGGGGCGCGCCTGCACCGGCGTTGAGCGAGGTGCGGGTATTCAAGGTTCAGTCGGCCAAGTGCACTGAAACCATTCCCGAGCGGGCCGACAGCACCCAGATGTGCACGCACCGCGGGCAGACACTGGTGTACGTGATGGAAGTCGGCCTGGGCAACAGCCCACAGGCATTTTTCGACGGCGCGTCGGTGCCCCGTATCAGCACCACCGCCATCTGTCAGGTGGGTTCCATCAGCCAGCCATGCAGCGGCGCGGGAACGTTGATGGGCTACATCTATACGTTCCAGCTGGATAATGTCGAAGCCGGCGGCACGTTCCAGTACAGCAACACCTCGATCAACCCACCGCGCAACCAGTTGGTCACCACCCTCGGCATTCGCTGATCGCCACCCATCAATTGCCTTGAACGCTCATAAACTCCGGAAGTCGGACCGCTAAGACGGCGACTTTTCTGAACGCCGCGATTGCACACCAATCCGTGAGGTGTTTATGAGCGCAACCCCCAATGGCGCGGCGGCCAAGCCGTTCGTCAGTCATCCGATACGCCTGACCCTCAATCGGGACCCCATCCAACTGGATGTATTGCCCTGGACCACCCTGCTGGACCTGCTGCGCGAGCAACTGGACCTGACGGGCACCAAGAAGGGCTGCGACCACGGCCAGTGCGGCGCCTGCACCGTGTTGCTCAACGGTAAGCGGGTGAACGCCTGCCTGACCCTGGCGGTGATGTGCGACGGTGCCGAATTGACCACCATCGAAGGCCTGGCCTCGGGCGACGACCTGCACCCGATGCAACAGGCCTTTATCAAGCACGATGCCTTCCAGTGTGGCTACTGCACGCCGGGGCAAATCTGCTCGGCGGTGGGCCTGGCCCGTGAAGGCCGTGCCCACGACACCGCGCAGATCCAGGAACTGATGAGCGGCAACCTTTGCCGCTGCGGCGCCTACAACAACATCCGCGATGCCATCGAAGAAGCCTTGCCGGCGTGCCGCGTGCAGGGAGGTGAGCAATGAATCCCTTCCATTACAGCAAGCCGGCCGACGTGCAGGAGGCGGTGCACCTGGTCAGCCCGGCGTCGCGGTTTATCGCCGGTGGCACCAACCTGCTGGACCTGATGAAAGAGAACATCAGCCGCCCGGAGCACCTGATTGATATCACCGGGCTGCCACTTCGCGACGTGAAAGAAACTCCAGAGGGCGGCTTGATGATCGGTGCCCTGGTGAGCAACGCCGACCTGGCCTGGCACCCGCTGATCGAGGAACGCTACCCGCTGCTGTCCCAGGCCATCCTCGCCGGCGCCTCGCCGCAATTGCGCAATATGGCCAGTACCGGCGGCAACCTGCTGCAACGCACCCGTTGCTACTACTTCTATGACGCTGCCGTGCCCTGCAACAAACGCGAGCCCGGCAGCGGCTGCCCGGCGCGGGTCGGTTTGAACCGCATCCACGCGATCCTCGGCGCCAGCGACCAGTGCGTCGCCACCCATCCTTCGGACATGTGCGTGGCCCTGGCCGCCCTGGATGCGCGGGTGCATGTGCAGGGCCGGGGTGGTGCGCGGGTCATCGAGTTCGCCGACTTTCACCGGCTGCCGGGCGATGCACCCCAGCGGGATAACCAGTTGGCCGACGACGAACTGATCACCGCCATCGAGTTGCCTGCCGATCACCTGGCTGCCCACAGTCACTATCTGAAAATCCGTGACCGGGCTTCCTACGCCTTCGCCCTGGTATCTGTCGCGGCGGCGCTTGAGCTGGATGGCGATGTGATCGTCGACGCCCGCCTGGCCCTGGGCGGCGTCGCCCACAAGCCATGGCGTGATCGCGCGGTGGAAGCCGCGCTGATCGGCCAGTCCGTCAGCCGCGAAACCTTCAGCACTGCCGCTGAAACCCTGCTGCTGGACGCCGAGCCGTTGGAGCACAACGGTTTCAAGATCAAACTGGCACGCCGCGCGATCATTCGCGCCCTGAGCGATGCCGCTGTTGCAGGAGCCACGTCATGAGCGCAATCGGCAAACCGTTGGACCGGGTCGACGGTCTGCTCAAGGTCACCGGGCAAGCGCGCTATGCCGGTGAGTTTCCCGAGGATGGCTTGCTGCACGGCAGCGTGGTGTCGAGCAACATCGCCAAGGGCCGGGTCATCCGCATTGATGCGTCCCAAGCCCTGGCGCTGCCCGGTGTGGTGATGGTGCTTGATCACCTCAACCGCCCGAAACTGGCCAGCTACGACGACAGCTACGCCGATGCCGATGCTGCCGACGGCTCGCCGTTTCGCCCGCTGTACAACGACCGCGTGCTCTACAGCGGCCAGCCGTTGGCATTGGTGATTGCCGACAACCTGGAGCTGGCGCGCCACGCCGGTTCCCTGGTGCAGATTGAATACGCCGCCGAGCCTGCCGAGACCGATCTGCTGGCCTTGCAGGAGCAGGTGCACCCGTCGCCGCAAACACCGCCCAAGCCGCGCGGCAACTTCCAGGCCGAATGGACCGGCGCCGCCACGAGCCTGGACCTGCACTACAGCACGCCCATCGAACACCATAACCCCATGGAACCCCACGCCAGTACCGTGCTGTATCAGCCGGACGGCACCCTGCATATCCACGACAAGACCCAGGGGCCGCAGAACTGCCAGGCCTATGTGCAGAAAGTCTTCGGCCTGGATAAAAGCCAGGTGCGGATCTTCGCCGCGTTCGTCGGCGGCGCCTTTGGTTCCGGTCTGCGCCCGCAGTACCAGTTGCCGCTGGCAGTGATGGCATCGCTGGTCCTGAAGCGTTCGGTGCGCGTCACCCTCACGCGCCAGCAGATGTTCACCTTCGGTTATCGCCCGCGCACCTTGCAGCGCCTGCAACTGGGTGCTGCCGCCAATGGCCGCTTGCTTGCCCTGGGCCACACCGCCATCGGCCAGACCTCGCGCTTCGAGGACTTCAGCGAGCACGTGGTGGAATGGAGCGGCATGCTCTATCACTGCGATAACGTGCTGCTGACCTACAAGCTGGTGCCGCTGGACGTGTTCACACCGCTGGACATGCGCGCCCCCGGCGCAGCGCTGGGGGTGATCGGCCTGGAATGCGCCATGGATGAACTGGCCTGCGCCCTGGGCATCGACCCGGTGCAATTGCGGCTGATCAACTATGCCGAGCGCAATCAGAATGAAGACAAGCCCTGGTCCAGCAAAGCGTTGCGCGAATGCTACAGCGAAGGTGCCGAGCGTTTTGGCTGGAGCCAGCGCAACCCGGAGCCGCGAAGCATGCGCGATGGTCGCCAACTGGTTGGTTGGGGCATGGCCGGTGGCGTGTGGGAGGCCCTGCAAATGAAAGCCAGCGCCAAGGCGCGGATCGACCACCTGGGCAAGCTCACGGTCAGCAGCGCCACCACCGATATCGGCACCGGCACTTACACGGTCATGGCGCAGATCGCCGCCCAGGCCAGCGGCGTGCCGGTAGGCGATGTGACGTTCCTGCTGGGGGATTCATCGCTGCCGACGGCGCCGTTGCAGGGCGGCTCGTTTACCGTGTCGTCGGTGGGCAGTGCGGTGCAACAGGCCTGTGAAGCGTTGAACGCCAAGCTGTTGGACATTGCTCGCAAGACTTACCCGGCGTTCAAAGACGCTGAGTCGGCGCGGTTTGAGAATGGCCAGCTGCACGCCGGTGACCAGCGCATCTCCCTGGCGCAATTGGTGCAAGACAGCGGCGAGCACGCGCTGGAAGTGCAGGTGGATTGCGAGCCGGGCAAACAGCGCGAAGGCTATGCCTCTGCCACGCATTCGGCGGTGTTTGTCGAAGTGCGGGTGGATGAGGACCTGGGCACCATCAAGGTCAGCCGGGTGGTCAGTGCGATTGCGGCCGGGCGGGTGGTCAATCCGAAGATGGCCCGTAGCCAGATTCTCGGCGGGGTGGTCTGGGGCATCGGCATGGCGTTGCATGAGGAGACCCAGGTCGATCACGTATTGGGTCGCTCCATGAACCACAGCCTGGCCGAATACCACATTCCGGTAAACGCGGATATCGGCGAGATTGATGTGCTGTTTGTCGAAGAACACGACGAGATCGTCAACGCCCTTGGGTCCAAGGGCGTCGGCGAGATCGGGATAGTCGGGGTGGCGGCGGCGGTGGCCAACGCGGTGTATCACGCCACCGGCAAGCGGGTGCGGGATTTTCCCGTCACCCTCGACAAGGTCTTCTAAACCTGGGCGGGTTCTTCCACCGGCACATGCATGCGGTCGCGGTTGGCCAGGGTCGGGAACAGTTTGATCCAGACCCCGGTCACCACCAGCGTGCCGATGCCGCCCATGACCACGGCGGGCACGGTGCCGAACCAGTGGGCGGTGATCCCGGACTCGAACTCGCCCAGCTGATTCGACGCGCCGATAAACAGCCCGTTGACCGCGCTGACCCGGCCGCGCATTTCGTCCGGGGTTTCCAGTTGCACGAACGAGGCGCGGATCACCATGCTGATCATGTCCGCTGCGCCCAATACCACCAGCACCGCCAGGGAGAACCAGAACGAGGTCGACAGGCCGAACGCGATGGTGGCTACGCCAAACACCCCGACCGCCGTAAACATGATCCGCCCCACATGCCGGTCGACGGCAAACCGCGCCAGCCACAACGACATCAACAACGCCCCGACCGCTGGCGCCGAGCGCAGCAGCCCAAGGCCCCACGGCCCGGTCAGCAAAATGTCCTTGGCAAACACCGGCAGCAAGGCCGTGGCGCCGCCCAGCAATACGGCGAACAGGTCCAGGGAAATCGCGCCGAGGATGTCCGGCCGACTGCGGATAAAACGAATCCCGGCCAGCAACGAATCCATGGTCGCCTTGGCCTTGTTCAGCGGCGTCTGGCGCGCGGGCAGGTTGAGGGTCAACACGCAGGCGATCAGGTACAGCACCACCGTGGGGCCGTACACCCAGACACTGCCAAAGGCGTACAGCAGACCGCCCAGCGCCGGCGCCACGATGGTGGCCAATTGCTGCGCCGACTGCGACGACGCCACGGCGCGGGGAAACAGTGCAGTGGGCACGATGCTCGGCAGCAGGGCCTGGGTGGTGGGCATTTCAAACGAGCGGGCTGCGCCCAGCAGGAATGCCAGGATAAAAATCATCTCGCGGGTGACATTGCCGGTCAGTCCGCCGATTGCCAGGGATAGCGCGATCAGCGCTTGAACGGTCTGGCAGATGGCTGCGACCTTGCGCCGTTCATAGCGATCGGCCACATGGCCGGTGTGCAGCATGAACAGTACTCGCGGTACGAACTCCACCAGGCCGACCAAACCCAGGTCCAGCACGTTGCCGGTCAGTTGGTAGAGGTTCCAGCCGATGGCCACGGTGAGCATCTGGAAACCGCTGGCGGTGAAGATCCGCGCCAGCCAGAACGCGATGAAAGGGCGGTGGTGACGTAACAGCAGCGCGGGTTCACTGGGCATCGGGGAGACGGGTCTGGGTGGGGGAACGGTGAGGTTATCACCAACTTGTAACCAATAGTTGCGTAGGAGGGTTGGGCGGGGGATATGGGCAGCTGATTGGGTACATATCCGTTGCTGCGGTAACGGCCGCTTATGGTTCCGCTCTTACAGCGGGTCACTTTTGGCAAACGCCCCAAAAGTAACCAAAAGGTCTTTGCCCCACCACTCGGTGCCTCGCTTAGGCTCGGCATGCCCGCACTCCGGCCCGATTCCGCGGGCCGCCGCGACGGGCCATCCATGGCCCGGCGCGGCTAAATCGGCATCCTTGCCGATTTACCCGCTCCACCGTGCCTACTTGCGGCCATCGTGGTTGACGGGGCCCGCAGATCAAAATCAAAAGCAAGAGCACAGCGGCCTCCCGGCCGGCTTGAGTGTTAAAAGCAGAGGCAAGATCCAGAGCGAAAACAGAGCTGCTTTTCTGTGGGAGCGGGCTTGCTCGCGAAAAGCCTGAGGGCGCCGCGTTCATCCAGAATGCCCACGTCATCGTTAACGACCTTCGCGAGCAAGCCCGCTCCCACATTTGGACCGTGCCCGCTTTAGCTTTTGATTTTGCTCTTCAACACTCAAGCCGGCCGGTAGGCCGCTGTGCTTTTGATCTGCTTTTGATCTTGATCTTGGGCGCCCCGTTAAACCACGCTGGCCGAACGCAGGCTTTGGAGCGTGGGTAACCCGGCAGGACGCCGGGTTAGCCGTCCTGGGCCAAGGATGGCCCATGACGGCGGCCCACGGTCCAAAGCCGGAGTGAGGGCACACCGAGCCTAGGCGAGGTGCCGAGTGGTGGGGCAAGAGCGTTTTGCTTACTTTTGCGCTGTTCAAAAGTGAGCCGCTGTAAGAGCGGAACCAATACCAGCCATCACCCAAATAACGGATATACACCCAAAACACACTGAGGCAACCTGTCACGCGGCAAAAGACCACGCCTTGCTCTCGCGAAAATGGGACTACTCTTTCAGCAATGCTTGACCCAGATCAAAACCTTCGCCGGGATTGCTCTGGCGGCCGCAAGGCCAGAATCCCTGCGTGGTTGGTCATAAAAAGAAACGAATTTGAATTCGCCACACTCCATATCCGTGGGGGCAGTGGGTGCAGGCCTCCAGCCAGCATTCGGTATTACCTGACAGAGGAAGACTTATGTTCGGTTTGGAGGCGCTAGATCTCGCCCGAATTCAATTCGCGTTCACCATCTCATTCCATATCCTGTTCCCGGCCATCACCATCGGCCTGGCCAGTTACCTTGCGGTGCTGGAAGGCCTGTGGCTCAAGACCCACAACGACACCTACCGTGACCTCTACCATTTCTGGTCGAAGATCTTTGCCGTCAACTTCGGCATGGGCGTGGTCTCCGGCCTGGTCATGGCCTATCAGTTCGGCACCAACTGGAGCCGCTTCTCGGACTTCGCCGGTGCCGTCACCGGGCCGTTGCTGACTTATGAGGTGCTCACGGCGTTCTTCCTCGAAGCCGGTTTCCTGGGGGTCATGCTGTTCGGCTGGAACAAGGTCGGGCGCAAGCTGCACTTCTTTGCCACGGTGATGGTGGCCGTCGGCACGCTGATCTCGACTTTCTGGATTCTTGCCTCCAACAGCTGGATGCAGACGCCACAGGGCTTTGAAATCATTGATGGCCGGGTGATTCCCACCGACTGGCTGGCCGTGATCTTCAACCCGTCGTTCCCCTACCGCCTGATGCACATGGCCACGGCCGCGTTCGTCGCTACCGCGTTCTTCGTCGGCTCCTCGGCGGCCTGGCACTTGCTGCGCGGCAAGGACAACCCGGCGATCCGCACCATGCTGTCGATGGCAATGTGGATGGCGCTGATCGTTGCGCCGATCCAGGCGGTCATCGGTGACTTCCACGGCCTGAATACCCTCAAGCATCAACCGGCGAAGATCGCCGCGATTGAAGGCCACTGGGAAAATATCGGCAACGAGCCCACGCCGCTGATCCTGTTCGGCTGGCCGGACATGAAGGCTGAAAAAACCAAGTTCGCGGTGGAAATCCCATACCTGGGCAGCCTGATCCTGACCCACTCCCTGGACAAGCAGGTGCCGGCCCTCAAGGAGTTCCCGCCTGAGGATCGTCCGAATTCGACCATCGTGTTCTGGTCGTTCCGGGTCATGGTGGGCCTGGGCTTCCTGATGATCTTCACCGGCCTGTTCAGCCTCTGGCTGCGCCGTGGCGACAAGATGTACACGTCCAAGCCGTTCCTGTACCTGGCGCTGTGGATGGGCCCGTCCGGCCTGATCGCGATTCTCGCCGGCTGGTTCACCACCGAGATCGGCCGTCAGCCGTGGGTGGTCTACGGGCTGATGCGCACGGCGGACGCTTCGTCCAATCACAGCTTTGCGCAGATGAGCATTACGTTGGTGTTGTTTGTGGTGGTGTACTTCGCGCTGTTCGGCGCGGGCCTGGGCTACATGATGCGCCTGGTGCGCAAAGGGCCTGTGACCCACGAAAGCACCGAGCCCACCCACGGTGGCCCTGGGCAGAAACGCACACCGGCGCGTCCGTTGTCGGCGGCTGATGACAGTGCCGATGCCGATCACGGCGACACCTTGAACAAGGGGAACTGAGCCATGGGTATTGATCTTCCGCTGATCTGGGCCGTGATCATCATCTTCGGCATCATGATGTACGTGGTCATGGACGGCTTTGACCTGGGGATCGGCATTCTCTTCCCGTTCATCCCGGGCAAGAGCGACCGTGACGTGATGATGAACACCGTCGCCCCCGTGTGGGACGGCAACGAAACCTGGCTGGTACTCGGCGGCGCGGCGTTGTTTGGCGCGTTCCCGCTGGCCTATTCGGTGGTGCTCTCGGCGCTGTACCTGCCACTGATGCTGATGCTGATCGGGCTGATCTTTCGCGGCGTGGCGTTTGAGTTCCGCTTCAAGGCCAAGGACGACAAGCGTCACCTGTGGGACAAGGCCTTCATCGGCGGCTCGCTGGCAGCGACGTTCTTCCAGGGCGTGGCGCTGGGGGCGTTCATTGATGGCATCCCGGTGGTCGACCGGCAGTTTGCCGGTGGCTCCCTGGACTGGCTGACGCCGTTCACGATGTTCTGCGGCGTGGCCCTGATCGTGGCGTATGCGCTGCTGGGCTGCACCTGGCTGATCATGAAGACCGAAGGCAGCTTGCAGGAGAAGATGCACAACCTGGCCCGGCCCCTGGCCTTCGTGGTGCTGGCGGTGATCGGTATCGTCAGCCTCTGGACGCCGCTGGCCCACCCGGAAATCGCCTCGCGCTGGTTCACCCTGCCGAACCTGTTCTGGTTCCTGCCGGTGCCGATCCTGGTGTTGGTGACCATGTACGGCCTGATTCGCGCCGTGGCCCGCAATGCGCACTACACGCCGTTCCTGCTGACGCTGGTGCTGATCTTCCTTGGCTACAGTGGCTTGGGGATCAGCCTGTGGCCGAACATCATCCCGCCGTCAGTTTCGATCTGGGACGCCGCCGCACCGCCGCAAAGCCAGGGCTTCATGCTGGTGGGCACCTTGTTCATCATTCCGTTCATCCTGGGCTACACCTTCTGGAGCTACTACGTGTTCCGCGGCAAGGTCACCCACGAAGACGGTTATCACTAGGAGGATTGACTCATGTCCGGCAAACCTTCGTTGCACGACATCGAACAGGCCGAGAAAAAGCCGCTCTGGCAGCGCCTGGGCTGGCTGGCGATGATCTGGACCGGCAGCGTCCTGGCCCTGTTCGTAGTGGCCAGCCTGATGCGCATGTTCATGAATGCCGCGGGCCTGACCACCCACTGACATCCCGTTGTAACTATTGCCCTCCTTCATGGAGGGCTTTTTTATTTGCGCGCCTTGAGGACCACGAACTTCGGCGTGGTCGCCACTTGCTCGACGCCACGGAACAACCGCGCCAACTTGGTGTGATAACCCAAGTGACGGTTGCCGACGATGTACAGGGCGCCGCCCACCACCAACGCTTCCCGCGCTTGCTGGAACATGCGCCAGGCGAGGAAGTCTCCCACCACTTGCTGCTGGTGGAATGGCGGGTTGCACAGCACCACATCCAGTGATTGCGGCTCCTGATCGGCCAGGCCGTCGCCGGGGCGAATCAGCACGTCACGTTCGCCCAGCGCCGCGCGCCAGTTCTCGGCCGCCGATTGCACCGCCATATAAGACTCGTCGACCAGCGTGTACTGCGCCTCGGGGTTTTGCAGCGCGCTGGCAATCGCCAGGACGCCATTACCGCAACCCAGGTCGGCTACGCGGGCGCCGCCCAGGTTTTGTGGCAGGTGCGGCAGGAAGGCCCGGGTGCCGATGTCCAGGCCTTCGCGGCAGAACACGTTGGCGTGGTTGAGCAGTTCGATGGCCGGGGTTTCCAGGCTGTAGCGCGTAGGGTAGGGCGATACGGCGTGTGGCCGATCGGCCAGGGTGGCGATCAGCAGTCGGGCCTTTTTTACCGCCAGTGAGGCGTGCATCGGGCCGATGTAGCGCTCCAGCAGTTCGCCGGCAGCCCGTGGCAGGTGCTTGACCATCGCCCCGGCAATCACTTCGGCGCCGGGTGCCAGTTGACCTTGCAGGCGAATCAATTGTTCTTCGAGCAGGGCCAGGGTTTTCGGCACGCGGATCAGTACGCGGTCGAACGGCCCGGCAGGTGTCTGGCTGGCGGGCAGGAACGTTACCGCGTCGAAAGCCTTGCCGTTGCGCGCCAGGTTTTTCTCCAGGCCCAGGGCGCCGAGGAACGAGTCACCACTGGAGGTGACCCGCACATGCCCTTCGAGGCTGGCCGCCAGCGCGCCGAAACTGTCGTTGAGCACGAGTACGCGGGTCGCCGTCGTCAGCTGTTGTTCCGCCAGGTAGCTGAGCAAATACTCATCGGCTGCATCAAACGCTTGCAGCGGGTCGTTGTGCTGTTCTGGCTGACGGATCAGGTCGAGTTGGGCAAAGGGGCTGTCGAGCAGGGGCATGGCGGGTGAGACTCTGGGTAAGCGAACCATCGGGGTGAGCGGCGACGCGAGGCGCATCAGGGGCTCGCGTCATCACCCGGAACTGGCCGCAAATGTTACGTTTTTTTCCCCTGGATTACATGCGGTGTTTAAAACAGCCCGCATTTGACTGCCGTGATCACTGCGGCAATCTTGTTACTGACCCCCAGTTTCTTCATCGCACTGCTGATATGGAAGCCGACCGTGCGTTCGGACAGGCACAGGATGGTGGCGATGTCCGAGGCGGTCTTGCCCAAGGCCGACCATTGCAGGATTTCGGTTTCCCGCGGGGTCAATTTGCTGGGCGCTTGCGGGCTGGGATTGTCTGCGTATTTTTTGGCCACCACCGCGTGCATGGCGTGGCAAATCCAGAGCACTTGCCCGGCTTTTTCATAGAGTTCTTCAGGGCCCACTGGGCCGGTGGCACGCCCCAGGCTCAACATGCTGAAAACACCCTGGAAGTCATGAACCGATTGGGTCCATCCGAAATTCAGTCCGTTGGACTGGGCATGGGTCCATAAGTCCGGTACCGAAGAAAAGGTTTTCTCGTCCCATACGATCGGTAGAACCGAGCGTTTGCAATGCGCAACCACAGGGTCGAGATCAAAGTAGTGCTCTTGTCTGTACAGCGTATTCCATTCATTGGAATAGTTGTTGAGGTTGATAGTTTTCGTTTGGTTGTTGGGTAGATGGGAACTAAGGGTGAATGCGCAGTATTGGAAGCCAAGCTCGTAGGTAAGGTTGAGGGCAGCTTCGTACATACTGGTTATTTCGCTTTCCCCTTCGAGTTTGGGCAGGCGAGTGTTGTGCCAGTTGACCATCGGTAACTCTCCATGCGAACGGTTTTTACATGGGGTACTTCCAAGGCCCCCGGTTACAACGTGAAAAAATAGTGTAGGACAACGGCTACAGCTCGAAATAAAAATTTGGTTATGTTCAAGCGGGCGTTAGGCCAATAACATTTGTACAACCTGGCTACGGTGTACAGGTTTCAGGCGTTCGATAAGATTTTTTTCCATTAGTTTTAAGAACTTGCTCTAAATGCGCCTTGTTAGTATTTAGTTACACTCCCTCATCTAATGGCTTGTTGGAAGGCGACTAATAGCCAAATATTTAGTACCGCCCAGCGGTTGCCACAATGGGCAGCGGCAATGCCAGCACAAACCATCGGTGTTTCCAGGCGGCGCTTTGGGGGACACTAGGGGC